>NZ_JBEYRP010000040.1:0-54035 GCF_040704085.1 Streptomyces sp. NPDC047841
CTGCGGACCGTGCCGATGCCGCCTGTGCCCTTGATGAGGGTTTGGGTACGGGCGAGGGGCCCCGCCGCCCCGGGGGGGGGGGGCGGGGCCGGCCCCCGCCCCCGGCGCCGCGGGTCACCGCGCGCTCAGCGCGTCACCCGGCCGCCGCCTCGTGGTCGGTCCAGTAGTTGACGCGTTCCCGTACGACGGGATAGCCGGCCTTGGTGAAGTGCGCGGCCATCGGGACGTTGCCCTGGTCGGTGGCGGCCGCGATGAACTCGGCGCCCTGTCCGACCAGGAAGTGGGTGCACTCGGCGAGCAGGTCGTAGGCGTAGCCGTGGCCCCGGTGCTCCGGTACGACGCCGACGAAGGCGACGCACGGCCCGCCGGGGTTGCGCGCCGGGATGTGGATGCCGACCGGGTCGCCCTCCGGGGTGCGCGCGATCTGCCACCACTCGCGCGGTGACGGGAACCAGCGCAGGATCTCCAGGTCCTCCCGCGCCGCCTGGTCCACGCCTCCCTGCTCGATGGCCCGGCGGGCGTGGGCGTCGAGCGTGCCGGAGGCGATGCGGCGCAGCAGGCCGAGGAACACGTCGTCGTCCGGTTCGGCGGTGAACAGCAGCCGGCCGGGCCGCTCGGGCAGTCCCCGGTCCGGGGTCCAGCGGTACAGGAAGCGCTGCACCAGGGGGGTGTAGCCGGCCTGGCGGGCGGCATCCTCCCGGACGGCCACCGCGTCCCGGCGCAGCGGGTCGTCGCGCCAGCCGGTGGGCAGGTCGAGTTCGAGTTCGGGTGTCTGCCAGGGTGCCGTCCGCAGCAGCTCGGCGCCCGCCTCCTCCTCGCCCTCGGCGACGTCGAACCAGTTGATCACGAGCGGCTCGGGGTCCTCGGGGCGGCCCCACCAGGCGGCGCGCGCCACGGTGCGGCCGTCACGCAGGGCGATGCGCTGCCAGTCGGGGCGGTAGCGGGTGTCGCGGTGCTTGTCGCTCAGCGCGAGCGGGTCGGGCATGGTGCGGAAAAGGTGCGCGCTGCTCTCGTCGAGCGTGCGTATGACCAGGTCGGTCAAGGAATCCTCCGGGATGCGTACGGTGTGCGCGCTCCCGGTCTGCTCAGACGTGACACGCCCGCGGCACGGGGAGGGGGGAGCGCTGGATGGTGGTGATCCACATGACACTCGCCTCCTTCGTCCGTCCGTCCCGGGCGTGGTGATCACAGGTTAGGGGTTCGGCCGACCGGGGTCCACCGTTTTCCCGAGGGCTGTTTCCGCACCGCGTCCGGCGGGTCTCCCGTGCCGCGCGGTACGCCGGGAGCGGCGTAACTTGGGGATGTGGATTCGGTGCGCGGCCGGTCGTCGCGCGGGGACCGGGAGGACCGCGGGTGGCTGCGGGGCGCGCCGCCGCCGTGGTGGATCCGGGTGCTGCCCGTGCTGCTGCTCGCGGCCGTCGGCTCGGCCACGATGGTCACGTCGCACGCGCGCGACCTCGGCTTCCTGCTGGGCGCCATCCCGCCGCTTGCGGTCCTGTCCTACGGCCCGCTGATGACCGGTCTGCTCGGTGTGGGCGCGATCGTGGTGCTGAACCTCCCCGCCACCCATCTGAACCTCCCCGGCAACACGGACGTGCTCACCATCGCGTTCGTGGCCGCGCTGAGCGTGTTCGTGTCCTATGTGCGCAGCCACCGGGACGCCCAGCTCGACACCGAGCGGGCGATCGGCGAGGCGGTGCAGCGGGCCGTGCTGCCGCCGCTGCCGGACCGGGTCGGGCGGGTGGGGTGCGCGTCCTTCTACCGGGCCGCGCAGGACGGGACGCTGGTGGGCGGCGACTTCTTCGACGTGCGCGAGGGGCCGTACGGCGTGCGCGCGGTGATGGGTGACGTGCGGGGGCACGGGCTGGCGGCGGTCGCGACGGTGGTGTCGCTGCTCGGGGCCTTCCGGGAGGCCGCCCTGGACCAGCCGGACCTGGAGTCGGTGGCCGCCCGGCTGGACCGCCGGCTCGCGGTGGACTCGGCGGGCGTCCGGGACGGGGAGCTGTTCGCGACGGCCCTGCTGCTGGAGTTCGCGGCGGACACGGCCGCGGTCCGGCTGGTGGCCTGCGGTCATCCGGTGCCGGTACTGCTGCACGAGGGACAGGCCCGGGAGGTGACCGCCGCGCCCGGTCCGCCGCTCGGCATCGGGCTGATGGGGGTCGATCCGCCGAAGGAGACCACCGTGGCGCTCGGACCGGGCGACCGGCTGTTCCTGGCCTCCGACGGCGTGGGGGAGGCACGGGACGGCAACGGCGCCTTCTACCCGCTGCCGGAGCGGCTGGCCGCCCTGTCCGGCGTCCCGTCCGCCGAGCTGCCCGGCGCGGTGTGGGCGGACCTGGCCCGGCGGCGCTACGCGGTCCGCGACGACGTCACCATGCTGGTGCTGACGCCCGGGCCGTCCGCCGACTGACCCCGTCGTCCCCGCCGGTCAGCCCACGTCCCACAGGAAGCGGTGGGTGTGGATGCCGAAGTACGGGAAGGACCGGACCTCGCGGACCCCCTCGATGGGGCGCACCACGTCGTTGACGAAGTCGAGCAGCGCCTTCGGGCCGGGTGCGACCACCTCGGCGAAGAGGTCGAAGCCACCCGAGGTGAGCACCGAGTAGACGACCTCGGGGCGCTCGGCGAGGGTGTCGGCGACGGTCCGGGGGTCGCCGTCGACGCCGATGCCGAGCAGGGCCATGGCCTGTCCGCCCATGGCCATGGGGTCGGTGACGCCGACCACCTGGACCGCCTTGGAGTCCAGCAGCCGCTGGAGCCGCTGCCGGGCCGCCGACGCGGACAGCCCGACCTTGGGGCCGAGGTCGGCGTAGGCGATACGGCCGTCGGTCTGCAGCTCGCGCAGGATGGCCCGGTCGATCTCGTCCATGTCCTTCATCCCGTCCGGCTCCCCGCCTCAGCCGGCCAGTTCGGCGAGCGCGGCGGCGAACACCTCGGTGTGGGTGTCGACGTCCTGTTCGGTGGTGTCCGGGCACATCAGCGCCATGTTGTGGAACGGGGTCAGCAGGATGCCCCGGTTGGCGAGGTAGAGGTGCAGGTAGTCCTCCAGCTCCGGGTCGGAGGCCGCCGCGGACTCGGTGCCGGTGCGCGGGGCCGGGGAGGTGAAGCGGTACTCGGTACGGGCGCCCAGCCGGCTGACCGACCAGGGCAGCCGGTGGGCCTCGATGCCCGCCCGGACGCCCGCCTCGAAGCGCTCGGCGAGGCTCGCCATCCGGGCGAACGCCTCGTCGGTCAGCACGTGCTCCAGGGTGGCGCGGGTGGCCGCGACCGACAGCGCGTTGCCCGCGAGGGTGCCGCCGACGCCGCCCATGTCGACGAGATCGAGGTCGGTGCGGCCGAGCAGCCGGTCGGCGAGCTCGGCGGAGAGGCCGTAGGCGCCGGCCGGGATGCCGCCGCCGATCGCCTTGCCGATGGTGAGCAGGTCGGGCTCCAGGTCCCAGGCGGCCGTGCAGCCGCCGGGCCCGGCGGAGAAGGTGTGCGTCTCGTCGTTGATGAGCAGGGCGCCGTAGCGCCGGGTCAGCTCGCGGACGCCGGTGAGGTAGCCGGGTTCGGGCAGCACGATGCCGATGTTGGTGAGGGCGGGCTCCATCAGTACGGCGGCGACGTCGCCGTGCGCCAGCTCCCGCTCCAGCCCGGCGAGGTCGTTGAACTCGGCGACCCTGCTGGTCAGCGTCACGTCGCAGGGCGCGCCGACGTTGCCGGGGCGGGCGGTGCCGGTGCCGTCCGGGCCGGTGACGATCAGCGACTCGTCCACGCTGCCGTGGTAGCAGTAGCTGTTGACGAGGATCTTCGGCCGGCCGGTGACGGCACGGGCGAGCCGGATCGCCCAGCGGTTGGCGTCGGTGGCGGTGAGCGAGAAGCTCCAGCGGGCCAGGCCGAAGCGGCGGGTCAGTTCTGCCCCGACCCACTCGGCGTCCTCGGTGGGCAGCATGGCGGTGGCCCCGCCCAGTTCGGCGTACCGGCGGTGCATCGCCTCGGTGACGGGGGCGGGTGAGTGGCCGGCCATCGCGCCGGTGTCACCGAGGCAGAAGTCGATGTACGCGTGACCGTCGACGTCGGTGACCCGGGCGCCGCGCGCCCCCGCCAGGTAGCGCGGGAAGGCACCGGCGGTCTTGTTCATCCAGGTCATCGGCACCCGGCCGAAGAGGTGGTCGGCGCGCGCGTACGCCGCCCGGGAGCGCGGGTTGCGGCGTTCGGCCTCGGCGCTCTCGCGGGCCATAAGGGCGGGCAGACGCGTGCGGTCCATGGGACACCTCGACAGAGACGGGAAGGGAATGCCGTGAGCGTACGACGGAAACGATGCGTAGCTCAAGGTCTGACGCTCGAATCGATTGTCATCACACTCGAAACAAGCGTTCCGAGCGTGCTCCCTCCCTCGGACGAGTGACGCATCCCCGTGCTCCGACTGACGAACCAGCGCACGGAGTTCGAACGTCCCGCCTCAAACGCCAGGGCACGCCACCCCTTCCGCCACATAGAAATATCTACAACCATGCATATGCCGGGTTGGCGTGCGGACGCGCGAACTGCCCGGAAACGGCCGTTCCCTGCGCCCGGGCAGGCGAGCGAGGACACCCGGAGCAGTGCATGACGAACACGATGTGGACGCGGGGCGTGGAGTGGCTGGCGGCGGCGTCGGCCGACCCGCGCGCCTGCAAATGGAAATGGGACCACGGCGAGGGCGTCGCACTGCTGGAGGCGGGCCGTTTCTGGGACGTGCTGAGCGTCCCCGACCGGCTGGGACTGCTCGCCCTGGACCTGCTGTGGCGGCCCGGCCTGCCGGTGCCGGGCCCGACGCTGGTGGACACGACGGCGGGCAGGGTGGGGTTCTTCCTGCCGCCGGACCCGGCCGGCGGCTGGATCGGCGCCGGGCTGCGGTACGCGACCAGGGGCTCCTGGGTCACCGTGCCGCCGCCCTACCGGCCGGCGCGCTCCCTGGAGTGGCTCGTGCCGCCCGACGGCACCGGCACGCTGCACGCGCCCGGCGCCCTGGAGGAGGCGCTGCGACAGGCCAACGGCACGCTGGCGGTGCTCGCCCCGCTGTGCGCGCCGTACCGGTGACGGTTCACAGGTGCCTGGCCTCGCGCCGGGCGCCGCGGGTGCGGCCGGAGAGGGCGGCCCACAGCGCGTCCGGCTCGGCGGGGACGGTCCGCCCCTGCGCCCGCCACTCCGCGACGAGCCCGGCGTAGATCGGCTCCCCGGTACGGTCCATCTGGCGCAGCCGGCGGATCCGGTCCATGCGCTCCATCCGGTCCATCCAGTCCAAGCGGTCCATGCCGGGGCAACGCCCGGGACCCGCCACCGGTACGCCCCGGACCGCGCGCTCACCGGGTCGGGTGACTCCATCGCCCGAACGAGACGTTCCACCCGTCGGACAAGCATTACGTCGGGTCGGGAGCCTCCCGGGCTCGGGCCGGGGGGCGTGCCGGGCGCTCCTGTGCTGGGCCGGTCCGGGCTCCGACGTCCGCCCCGCGCACGGTCGCCTCCCACGTGCCGAGGCGGGAACGCTGTACGTGCCCCTCACGGCGGGACCCGCCCCGGCCGCCGTACCGGCCGCGTCCGTCGCCGTCCGGTACGGCCCGTCCGGCCCATCGATCCCGTCGGCCCCGGAGCCGGACCTCCGCACCCTCTCCCCCGCCGTGACGCGCCGGCTGGACGTGACCGTACGGTCAGTTCCCCGCGAGCCGAGGCCCCTGAGGCCCCGGAGGTCGACGGTCCGCGGGCCGGTGCCGGCGGGCATGGCTCCGCCGGCGGCCTGGGGGGGGTGGCCGCCGGCGGAGACGCCGCGCCCCGGGCGGGGGGAAGGCCCTGGGCGACTAAGAAGCCGGTTGCCCTGGAACCCGGGACGTACGCACACGAGTTCCGGCTCATTCCCAACGGGAACCGGAAACGGGGGGGACGGCTGGCGGTGCCGCCCGGCGCCGGTCCTCCGCGACCTGCGCGCTTACGGCCCACACGCCCGGCTCTTCGCCCCTGCGCTGCGCCCGAGGCGGGAGAGCCCCGGGCGGACAGCCGCCGCCGGGGCGGGTGGAGTGCCGACCGGGCCCATCGTGCCGGGCAGGCCGGCCGGCCAGGCCGACAGAACGACAAATCGGGGCCGCCAGTGGGTGCGGTCGGCCTGGCCGGCCGGTCGGGGGTTGGGCTGGTTGGGCTGGCCTGGCCGGTGGGCTCGTCTGGCTGGTCGGCCGGTCGGGCCCGGCGGGCCGGTCAGGGCGGTCGAGCCGGGCGGGCTGATCGGGCCGGGCGGACCGGTCGGGCTGGTCGAGCCGGTTGGGCCAGGCGGGTCAGTCAGGCCGGTCTAGCCGGTCTAGCCGGTCTAGCCAATCGATCCAATGAGCCGGTCGGACCAAGCGGATCAGGCGAGCCGGTCGCCTGGTCGGACCGGGCGAACCGGTCAGGCCCTGGTCGAGCCGGTCAGGCCAATCGAGCCAATGAGCCGGTCGGACCGGGCGGACCGGGCGGACCGGGCGAGCTGGTCGGCCGGTCAGACGGATCGGGCCGGTCGAGCCTGTCGGCCGGTCGGACTGATCGGGCCGGTCGAGCCTGTCGGCCGGTCGGACTGATCGGGCCGGGCGGACCGGGCAGACTGATCGGCTGCTCAAGCCGGTCGGGTCGGTCAGACCAGTCGAGCCAGTCGAGCCAATCGAGCCAATCGGACCGGTCAGGCCCGGCAGGCCGATCCGGCTGGTCGGGCCAGTCGGCCGAGCAGACCGGTCGGGCCCAGCGGACCGATCGGGCCCAGCGGACCGGTCAGGCCCAGCGGGCCGATCAGGGGCTGCGGGCCGATCAGGGGCTGCGGCGGCGGGGGCGCGTCCGCCGGGCAAGCGGTGCTCGTGAGCAGGCGCCGCGCGCCGTCGCGTTCGCGGCCCCTCGTCGCCGTACCGTCCGTCCCTCACTCCGCCTCGGCGGTCCTCCCGCGGCTCATCGCGGCCGCCGCCAGGAGTGCGCCCAGGACGCAGAGGGTGCCGGTGAGGGCCGCGGCGGTGTGCAGGCCGTTCAGGAAGGCCCGTGCGCTGGCCTCGGTCACGGCCGCCCGGAGGGGCTTCGGCATGGTGCCGGAGACGGGGGCGACCCCCATCGCCACCGCGTCCTTGGCCTCGGCCAGCTTCCCGGCCAGGGTCTGCGGCACGCCCGCGCCGGTCAGCTCGGTCCGCAGCGTGGTGCCGACGCGGGCGCTGATGACGGAGACCAGCACGGACGTGCCGAGGGCGCCGCCGATCTGCAGGGTGGTGGCCTGGAGTCCGCCGGCCACACCGCCGTCCCGTACGGGCGCGTTGCCGACGATCGCGTCGGAGGAGGCGGACAGCACCATGCCGACGCCGAGGCCGAGCGCGACGAACGGCGGCCACATGGTGGCGTACGGGGAGTCGCCGGACCAGCTGAGCATGGTGAAGCAGGCCGCCGCCTGGAGCACCATGCCGAGCGGCATGCAGAAGCGGGCGCCGAAGCGCCCGGTCAGGGCGGCGCCGAGCGGGGAGGCGACGAGCGAGGCGAGGCTCAGCGGCAGGGTGCGGACCCCTGCCTGGACGGGCGTCAGGCCACGCACGTTCTGCAGGTGGAGCATGACGAAGAAGATCACGCCCAGCATGACGAAGAAGTTCAGGGCGGTGATGACCGTGCCCACCGTCAGGTCGCGGCTGCGGAAGAGCCGCATCGGCAGCAGCGGGTGCTCGACACGCGTCTCGTGGCGGCCGAAGACGACGAGGAGGAGCAGGCCGGCGAGGATCGCGCCCCACGTCCCGGCGGACGCCCAGCCCCACGTCTCGCCCTTGACGACACCGAAGACGACGCTCAGCAGGCCGAGCGTGAGCAGGACGACCCCGGTGACGTCGAAGCGGTGGTGTCCGGTCGCGTTCCTCGACTGCGGAAGCACGAACGCGCTGAAGGCACAGGCGAGTACGCCGATGGGCAGGTTGATGTAGAACACCGACTCCCAGCTGACGTGCTCCACCAGCAGGCCGCCCACGATCGGGCCGAGCGCCGTGGAGACGGCGGAGACCATCGCCCAGATGCCCACCGCCATACCGAACCTGCGCGGCGGGAACACCGCCCGCAGCAGGCCGAGGGTGTTGGGCATGAGCAGGCCGCCGAAGACTCCCTGGAGCGCGCGGAAGGCGACGACCCCGGTGATGGAGCCGGACAGGCCGATGGCGACGGAGGAGAGCGCGAATCCGGCGACGCCGGCGAGGTAGAAGGTGCGCCGGCCGAACCGGTCGCCGAGCTTGCCGCCGAGGATCAGGGTGGCGGCGAGGGCGAGCAGGTAGGCGTTGGTCACCCACTGCAACTGGGCGGTGGACGCGTGCAGTTCGCGGCCGATCTCGGGGTTGGCGATCGCGACGACGGATCCGTCGAGCTGGACCATGAACAGGCCGAACGCGACCGCGCAGAGGGTGAGCCAGGGGTTGGCGCGCCGCCGGGCGGCGGCGGTGACCGGCGCCGTGGGCGATCCGGAGGAGGCCGGCGACGCGGGCACGGCGGAGTGATCCACGGAGGTGGACGGCATGGAGAAGCCTCGTCTGGTACGGGGATGCGGAAAGGGATGCGTGACGGAGGGGAACGCCCGCGCCGGCCCGCGCCCCCGGCCGGCGACGGCACGCACGGGCGCCGGCCGGACAGGGGGCTACAGCGGCCGGACAAGGGGGCTGCGGCTCAGTGGGCGGCGGAGCGGAGCCCGCGCGTCAGCGACTGCAGGGCGCCGAGGGCCGAGCCGAGGGCGTCCATCTCGCCCTCGGTCAGCGACAGCAGGGCCTCCGTGAGGTGGGAGACCTGCAGGGCGCGCACCTCACCGAGGCGCCGCCGGGCCACCGCCGTCGGATGCAGACGGACGACGCGCTTGTCGGCGCTGTCCTGCCGGCGCTCCAACAGCCCCTGCTCGGTCAGCTGGGAGACCAGCGCGCTGACGTTGTTGGGCTTCATCAGCAGGGCGTCGGCGGCCTCGCGGACCGTGGCGCCCTCGTGCTCGGCGACGTGGCGGAGCAGATTGAGGTGGCCCTCGGGCGGCTTGGGGAGGGCGTAGTCGCGGGCGACCAGCCGGTCCAGGGCCCGGTGCAGCGCGGGCAGGGCGTCGGCGAGCGCCGGGGCGACGCTGTCGACGTCCCGCTGGGGGGCGCTGGATCCGGGCGGGGAGGACACGACCGCAACGATAGGTATGAGGTCATACCCATGTCAAACAGGTATGAGATCATAGGTATCCGTCCGGCGCCCCGGGACGGCATAAGCTCAGCAGATGGCGAAGTACTTCGACGTGCACCCCGAGAACCCGCAGCCGCGCAGCATCGGCCAGGTCGCCGACGCGGTCCGTTCGGGGGCGCTCATCGCATACCCGACCGACTCCTGTTACGCGCTCGGCTGCCGGCTGGGCAGCCGGGACGGCACGGACCGGATCCGTTCCATCCGCCGGCTGGACCACCGGCACCACTTCACCCTGATGTGCCGGGACTTCGCGCAGCTCGGCCAGTTCGTCCGGGTCGACAACGACGTGTTCCGGGCCGTGAAGGCGTCGACACCGGGCAGCTACACGTTCATCCTGCCGGCCACCCGCGAGGTGCCGCGCATGCTTCAGCACCCGAAGAAGAAGACCGTGGGCGTGCGCATCCCCGACCATGTGGTCACCCAGGCGCTGCTGGCGGAGCTGGGTGAGCCGCTGCTGTCCAGCACGCTGCTGCTGCCGGACGAGGAGGAGCCGCTGACCCAGGGCTGGGAGATCAAGGACCGGCTCGACCACGTGGTGGACGCCGTGGTGGACTCCGGCGACTGCGGCACCGAACCGACGACGGTGGTCGACTTCTCCAGCGGAGAGGCGGAGATCGTCCGACGGGGCGCCGGGGACACCAGCCGCTTCGAGTGAGCGCCCGGGACACCGGGTCCCGCCGGGCGAGCACCCCGGCCGCTCAGCGCGAACGGCACGGAGGCCGCACGGAGGCGGGCGCACACCGACCGCGCACACAGCGCCACCGGTGCCGACCAGCACCGGTACCAGCACCAGCACCAGCACCAGCACCAGCACCAGGCGAGCCCCCCGAGCACCACCCACCGCGCGCAAGTGCCACCGGCCGCGTTTCACCGCCCCGCGCGTGAGCGCCAGGGCACCGGGTGCGCCGGACTGGATCTTGCGTGGCAGCATGGCCGTAGCCGCGGCGCCGGGCGGGCACCCGCCGCCCGCGCCCATCCCCGAGGGAGGGCCTTCTCACCATGACCGATGTCCAGGCGACCGCCGTCGACATCCCCACCGAGGACGGCGTCGCCGACGCCTACCTCGTCCATCCGGCCGACGGCCGGCCCCGTCCGGCCGTCCTCTTCTACCAGGACGCCTACGGTCTGCGGCCGTACCTGCGGTCGATGGCCGACCGGCTCGCCGGTGCCGGATACACGGTGCTGGTGCCGAACGTGTTCTACCGCCTGGGCCGGGCACCGGTCCTTCAGCTGCCCGAGTTCATCGACCCCAGCGCCGACCCGACCCTCTGGGAGCGGCTCGGTCCGATCGTGACCGGACTGACGCCGGACCAGGTCAGGCGGGACGCGGACGCCTACCTGGGGTGGCTGGCCGACAGCCCGGTCGCGGCCGGCGGCCCGGTCGCGCTGACCGGCTACTGCATGGGCGCCCGGCTCGTGCTGTGGACCGCGGGCGCTCACCCGGACCGGGTCGCCGCGGGGGCCGGCTTCCACGGCGGGCGCCTCGCCACCGACGACCCGGACAGCCCCCACCTCCAGGCTCCGGCCATCACCGCCGAGCTCTACTTCGGGCACGCCGACGAGGACCCGTCGCTGCCCCCGGAGCAGGTGGCGCGCTTCGAGGAGGCGCTGACCGCCGCCGGGGTGCGGCACACCTGCGAGGTGTACACCGGCGCCCACCACGGCTACACCCAGGCGGACACCCCGGCCTACGACCGGGAGGCCGACGAGCGGCACTGGGCGGCGCTGCTCGGTCTGCTCGAGCGCACGTTCTGACCTCGTCCCAGGCACGTCCCGACGCCGGACCCGGCGCCCTCCCGACGGCGGGCGCCGGGCCGATCTTGTCCATGTCATTGACATGCACTCGTCTCGGCATGAATCTGAGAGCGCTCTCAAGCAGGTACGGACCAATTCCGTACGACCCCGACCCCACACGGAGGTGGAGAGTGCTCCACAGGTCCATCCGCCGCGCGCTTCCCCGTCGCGCGCTCCCCCTGGCCGCCGCCGCGGCGCTGCTCGGCGGACTGCTCGGCCTCGGCGCACCGCAGCGCGCCGGTGCCGCCGTCCCCGACACCATCCCGCTGAAGATCACGAACAACTCGGGCCGTTCCGAGCCGGTGTACATCTACGACCTCGGCACCCAGCTGTCCTCGGGACGGCAGGGCTGGGCCGACGCGAGCGGCGCCTTCCACGCCTGGCCGGCGGGCGGCAATCCGCCGACCCCCGCACCGGACGCGGCGATACCCGGCCCGGCCGCCGGGCAGTCCACGACCATCCGCATCCCCAAGTTCTCCGGCCGCGTCTACTTCTCGTACGGCCAGAAGCTCGACTTCCGGCTCACCACCGGCGGACTGGTGCAGCCGGCCGTCCAGAACCCGTCCGACCCCAACCGGAACATCCTGTTCAACTGGTCGGAGTACACGCTCGACGACTCCGGGCTGTGGCTCAACAGCACCCAGGTGGACATGTTCTCGGCGCCGTACGCGGTCGGGGTGCAGCGGGCCGACGGCAGCGTCAACAGCACCGGGCACCTGAAGTCCGGCGGCTGGAACGGCTTCTTCAGCACGCTCCGCGCGCAGCCGGGCGGCTGGGCGGGCCTGATCCAGGCCCGTCCCGACGGCACCGTGCTGCGCGCGCTGTCCCCGCTGTACGGGGTGGAGACCGGCGCGCTGCCGGCGAACGCGATGGACGACTACGTGAACCGGGTCTGGCAGAAGTACACGACGTCGACGCTGACCGTCACGCCGTTCGCGGACCAGCCGAACACCAAGTACTACGGCCGTGTCTCCGGGAACGTCATGAACTTCACCAACTCCTCCGGCGCGGTCGTCACCAGCTTCCAGAAGCCCGACGCGGCCAGCATCTTCGGCTGCCACAAGCTGCTGGACGCGCCCAACGACAACGTCCGCGGGCCCATCTCCCGCACGCTGTGCGCCGGTTTCAACCGGTCGACCCTGCTGGTGAACCCCAGCCAGCCGGACACCACGACCGCGAACTTCTACCGGGACGCGGTGACCAACCACTACGCGCGCGCGATCCACGCGCAGACGGCCGACGGGAAGGCGTACGCGTTCGCCTTCGACGACGTCGGCAACCAGGAGTCCCTGGTGCACGACGGCAGCCCGCAGCAGGCGTATCTGACGCTTGATCCGCTGAGCTGACACGCGAGCGGTCCCGCACCCGGACGGCCGGGTGCGGGACCGCTGTCGTCAGTGCGGGATCAGCCGGTCGTCAGGGCCGTGTCGTCCACGACGAAGCTGGTCTGCAGCGAGGAGTCCTCCACGCCGTTGAACTTCAGCGTGACCGTCTGGCCCGCCAGCGAGGACAGGTCGAAGGTCTTCTGGGTGTAGCCGGAGGCCGCGTTGAGGTTCGAGTAGGTCGCGAGTGTCGTCGAACCCGCGGTCACCGTCAGCTTGTCGTACTGGGTGCTGGTGGTGGTCTCGGCGGTGTCGACGTGCAGGTAGAAGGTCAGGGTGGCCTTGCAGCCCGCCGGGATCGTCACCGACTGGGAGACGCTGTCGGTGTGCGAGGAGCCGTACCCGTCCAGCCAGGCCTTGTAGGACCCGCTGTGGGCCGCCTGCCCGCTGTCCGTGGTGATGACGCCGCTGGTCGCGGTCCAGCCGGTGCTGCCCGACTCGAAACCGGGGTTGCTCAGCAGCTGGGTGGAGCTGCAGCCGCCGCCGGTCGCGCTGACCGTCCAGCCGAAGGTGGCGGTGCCGGTCGCGCCGGTGGAGTCCTTCACTGTGACCGTGGTGCTGGAGGTGCCCGCCGTGGTGGGCGTACCCGAGATCAGACCGGTCGAGCTGTTGATCGACAGGCCGGCCGGCAGACCGGAGGCGCTGTACGTCAGGGCGCCGCTGTTGGTGCTGCTCGCCTGGATCTGCAGGCTCACGGCGGTGCCGACGGTGGAGGACTGGCTGCCCGGGTTGGTGACGGTCACCCCGCTGCTCGGCGGGTTGATGTGGCTGCCCACGTTGATGCCGGCGAAGGCGTTGCCCACTCCCGCGTACTGCGTGGAGTTGGTGCCGTACAGCGCGGCGGCGGCGTTGAGGGCGGCGGTGCGGGCGCCGGCGTAGTTGGTGCTGGACGTCATGTACGTCGTCAGCGCCTTGTACCAGATCTTCAGCGCGGCGTCGCGGCCGATGCCGGTGACGGCGACGCCGTCGGAGGTCGGGCTGTTGTAGGTCACGCCGTTGATGACCTTGGTGCCGCTGCCCTCGGACAGCAGGTAGAACATGTGGTTCGCCGGACCGGAGGAGTAGTGCACGTCGAGGTTGCCGACCCCGGAGTACCAGCTGTCCGCCGAACCGCCGTCCTTGCTCGGCTTGTCCATGTAGCGCAGCGGGGTGCCGTTGCCGTTGATGTCTATCTTCTCGCCGATGAGGTAGTCACCGGGGTCGGAGCTGTTGTTGGCGTAGAACTCCACGCCGGTGCCGAAGATGTCGGAGGTCGCCTCGTTCAGGCCGCCGGACTCGCCGCTGTAGTCGAGGCCCGCGGTGTTGGAGGTGACGCCGTGGCTCATCTCGTGGCCGGCCACGTCCAGCGAGGTCAGGGCGTGGGTGTTGCCCGAGCCGTCGCCGTAGGTCATGCAGAAGCAGCTGTCGTCCCAGAACGCGTTGACGTAGCCGCTGCTGTAGTGGACGCGGCTGTAGGCGGCGACGCCGTCGTTGCGGATGCCGCTGCGTCCGAAGGTGTTCTTGTAGAAGTCCCAGGTCTCCTGCGCGCCGTAGGCGGCGTCGGCGCCCGCGGTCTGGGTGTTGGAGCCGGTCCCGTCGCCCCAGACGTCGTCGGCGTCGGTCATCAGGGTGCCGGTGCCGGAGGTGGCCCGGTTGAGGTTGTACGTCTTGTGGCCGCCGCGCGTGGTGTCGTTGAGCTGGTACGTCGATCCCGACAGCGTGGTGTTCAGGGTGACGGTGCCGCTGTACTGGGTGTTGCCGGTGCCGGTCTTGACGGCCTGGTACCGGTACAGCTCCTTGCCGGTGCCGGCGTCGGTGATGACGTGCAGCTGGCTGGGCGTGCCGTCGTCCTGGAAGCCGCCGACCACCGTCTCCCAGGCGAGCTTCGGGGTGCCGCTGCCGGCCCAGATCACCTTGCGGGCGCTGTCGGTGGTGGGCTTCTCGGCGCGCAGGGTCTTCGCGGCCTTCAGGGCCGTGGTCGCGGCGGCGGCCTTGCTGACGGTCGCGGTGGTGGAACGCACCTTGATCGTGCGCTTGTTGTTGAAGGTGGCGCTCACCGTGCCCTTGGCCAGCGAGGCGGGCGGGGTGTGCACGACGAGGTCGCCGCCGAGGACGGGCAGTCCGGCGTACGTGCGCTCGTACCGCGTGTGCAGGGTGCCGTCGTTGTCCTTGACGACGTCCTTGACGACCAGCTTCTCCTGGGCGCCGAGGCCGAGGGTGCGGGCGGTCGTGGAGGTCTGCTGCCGGGCGCTCTTGATCAGCGCCTGGTGCTGGGCCGGGCTGAGCTTCGCCTCCAGGCCGCCGGTGCGCAGCGGGCCGGGGTGGGCGGCGGTCGGTGCGGCGGTGGCCGGGACCGCCTGGAGGCCGACGGCGAGGAAGGCCGCGGTGGAGACCAGGGCGGCTCCTAGCGTGGCCCGCTTGTGGGGAAGGGGTCTGTGGGGACTCACTCGTACTCCTCCTGCTGCGGCCGCGGGTCGGCGGCCGGTGACAGACGGGCAGACGGGTCTGCTGCCCGGGGTGAGCTGAGCTGTGCGGGACCGTGATCCAGGAACGGGTGGGGTGGATCAGCGTGCTGAGGGAGAATGACAGCATTGACCGAGCCATGTCACCCAACGGCGAGTCAATCGAGGGTTTTCCCTATCGCCCCGCGCGCGCGAACCCCATCGCCCGCGGCAGCCGCGCCTCCCCGCGCCGCGTCGTCACCCACCTGGTCCGTGGGGCGGGCAGCCGGCAGTTCCTGGAGGTCTGACGACGACCCGATGGTCCCGGCACACGCCCGGACGCCGCTCTCCTCCTCCCCCGCGAGGGCGGCCGCCTACGTCGACGCCGGCGTCGTACCGGTCACCCGGTGGCACCCGGAACCCGGTCCCCGGCCCGCAGGCCGTCGCGGAACACGCGGGGCACGCGGTCGGACCCACGGTCACCGCGTCGCCCACCGCGAGCAAGGTGCGCGCCGTCCCGCGGAGGGTGGCGTGCCCCGAACCGGCCGAGCATGCAGGCGCGTTGGGCGTGACCCCGGCGTTCCGCCGCTGACCGGCGCGTTGTTACCGTGCACCGCGTGTCTGACTCCTCACGCGATACCGCACAGGGCGCCGGCTGGGGCGCGGCCGAACCCGGCACCTACGGACGGCTGATGCCGGACCACGTCGAGAAGCTGTCGTGGCTGAACCCGCGCGTCCTGTGGGCCGCCCGCAACGGCGTGCTGGCGTCCTGGTTCGGCGACCCGACCGGCCGTACGCGCAGCCGCTGGGTGGCCTCCCGGGCGGCCGCGGGAGCGCCCGCGGACAAGGTGATCCGCCGGGACGTACCGGAACGGTTCTCCTTCATGGTCATCGGGGACACGGGTGAGGGGGGCGACTCCCAGTACGCCGTCGTGCCCGGGTTCCTCCAGGTGGGCCGGGACACCGACTTCGCGGTCATCGCCAGCGACGTGATCTATCCCGTCGGCAGCGCCGACGACTACGGCGACAAGTTCTTCAGGCCGTACCAGGACTATCCCGCGCCGATCTACGCGATCCCCGGCAACCACGACTGGTACGAGGACCTCGGCGCCTTCATGCGCGTCTTCTGCGCCGACCCCCCGCCGCCCGCCCCGGAGCCCCGGCCCCGCCCGCTCACCGGCGCCTGGTGGCGCTCCCTGCTGTGGCACCGGGCGCGTCCCGCCGACGAGCAACGGCTGGCCATGGCACGGGAGTTGCGCGCCGGGCCCGGTCAACAGGCGGCACAGCCGGGCCCGTACTGGGCGATCGACGCGGGACCGGTGCGGATCGTCGGCATCGACACCGGTCTGCTGGGCACGGTCGACGCCGAACAGGGCGCCTGGCTGCGGGAGATATCGAAAGGACCCCGGCCGAAGATCCTCGTCACCGGATCACCGTTGTACGTCGACGGGGAGCACCACCCCAGCCCCATCGAGGGCGGCGGCACGGTGGACGAGATCGTCCGGGCCCCCGAGCACCGCTACGTGGCCGCGATCGGCGGCGACATCCACAACTACCAGCGGTACCCGGTCGACGTGGACGGCCGCACGATCCAGTACGTCGTCGCGGGCGGCGGCGGGGCGTTCATGCACGCCACGCACACCATCCCCCCGGTCGCGGTCGGCGGGGTCACCGAGGAAGCGTTCCGCTGCTACCCGCTGCGCGGCGACTCGCTCGCGTTCTACAGCCGCCTGTACGGCCGCAGGCTCCGGCTGCGCCGCTTCTTCACCCTCACCGAGGCGGAGGCGACGGCCGTGATCGCCGAACGGCTCGGCATCGAGCCGGCCCGCGCACCCGGCCCGGACGTCCGGGTCACCCGCCGCGCCCGCCTGGTCGCGAGCCTCCTCGGTGCCGGCCGCCGCCCCGGCCGGCCCGCCCGGTTCCGGCTGCCCGTCCGCAAGATCTACACCCAGTTGTTCTCGCCGTCCTCCGCCACCTACAGCCCGCCCTTCTTCAAGTGCTTCCTGCGGCTGGACGTCGGTCCCGACGCGGTCCGGCTGCGCTGCTTCGCCGCGACCGGCAACCGCGCGCAGGAACTCGACCCGCCGGTGGAGGACGAGGTGGTGATCCCGCTGCCCCGGACCGCGTGATCACGGGCCGGCCGAACTGATCACACGGTTGTCACACTCGCCTGCGAGAATCGGTGCGGAGCCGACGTACCACCGCTGGAGGAGCCCGTGCCGTCCACCCGTCGCCCGCTGCGCAAGCTGGGCTTCCTCACCATCGGCCTGTTCGACCCCGCGGACCCGGGCCGTGGCCACGAGTCCACCCTGGAGATCATCGAGCTGGGCGAGCGGCTCGGCTTCGACAGCGCCTGGGTCCGCCACCGGCACCTCCAGTACGGCATATCGTCCCCGGTCGCCGTGCTGGCCGCCGCCTCGCAGCGCACCCGCCGGATCGCGCTGGGCACCGCGGTGACACCGCTCGGCTGGGAGAACCCGCTGCGGCTCGCCGAGGACCTGGCGACGGTGGACATACTGTCCGGCGGCCGGCTGAACCCGGGCGTCAGCGTGGGCCCGCCCCTGCACTACGACCAGGTCAAGGACGCTCTCTACCCGGACACCGCCGACGCGGAGGACTTCTCCTACGAGCGCGTGCGGCGGCTGCTGGACCTGGTGCGCGGCAAGCCCGCCACCGACTTCAGCGGGGTGGAGGGCATCGAGGTCTTCAGCGACGTCGTCCAGCCGCACTCCCCCGGGCTCGGCCGGCGGCTGTGGTACGGCGGCGGCAGCCTCGGCTCGGCGCGCTGGGCCGGCGAGCACGGCATGCACTACCTGACGAGCAGCGTCGTCAAGGCGGAGGACCCCGAGGCGCCCCTGGACTTCGCGGAGATCCAGCTGTCCCACATCCGCGCGTTCCGCGCCCATCACCCGGACGGGGAGGCGGCCCGCGTCTCCCAAGGGCTGGTGGTGATCCCCACCGACTCGGCGACACCGGAGCAGCGCGCCAAGTACGCGGCCTACGCCGCCGGGCGCCTGCCCCGGACGGCCTCTCCGCAGGGCCCGGCGCGGCTGCTGTTCGCACCGGACCTGGTCGGCACCTCCGCGGAACTGGCCGAACGGCTGCACGCGCACGCCGCGTTCCGCGAGGTCGACGAGGTGGCGTTCGCGCTGCCGTTCACGTTCGAGCACGAGGACTACGTGCAGATCCTGACCGACATGGCGACGCGGCTGGGCCCGGCGCTGGGATGGCGGCCCGCCGGCTGAGTCACCGGCGACCCGCCCCGATGCCCGTCACCGGCTCGGAGCACCGCCCGTCCACCCCGGCCGGCACCCCACCACGAAGCATCACCCGGTGCGCGCCGACCGGCTCGGCGTCGGCTCCCAGCCCCGGCCCGGCGACGACGCTGGGCCGGCGGCCCACCCGCCGAGTCACCAGCGACCCGCCTCCGTGCCCGTCACCGGCTCGGAGCACCGCCCGTCCACCCCGACCGGCACCTCACCGCGGAGCATCACCCGGTGCATGACCCGCCGGGAACCCACGTGCGCGTGGTCGCTCGGCGCCAGGTGCATCGTGGCCCGGTTGTCCCAGAAGGCGACGCTGCCGGGCTCCCAGCGGAAGCGGACCGTGTACTCGGGGCGCACGGCCTGCTCCAGCAGCATCTCCAGCAGTGCCGCGCTCTCCGGCCGGGAGACGTCCACGATCTGCTCGACGTAGTAGCCGTTCACGAACAGCACCCGTTCCCCGGTCTCCGGGTGCACCCGGACCAGCGGGTGCACGGAGGCGACCTGGTGGTCCAGCAGATGGCGGAGGTAGGCGTCGTCGCCGGGCCGGGGCTGGTAGCCGACGCCGAGCCGGTGCTCGGCGCGCAGGCCGTCGGCGAAGGCGCGGACCGGCGCGGACAGTCCGGCGTAGGCGGCGGCCAGGTTGGCCCAGGTGGTGTCGCCGCCGTAGGGCGGGACGGTCTCGGCGCGCAGGATGGTCGCGGCCGGCGGGTCGACGCGGGCCCCGTGGTCGCAGTGCCAGCCGCGCAGCAGGGTGTGCCGACGCCGGCTCAGCCACTCGTCGTGGTCCATGCCGTACCGTCCGCCCAGTTCCAGCCGGTCGGCGGTGGTCTCGATCTCGGGGAAGCCGGGCGGCGAGTGCGGTCCGCGGCGCGGGAGCACCACCGGTTCGCCGAAGCGGCGCGCGAAGGCGATGTGCCCGGCGTGATCGAGCCGCTGGCCGCGGAAGAACACCACCTTCCAGCGCAGCACCGCGTCCCTGATGAGCGCGGTCACCGCGTCGTCCAGTGGCCCGGCGAGGTCGACGCCGGTGATCTCGGCGCCGATGTGCCCGGCGACCGGCCGCACCTCCACGCCCGTGACGTGACCCGTTCCGTCCGCGGTCGCCCTGTCCGCCGTCATGCGCCCTCCGGTGCTCGTCCGTGTCCGCTACCGGGGAGATCGTGACACCCTCTGCCCCGGCACGGCGAACTCCCGTATCACCGTGTTCCGGAACACGGCCGTGCCGCCGGCGCTGAACAGGGCCAGGCGGTCGTCGACCAGGTAGGGGAACACCTCGGCGGAGTGCACGTACCGGCCGTCGTCCACGAACATCTCGACGGACGTGCGGTCCACGAGGATCCGCAGCCGCACCCGGCCGGCGGACCGGTCGAACGGGGTGCGGCTCTCCTGCCGGGTGCCGCCGGTGTCGGGGTTGACCGTGCCGCGGCGGTTGAGGAAGGCGTAGTCGCCGTACACCCCGGCGTCGATGTGCCGTACGCCGTCCGGGGAGCGGCGCAACTGGACGCCCGCGCCGGTGAGTTCGGACCAGGTGATCTCGGTGCTCAGTTCGTAGGAGATGCCCGTGTGGTCGAGCGTGCGGGTGCCGTCGACCGTCAGGTCGCCGAGGCGCACGGTCCGGGAGACGTAGGCGTCGAGCGCGGGGACCGGGCGGGAGGCGAGGTGGTAGCCGCCGGAGGCGGTCCTCCTCAGGGTGATCTCGCGGACGATCGAGTCGGTGCCGTTGAAGCCGTCGCCGTCGATGGTGGGGGTGGTGTGCGCGTAGGCCCAGTTGTTCAGCCAGCCGAGGGCGTGGCGGGTGGCCGGGTCGACCCTGCCGTCCGGGTTCCGCTTCTCGAAGGTGACGGCCGCGTACCAGTCCCAGCCGTGGTCGAGCCACTGCGGGTCGGCGGAGTCGGCGGTGAACCCTCGGCCGTCGAACGAGCCCGTCCAGTAGGCGTAGGTGCCGGGCTGCCCCGAGCCGGTGCCGTCCGCGCTCACGCCCAGCACCCACTTCACGGCGCCGTCGTCGGCGGTGATGCGGAACAGGTCGGGGCATTCGAGGACACCGAGGCCGTCCTTGACGAAAGCGCCGGCGTACGTCCAGGAGCTGAGGTCCGCCGAGTGGTAGAAGCCGACCTTGTTCCGTTCGGCGAGGGCCATCACCCAGCGGTCGTGGTCGTCGTCTCGGATGATCTTGGGGTCGCGGAAGTCGAGGACGCCCGGGTTGGCGAGAACGGGGTCGGTGCCGTGGTTCGTGAACGTGCGGCCGCCGTCCGTCGAGTAGTACAGGAACTGCTCCTGGTGGTCGGTGCCGCCGCCGGGTGACATGGTGACGACGGCGACGACCGCGCCCGCGCCGAAGCCGGCCGTGCCGGTGGTGTCGACCACCGCCGAGCCCGACCACACGTCGCCGTTGACGGTCGTGTCCTTGGGGACGGCGATGCCCCGGTCGGTGAAGGAGACGAGGTCGGTGCTGGTGGCCAGCCGCCACGCGGTGCCCTCGCGGCCGTCCAGGTAGTCGGCGTTGTAGAGGTAGTAGCAGTGGTACTCACCGTCGATCCAGACCGGGCGCTGCGGGTCGTTCTTCCACTGGTCGGGCACGGTGAAGTGGTAGTCGGCGCGGTACCGCGCGCATCCGGCCGGCGCCCCGGGCCGCGGCCTCGCCCCGGCGGGCGCCGCGGGCAGCAGCGCCGCGCCGGCTCCGGCGGCCGTGGAGGCGAACAGGGCCCTTCTGCTCAGACCACGCATCGTTCGGTGTCCCCTTCCTGACGGGTCATCGGCTCAAGGGACTGTAGACCTAACTCGTTAAAGGTCAAGTGTTCGCGCGCCTTGACACCGCTGTGGCGCGCTTCTCATCATCTGGGGCATCACCCCTCGACTAACACGAGTTAGGCACGCTTGGATGACCGACTCGCTCTACTCCCGCCGCGCCCTGCTGCGCTACGGCGCCTACGGCGCGGGGGCCGCCGCGCTCGCCGGCACCGCCGCGAGCTGGGACCGGCTCACCGGAGCCGACATCCCGGGCCGCGACGACGGCTCGCTGGTCGTCGCCACCCTGGGGTCCGCGTTCGCCCCGGCCGGGGTCCGCGCCCTGGTCGACGGCTTCCGCCGGCTGCACCCCGACATCAAGGTCCGGATCAACGCGGTGCAGGCCGTGGACTGGTCGGACTTCTTCGCCAAGATCCTCACGCAGATCGCGGCGGGCACCGCGCCCGACCTGGTCTACGTGGCCACCGAGGGGGTGCAGCTGTTCGCCCGCCACCTGGGGGTGCCCCTGGACCGCTGGGTGCGGCGGGACGCGGCCGAACTGCGGGAGTACTTCGCCGACGTCCACCCCTCACTGGTGGAGTCGATGATGTACGAGGGCAGCCTGTACCAGCTCCCGATCGAGTTCAACGCCGCCGACATGTACCTCAACACCCGGGTGCTGCGGCGCGCCGGCGCCGAGTTCCCGGCCGGGGACTGGACGCGGGACGACTTCACCGCGCTGCTGCGCCGGATGAAGAGGGCGAGCGACTCGCACTTCACGCCGTACTTCTGGACCAACCGGCTGTGGGGCGGGGTGGTCCCCTGGCTGTTCGCGAACGGCACCAACCTGCTCGCCGAGTCCAAGGCGCCGGGCGGCTCCTGGCTGTGGGACGCCTTCTACCCGGCGGACCGGCGGCGGGGCCGCGGGGGCGGCTTCCGCTGGACGACGCCGCAGGCCACGGACGACCTGGTGGTGGAGGCGTACGACTACCTCGCCGGCCTGGTCCACGACGGACTGTGCACCCGGCCCGAGGGCGGCAACGGCCAGAACCTCATCGGGGTGTTCTCCACGGGCCGGGTCGGGGTCACCCCGGCCGGCGGCTTCTGGGCGGGCGGCCTGCATCTGGCCGGGATGCGCGCCGACGGCTTCGACGTGCAGTACTTCCCGCGCCGGCACACCCAGCGCCACCAGTTCGGCGCGGCCGGCTACGCGCTGCTGCGCACCTCGAAGCAGCAGGACGCGGCCTGGGAGTTCATCAAGTACTCGGCCCGCCGCGACACCCTGCGCACGCTGTTCACCACCAACCAGACCACCCCGGCCCGCCGTTCGATGCTGACGGCGAACCGCTACCGGGAGACCGGCCCGGCGCACTGGCGGGTCTTCTACGACACCCTCGACCGGTTCCCCGACACCGGCCCCGTCCCGGCCCCGCCGCAGGTCGCCGAGGTGACCCAGGTGCTGCTGAAGCACACCGGGACGGCGCTGTCGAGCCCAGGTTCGGTCGGACCGGCGCTGCGCCGGATGCAGGGCGACTTGGAGAAGGCCATGGAGCGTGACGTATGACGGACACCCGGATCTCCGCCGTGCGGCCGCGCGCCGCGAGCCCGGCCGTGCGGGCCGTGCGCCCGGGACCGCGTGAGCGGGGGGCGCGGCTGCTGGCGGCGGTGTTCCTGGCGCCGACGGTGGTCGGGATCGTGGTCTTCACGGTCGTACCGATCGCCGGTTCGGTCGTGCTGAGCCTCTTCCACTGGAACGTGATCGACCCGCCCGCTTTCGCCGGTGCGGCCAACTACCGGGAGGTGTACGGCGATACGACCGTTCTGGTGTCCTTCCGCAACACGCTGGTGTTCATGGTCTTCGCGGTCGCCGCGCAGCTGCTGATCGCCCTCGCGCTCGCCCTCACGCTGAACGGCCGGATGCCCGCATGGCTGCGGTCGGTGTTCCGGTCGGCGTTCTTCTTCCCGCTCGTGCTGTCCGCCGCGTCCATCTCGGTCGTGATGAAGTACCTGTTCAACCAGGACTTCGGCGTGGTCAACTGGCTGATCGGCCTGTTCGGGATCGCCCCCGTGCCCTGGCTGACCTCCGAGCACGGCGCGATGGCCACGGTGGTCATCGTGTACGTGTGGCAGCAGTTCGGCTTCTCGTTCCTGCTGTTCGTGGGCGGACTGAACAACATCCCCAAGGAGATCCACGAGGCCGCCGCGCTCGACGGCGCGACCGGCCCGCGCAAGCACCTCGCCATCACGCTGCCGCTGCTCTCCCCCACCCTGCTGGTGGCCTCGGTGGTCGGCATCATCAACGCGCTCCAGGTCTTCGAGCAGCCGTACGTCCTCACCGACGGCGGCCCCGGCGACTCCACCCGCACGGTCGTGATGGTCATCTACGAGAAGGCCTTCGAGCAGCTGCGGTTCGGCGAGGCGTCCGCGGTGGGCGTGCTGCTGTTCGTGCTGATCATGGCGGTCACCGCCCTCCAGTTCCGGCTCAGCCGGCGTTTCGTCCACTACCAGTGAGCCGGGTGAGTCCCATGAGCCAAGCAACCCCGACCCTCAGCCGCGCCCGGTACGCGCTCGGACCGTGGGCGCGGATCGCCGGGCTGGCGGTGTGCGCGCTGCTGACCCTCGGGCCGGTCGTGTGGACCGTGTCCACCTCGCTGCGCACTCCGGCGGAGTCGTTCGACCTGCCGCCGCGGATCATACCCGCGCATCCCAGTGCCGCCGCCTACCACGGTGTGTTCGAGCAGATCGACGTGTGGCTGCTCGCGCTGAACTCGACCCTCGTGACGGCGTTGGTCGCGGCCGGCCAGATGGTCACCGCGGGGCTCGCCGGTTACGCGTTCGCCCGGCTCGACTTCCGTTTCAAGAAGCCGCTGTTCGGTCTGGTCCTGGCGACCATGATGGTCCCCTTGCAGGTCACGATCGTCCCGGTGTTCCTGGTGCTGAAGTCGATGGGCCTGACCGACACCCTGCTCGGTCTGATCGTTCCGGCGTTCCCGACCGCGTTCGGCACCTTCCTGATGCGCCAGTACTTCCTCGGCATGCCGAAGGACCTGGGCGAGGCGGCGATGCTGGACGGCGCCGGGCCCTGGCGGACCTTCCGGTCCGTGTACGCCCCGCTGGCCCGGCCGGGCCTCGCCATCGTCGGCGTGCTCGCCTTCAACTACCACTGGAACGAGTTCTTCCGCCCGCTGATCCTGGAGACCTCCGGCCAGAACTACACCCTGCCGCTGGGACTGGTCTCCCTCCAGGGCAACCTCGGCACCGGTTCCGTCTCGGTGGTCCTCGCGGGTGTCGTCCTCTCCATGATCCCCGCCGTCGCCGTGTTCGTCGTCGGCCAGCGCCCTCTCCGCGAGGGCATCACCTCCGCAGGAGACAACCGTTGAGCCCCGCCGCTCCCGCCCAGGACCCGGACGCCCCCCGCTTCCGGGTCCGCCCGCCCGCCCACTGGATCAACGACCCCAACGGCCCCTTCCGCTGGCGTGGCCGCCACCACCTCTTCTACCAGCACAACCCGGCCGCCCCGGTGCACGCCGACGTCCACTGGGGCCATGTCTCCAGCCCGGACCTGGTCCGCTGGGAGCACCATCCGATCGCCCTCGCCCCGACCCCCGGCGGTCCCGACGAGGCGGGCTGCTGGTCGGGCTGCGTGGTGGACGACGGCGGTGTGCCCACGGCGGTGTACACCGGCGTCGACCACGCCCACACCGGGCTCGGCACCATCTGCCTGGCCCGCGCGGCCGACCCGGCCGACGACCGGCTGCTGGCCTGGCGGCCCCGGCCCGTCCCGGTGATCCCGGGGCCGCCTCCGGGGCTCGACGTGGTGATGTTCCGCGACCCGTTCGTCTTCCGGCACGCCGGCCACCGCTGGGCCCTGGTCGGAGCGGGCCACGCCGACGGCACCCCGTCGGTGCTGCTGTACGGCTGCGACGAGCTGACCGACTGGCGGTTCGCGGGTGTCCTGCTGGACGGCCACGACCCCGTCGCGGCCGGCGCGTTCGGTGACGAGGCGGTCGGCTGGGAGTGCCCGCAGCTGTTCGGGACGTCCGGCGGCGACCACGTCCTGGTGGTGTCCCTTTGGGACGGCAGCCCCCGGAGCACCGGCTATCTGACGGGCCGGCTGGCACCGGGCACGCGGCCCCGGTTCGTGCCCCGCGCCGGCGGCCGGCTCGACCACGGACGGGACTTCTACGCCCCCGCCGTCCTCCAGGAGCCGGGCCGGGCCCTGATGTGGGGCTGGTCCTGGGAGGCGCGGGACGAGGCGGCGGTGCTGGCGGCCGGCTGGGCGGGCACGCTCACCGCGCCCCGGGCCGTCGACGCCGGTGCCGACGGCACCCTGCGCGTCGCACCGGCCCCGGAGCTGGAACTCCTGCGCGCCGGCGCGCCGTTCGCGACCGGTCCGGGCCGGTCGGTGCCGCTTCCGCCGGCGTACGACCTGACGGTGACGGCGCACGGCACCACCACCGTCACCCTGCTGCGGTCGGCGGACCGGGCGCTGACGCTCCGGCTGGACCCGGACGCCGGCACCGTCGTCCTGGACCGCTCCGGGTGGCCCCGCGCGGGCGTCGGGGGGTCGGAACCGGTGACGGTGGCGGTGCCGCCGGGGCCGGACCTCTCCGTGCGCGTCCTCGCCGACGGTTCGCTGCTCGAACTGTTCGTGGCGGACCGGGCGACGGTGACCGAGCGGGTCTACCGCCGGCCGGGCGATACCGCCGAGCTGCTGGTCGAGGGCGACGCCGGGGTCAGCGCGTGGGAGCAGGCCCCACCGAGGCACGGCTGACCACCGGACAGACCAGCCGCCGCACGGTCGCGGGCGGGGCCCGGCCGGTGCCGATGGCGTCCAGCAACAGCCGGGCCGCGGCCTCGCCCATCGCCCGGTGCGGCAGCGCCACGGTGGTGAGAGCCGGCGCGAGGAAAGCGGCTGTGCTCCTGATCGTCACCGAGCGCGTCTACCGCGCCGACGGAGCGATACCTCCGGGGTCAGCGCGTGGGAGCAGGCCCCACCGAGGCACGGCTGACCACCGGACAGGCCAGCCGCCGCACGGTCGCGGGCGGGGTCCGGCCGGTGTCAATGGCGTCCAGCAACAGCCGGGCCGCGGCCTCGCCCATCGCCCGGTGCGGCAGCGCCACGGTGGTGAGAGCCGGCGCGAGGAAGGCGGCCATGTGCTCCTGATCGTCGTAGCCGACCACCGACAGCTCGCCGGGCACGGCGATCCCGAGCCGGGTCGCGGCGTGCAGCACGCCCGCCGCGACCCGGTCGTTGTAGCAGAAGATGCCGGTGGGCCGGTGGTGCGGGGCGGTGCCCGCGAGCAGCCGGGTGGCTCCCTCGTGGCCACCGCTGATCTCGCCGCCGGTGCGCACGACCCACTCCCTGGGCACGGTGACGCCCTCGGCGCGCAGCGCGTCCCGGAAGCCGCGCAGCCGTTCCACCGAGGCGATGTCGTCCTGCCCGCCGACCAGGGCCACCCTGCGGTGCCCGGCCTCCAGCAGCAGGCGGGCGGCGGTCCGGCCGCCGGCCCGTTCGGCGGGGATGACGGCGGGCAGCGAGCCGTCCTCGGGCAGGCAGTTGGCGAGCACTGAGTGGGTGCGGTGCAGGCCCTCGGGGACCCGGACCCGGCGCAGGGACATCGCGGCGTAGATGATGCCGTCCACGCGCCGGTCGAGGAGTTCGGCGACGGCCGCGTCCTCCTTGGCCCGGTCGCCGCCGGAGTCCACGGTGAGGACGAGGTGGTCGCTGTCCCAGGCGGTCTCCATGGCGCCGCGCAGCAGCCGCCCGGCGAACGGGGACGTGGCGATCTCGTCGGTGACCAGGCCGATGACGGCGGTACGGCGGCGGCGCAGACCGCGGGCGACCGGGTCGGGCCGGTAGCCGAGCCGGGCGGCGGCCTGCCGGATGCGTTCCTGGGTGGCCGGTGAGAGGTTGCCCTCGGCACGGCCGTTGAAGACGAAGGAGACGGCGGTGTGCGAGACGCCGGCGAGCCGGGCGACGTCCCGTGAGGTGGGCCGCCCGCCGCCCACGCCGTTGCTGTCCGCGCCGCCGCCCATGCCGTCCGCCGCCCTCTTCCCACCCGCCCGGTTGATCACCGCTCACCCTATCCGTGAGGCTGGAGACAGACACAGAGCAGATGATCGAGGGAAGGTCTCATCGTGAACGGTGTTCCGCTGTACACGCTCAACGACGGTACGACGATCCCCGCCGTCGGCCTCGGCACCTGGCCCCTGGACGACACGCAGGCCGAGCGGGCCGTGCGCACCGCGCTGGAGGCGGGCTACCGGCTGGTCGACACCGCGACGAACTACCGCAACGAGACCGGTGTCGGCCGGGGCGTGGCCGGCAGCGGGGTGCCCCGCGAGGAGGTGGTGGTGACGACCAAGCTGCCGGGCCGGCACCACGGGTACGAGGAGACCCTCGCGTCCTTCGAGGAGTCGCGGCGGCGGCTCGGCCTGGAGTACGTGGACCTGTATCTCATCCACTGGCCGAACCCGCGGGTGGACAAGTACGTCGACGCCTGGAAGGCGATGATCCGGCTGCGCGAGGACGGACTGGTCCGCTCGATCGGCGTCTCCAACTTCACGCCGGAGCACATCACCCGGCTGGAGAAGGAGACCGGGGTGCTGCCGTCGGTGAACCAGATCGAGCTGCACCCGCTGTTTCCGCAGGAGGAGCTGCGCGCCTTCCACGCGCAGAAGGGGATCGTCACCGAGAGCTGGAGCCCGCTGGGCCGGGGCAGCGATCTGCTGGACGACCCGGCGGTCGCCGGGGTCGCGCGGGCGCACGGGGTCACGCCCGCGCAGGTGCTGCTGCGCTGGCACGTACAGCTGGGCGCGCTGCCGCTCCCGAAGTCGGCGGACCCGGCACGCCAGCGCGCCAACCTGGACGTGTTCGGCTTCGAGCTGGACGAGGACCAGATGGCGGCCGTCGCCCGCCGCTCCCCGCGCCGGCTCGGCGGCGATCCCGAGACGCACGAGGAGTTCTGAGCGCACGGGGGGTCCGGGGCTACGGCTCCTCGATCTGCTCCTTGTCGCGTTCCGCGCTGTGCGCGCTGGTCCGTCCCGGGGCGGCGAGGCTGCCGAGGATGTCCAGCAGCTCGGCGCTGCGGCTGCCGGGTTCGGCGTGGAAGACGACCAGGGTGAGTCCGTCGGTGCCGTCCACGGACAGCTTGTGGGAGTGCAGGTCGAGGTCGCCGGCCTGGGGATGGCTGAGGCGGCTGACCCGGCCGCGCCGGGGACGGACCTCGTGGCGGGCCCACAGGGTGCGGAAGCGTTCGCTGCGCAGGGACAGCTCGCCGACCAGGTCGCGCAGCCGGGGGTCGTCCGGATCGGTCCCGGCCTCGGACCGCAGGGCGGCCACGCCTTCCGCGGTGAGGTCCGTCCAGTCCCGGCGCAGGGCGCGCTCGGCGGGGTCGAGGAACACGGCCCTCAGCAGGTTGACGCCGGGCGCGTAGTTCGGGGTGAGCGCGGTGGCCAGGGCGTTGGCGGCCAGGCAGTCGGTGTAGCGGTTCTGGAGGTAGGCGGGGTTGCGCGGCCAGCCGTCGATGAGCTGGAGCAGGCTCGCCGGGACCTGCTGCGCCCGCCGCCCGGGGCGCGGGCCGGGCCCGGGCCGCTCCTGGGCGAGCCCGACGAGGTGGGCGGTGGCGTCCGTGTCCAGCCGCAGCACCCGGGCGATGGCCTCCAGCACCTGCACGGAGGGGTTGCGGTCGCGGCCCTGCTCCAGCCGCAGGTAGTAGTCGGAGCTGATGCCGGCCAGCATCGCGACCTCCTCGCGGCGCAGCCCCGGCACCCGGCGCAGGCCGCCACCGGGCAGCCCCACGTCCTGGGGCCGTACCAGCGCCCTGCGGGCGCGCAGGAACTCACCGAGCGCGTTCGATCCGTCCACGTCCCCACCGTACGGCCGGCCGGGCGGCGGTGACTGGCCCTGTCACTCCCAGGATCGCGGGGGCACTGCCGTGGCGCGCGGACCGGGCGGAGGGTGGAGCGCGAGGCCACCGGGAACGTCCGGTGGCCGGAACACCTGGAGAGGCACGACATGACTGCACAGCTCGGTGGCACCGTCACCCCGGCCGACGGCCTGACCCTGACCCGCGTCGGGTACGGCGCCATGCAGCTGGCCGGACCGCACGTCTTCGGCCCGCCCCGGGACCGTGACCGGGCGGTGGCGGTGCTGCGCGCCGTGGTGGAGGCGGGCATCACCCACATCGACACGGCCGACTTCTACGGGCCCGTCGTCGTCAACCGGATCATCAAGGAGGCCCTGCACCCCTACCCGGACGATCTGCGCATCGTCACCAAGGTCGGGGCCCGGCGGGGAGCCGACGGCAGCTGGATCATGTCCCGGCACCCCGAGGACCTGAAGGCGCAGGTGTACGACAACCTGCGGAACCTCGGCGTGGACACGCTGGACGTGGTCAACCTACGGCTCGGCGACATGGACACCCCGAACGAGGACCCGGTCGCCGAGCAGTTCGGCGCCCTGGCCGAACTGCGCGAGCGCGGTCTGATCCGGCACCTGGGGCTGAGCGCCGCGTCCGCCGCGCAGCTGGACGAGGCCCGGGCGATCGCGCCCGTGGTGACGGTGCAGAACCTGTACAACCTGGCGAACCGGCAGGACGACGCGCTGCTGGAGCGTACGGCGGCGGAGAACATCGCCTTCGTCCCGTACTTCCCGCTCGGCGGGTTCACCCCGCTCCAGTCGGACGCGCTCGCGAAGGTGGCCGCCCGGCTGGGGGCGTCGCCGCAGCAGGTGGCGCTGGCCTGGCTGCTGCGCCGCTCGCCGAACATCGTGCTCATCCCCGGCACCTCCTCCCCCGGTCACCTGCGGGAGAACATCGCCGCGGCGGGCCTGGTGCTGCCGGACGACGCGATGGCCGAGCTGAACGGCATCGCGGGCTGACCGCGCGGGGGCGGGGTACCCGGGGGTACGTGGGGCGGCGGTAGCGGGCGTGGTGGGAAGGAGCCGGAGGTGGCGGCACAGGACCGGCTGCGGACGTACCGCGGCAAGCGCGACTTCGAGCGGACCCGCGAGCCGTCGGGACGGCCGGACCGGACGCGGGGCGGGGAGCCCCGGTTCGTGGTGCAGATCCACGACGCGCGGCGGATGCACTTCGACTTCCGGCTCCAGGTCGACGGCGTCCTGAAGTCCTGGTCCGTGCCCAGGGGCCCGTCCACCGACCCCGGGGACAAGCGGCTGGCGGTGCCGACCGAGGACCATCCGCTGGAGTACGAGGACTTCGAGGGTGTGATCCCGAAGGGCGAGTACGGCGGCGGCACCGTGATCGTGTGGGACCGCGGGACGTACGAGCCGCTCAGCCACGACCGGCGGGGGCGCCCGGTGGACTTCGCCGAGTCCCTGGAGCGCGGGCACGCCACCTTCCGGCTGCACGGCGCGAAGCTGCGCGGCGAGTACGCCCTCACCCGCTTCCGCGGCGGCGCGGACGGGGAGGATGCCTGGCTGCTGGTGCGCAAGGGGCCGGCACGGTCGGACGGGCACGGCACCCCCGATCCCCGGCGGGCCCGCTCGGTGCGCAGCGGGCGCACCCTGGCCCAGGTCGCCGCCGCCGGCCGGGAGTGACTTCGGCGGAGCCGCGCCGTCCGGGCTGACGGTGCGGGCGCGGCCCGCGGGCGCCGGAATCCGGATCACCGGGTTCCGGCCCCAGCCCGCCTTCGGGGCCTCTATGTTCGGGCGGTGTCCGCTCGCGCCCCTGGAGGCCCCGCATGCGCACCGCACTCCGTACCGCCGTCACCGGCGCGCTGACCGCCGCCGCCCTCGCCCTGTGCGGCCCCGCCGGGGCGACCCCGGCCGGACCCGGTGTGACGGCCCGGATCCTCGCGCAGACCACCGTCGGCGGCACCGACTACACCCTGCGGGAGATCACGGTCCCGCCCGGCCAGAGCACCGGCTGGCACTACCACGACGGCCCGCTGTACGGCGTCGTCGAGCAGGGCACCCTCAGTCACTTCGACGCCGGCTGCGGCTCGGACGGCGTGTACCGGACGGGCGCGACGATCCGGGAGCCGTCCGGGAGCGACCACGTCCACATCGGCCGCAACCTGGGGGACACGCCGCTCGTCCTGGAGGTGCTGTACGTGCTGCCGCACGGCTCCCCGTTCTCCGAGGACGCGCCGAACCCTGGCTGCGCGTTCCAGTGATCAGTCCCCGGGCAGCGGTTGTTCGGCCCAGATGGTCTTGCCCGCGACGGTCTGCCGGCTGCCCCAGCGCCGGCTGAGCTGGGCGACGAGCAGCAGTCCCCGGCCGCCCTCGTCGTAGGCGTGCGCCCGGCGCAGGTGCGGGGAGGTGGAACTGGCGTCGGAGACCTCGCAGATGAGGGCGCGGTCACGGATCAGACGGAGCCGGATGGGCGGTTCGCCGTAGCGGATGGCGTTGGTGACGAGTTCGCTGACGACCAGTTCGGTGACGAAGGCGGTCTCCGCGAGTCCCCAGGCGGTCAGTCGCTCGGTGGCCGCCTGCCGCAGGACGGCGACCTGGGCGGGGTCGGGCGGCACGTCCCAGGTGGCGACCCGGTCGGTGCCCAGGGCCCGGGTGCGCACGAGGAGCAGGGCGACGTCGTCGCCGGGCTGGTCGGGCAGGACGGCTTTCAGGACGTCGTCGGCGAGGGCTTCGAGAGAGGCGGCGGGTGCGGTGAGGGCGCGGCGCAGTTCCTCGGTGGCGCCGTCCAGGTCCCGGTCGCGGTCCTCGATCAGGCCGTCGGTGTAGAGGGCGACGACCGAGCCCTCGGGCAGTTCCCGTTCCGTCGCCTCGAACGGCAGTCCGCCGACGCCGAGCGGTGGCCCGGCGGCGACGGGGAGGAAGTGCGCGGTGCCGCCGGGCAGGACGACGGCCGGGGCGGGGTGGCCGGCGGCGGCCAGGGAGAGACAGCGGGAGACCGGGTCGTAGACGGCGTACAGGCAGGTCGCGCCGAGTTCGGCGACCTCCTCCCCGCTGCCGTCGGCGGCGAGGTGGGTGACCAGGTCGTCGAGGTGGGTGAGGAGTTCGTCGGGCGGCAGGTCGACGTCGGCGAGGGTGCGGACGGCCGTGCGCAGCCGGCCCATGGTGGCGGAGGACTGGATGCCGTGGCCGACCACGTCGCCCACGACCAGGCCGACCCTTCCTCCGGAGAGCGGGATGACGTCGAACCAGTCGCCGCCGATGCCGGCCAGGGATCCGCTCGGCAGGTAGCGGTGGGCGACGTCGACCGCGACCTGTCCGGGCAGGCCGCGCGGGAGCAGGCTGTGCTGGAGGGTGAGGGCCGTGGCCCGTTCGCGGGTGAAGCGGCGGGCGTTGTCGATGCAGACGGCGGCTCGGCTGGCGAGTTCCTCCGCGAAGACGGCGTCGTCGGGGCCGTAGTCGTCGGGGTGGCGCATGCGGACGAAGACCGCGACGCCCAGGGTGGTGCCGCGGGCCCGCAGCGGCACCGCGATCATGGAGTGGGCGCCCTGCCGGAAGGGGCGGCCCCCGGGTGAGCGTGCGTTGCGTTCGGCCAGCCAGTGCACGAATTCGGGCTCGCCGGCCTGGCTGAGCACCGCGCGCCCCTGGTACAGCGCGCGGGCGGGCGGGGAGGCCGGCTGGTAGACGTCGGTCTCACCGAGGTGCAGGGCCGCCGCGGGGTTGCCGGGGCGGGCGGAGCCGTGGGCGACGCGGCGCAGGACGACCCCGCCGTCCGGCAGCGTCGGCGGTTCGTCTGCGCCGAGCACCCAGTCGAGCAGGTCGACGCTGGCGAAGTCCGCGTACTGCGGGACCAGCAGGGCGATCATCTCCTCGGCGGTGCCGATCACGTCCAGGGTGGTGCCGACGCGGGTCGCGGCCTCGTTCAGCAGGGCGAGGCGGCGCCGGGCCCAGTACTGCTCGCTGCTGTCGGACGCGGCGAGCGCGACCGCCGCGGGTTCGCCGGAGGCGTCGCGCAGCGGCCACATCTCGATGCTCCAGGCATGTTCCTGGTCGAGGGCGGGGGCGCCGGTGTAGCTCTCGTAGCGCACCGGGCGGCCGGTCTCGGCGACCTCGCGCAGACGGGCCACGAAGGCGCGGCTGTGCTCGGTGTCCGCGACGGTGTCCGGGAAGGACCGGCCGAGCAGCGCTTCCTCGGGGACGCCCATGACGTGGCAGGCGGCGGCGTTGACGCGCAGGTAGCGCTGGCGGAGGTCGAAGACCGACATCGACATGGACGCCTGCTCGAAGGCCCGCGCGGCCAGCGTGGTGCCGGGGGGCAGGGCCGTGACGACGTAGCCGGCGGGCTGTCCGGCGGCGCCGGCGAGCGGGCAGACGGTGAGGGGCAGCACGAGGCGGTGGCCGTCGCGGTGGCGCACGGCGACCGGGGCGGCGCGGGCGGTGAGGATGCCGCCGGGGACGTCCTCGGCCAGCAGGTCCGTGGCCTGCCGGCCCACGACCTCGTCGGCCGGGTGGCCGGTGAGCAGCCGCGCGCCCTCGGTCCACCCGGTCACCGTGCCGTGCGCGTCGATGACCGCCACGGCGGCGACATCTTTCATATGCCCCAGGATGATCCGATTGTCGCGGTCCATCAAGCGGCGGGCTGTCCGCTGCGGTCCCGGTGTCCGCTTCAGCCGCGGTGGGCGCGGAGGGCGGCGAGGGCCCGGTCGGCGTGGGTGCTCATGCGCAGTTCGCTGCGGATGATCTCCAGGACGGTACGGTCCTGGGCGATCACGAAGGTGACCCGCTTGGTCGGCGCCAGGGAGAAGCCGCGTCGGACGCCGAACCGCTCGCGGACCGTGCCGTCGGCGTCGGAGAGCAGCGGCATGCCGAGACCGTGCCGGCCGGTGAACTCCCGCTGCTTGTCTACGGTGTCCCCGCTGATCCCGACTGCCTGGGCGCCGACGGCGGCGAACTCGGCGGCGAGGTCGCGGAAGTGGCAGGCCTCGGCGGTGCAGGCGGGGGTGAGGGCGGCGGGGTAGAAGAAGAGGACGACCGGTCCGGCCGCCAGCAGCCCGGTGAGCCGGCGGGTGGTGCCGGTCTCGTCCGGCAGGGCGAAGTCCTCGGCCTTGGCTCCGGTCTCGACGCGCCCGGTCATGAGCGTCCCTTCCCGTCCCGGGCGACCCCGCGCGCCCACAGCACCAGCGGCACCTGGAGGGGCAGCCGGGCGAGGGCCGCCGCCCTGAGCGGCGCCGGCCGGCCGCGCCAGTCGACGGCCATCTGGACGTTGGCCGGGAACACGCCGACGAAGAAGGCGGCCGCCGCCTTCCCGGCGAGCGCGCGGGTGCGGGGCGCCGCGACCCCGGCCGCGAGGGCCAGCTCGACGGCCCCGCTCCCGTACGTCCAGGCCCTGGGCGGGCCCGGCAGCGCACGGGGCACGATCGCGTCGAACTGCCGCGGAACGGCGAAATGGGCCACTCCGGCGGTCGCCAGCAGACCGGCGAGCAGCAGGGGTGAACGTGGGGACCGGGGCACGGTACCTCCTCAGGTGTCCTGCCGCCGGATATTACTGGACGGTAGGCGCGGGGGTGGCCGTTCCCGGCGGTCGGACACGGATGGTGCCGGGCGGACGCCGAGGACCAGACGGGCCGGCCTGCGCGTACGGGGTGACGTGCGTCCGGCGCCGCGCCTGTGGACGGGGGGGGCGGCGCCGGGCGCGGGGAAGCGTCAGCCGGCGGTGACCAGTTTCCGTCCGGCCTCGCCGCCTCGGGGCACAGGGCGGCGAGGCCGGATGAACACCAGGGAGAACACCCCGGCCGGGGCGAAGACCGTGAAGCCCCGGTCGCCGTTGCCCGTGGCGAGCGGCTGCCCGCCGGGCCAGGGGCCGAGGACGGCGCCGTATCGGCCCATGCAGGAGGTCCGGCCGACAGCGGTGGCGCGGTTCCGGCGTGGAGCGGATGGAGACGGGCGCGTGGATCATCGTCCGGGCGTCGTCGAGGAACACGCCGGCAGATGGGCGGCGGTCCCCCTGGCCCCGGCCTTGCCCGGATCGGGCGCCCGGGGCAGCCTGGTAGCTATGGGTGCTCAGGACGGTCCCACCCTGATCGGCTCCGTACAGCGGGCCTTCCGGCTGCTGGAGGCGGTGAGCGCGCACGAGAACGGCGCGCCCGCGAAGCAGCTGGCGCGCGAGACGGGGCTCCCCCTGGCCACCGCCTACCACCTGCTGCGCACCCTGGTGCACGACGGATACGTACGGAAACTGGACGACGGCGGGTTCGTCCTCGGCGACCGGCTGAACTCGCTGTACGCGGCGGGCGGCGCCCAGTCGCTGCTCAGCCGCGTGCGCCCGGCACTGGCGGCCCTGCGGGACGAGCTGTCCACACCCGCCTACCTCACGTTCTACGAGGACGGCGAGATCAGGGTGGCCGAGATCGTCGACGGTCCCCGTGCGCCCCGGGTGGATCTCTGGGTGGGGTTCGAGGACGCCGGACACGCCACCGCGCTGGGCAAGTCCGTACTGCGCGAGCTGGACGAGGAGGCCCGCCGCGACTACCTGTCCAGGCACCACCTGGCCGACCTCACGCCCCGCACGGTCACGAGCCTCGCGGAACTGCTCCGCAGGATCGAGTCGCCCCCGATGGCACCGGCCGTGACGGACCTGGAGGAGTACGCGCTCGGCACCGTCTGCGTCGCCGTACCCGTCTATCGCGGCACCACCCTCGGCTCACTCGGCGTCTCCCTGCCGGTGGAACGGCAGGACCGGCTCCGGGAGATCGGGGCCCGGCTCCTGCCGACCGCCGGCCGGGTGACCAGGGGCCTCTCGCTCACTATCTGAAAATCCCCTCCTTGCGGCCGCCCCCTCCTGTCCCGTTTGCTGGATGAAACGGACATTTCGGGTGTGCACCCCCTACAGGCGAGGACTGCGGACGAGACATGCGCCAAGCCCCACGCCGGCTGTGCGGGAGCCGGGCGGCCGGTGACCGGGGAGCGGTCCGCCGGCGTGCCGGCGGGCTGCCGGCCGCGGTCGCGCACGGGCTGCCGGCCCTGGTCGCCGCGCTCGTCATGGTCGTCGGCGCCGCCGGGGGCACGGGCACGGCCTGGCTGCCGCTGCTGGCCGCCGGACCGGCCCTGGCCGCCACCGTCAACGGCCCGCACGGCGTGCTCTGCGCCGGTCTCCTCGCCGCGGCGACGGGCACGGCGCTGGCCCTGGCGCACGGGGTTCCCGGACACGAGCTCGCGGCCGTCCTGTCCGCCCTGGTGGCCGTCACCGCGGCGAGCGGCCTGGCGGGGGCGCTGCGCGGTCGCCGGGAACGGGTCCTGGCGGACGTGCGCTCGGTCGCCGAGGCCACCCAGCAGGCGGTACTCCAGCCCGTGCCCGGGACCGTGGGCCCGTTCCAGGTGGCCGTCCGGTACAGCGCCGCCGCGGCGGAGGCCCGGATCGGCGGGGACCTCTACGCCGTGGTGCCCACCCCGCACGGTGTCCGGGTGATCGTCGGCGACGTGCGCGGCAAGGGGCTGCCCGCCGTGGGGACCGCCGCACTGGTGCTCGGAGTGTTCCGCGAGGCCGCCCACGACGAGCCCGACCTGCTCGCCGTCGTGAACCGGATCGAGCGGAGCCTGGCGCGCAACCTCGGCCCCGACGACTTCGTCACCGCCGTGGTCGTCGGCTGCCCCTCAGCGGGGCACCTGGAGGTGGTGAACTGCGGACACGCGCCTCCCCTGCTGATACCGGCCGCCGCGGAGGCGGGGGCGGTGGAGCCCGCCCGCCCCACGCCGCCCCTGGGGCTGCGCGCCCTGTCGGGCGAGGAGCCCCGCCTCCAGCGGCTGCCCTTCACGGCGGGCGACCAGCTGCTGCTCTACACCGACGGGGTCACCGAGGCCCGCGACGGCGCGGGCGCGTTCTATCCACTGGCCGAGGGGGTGGCCCGGCACCTGTCCGACGAGCCGGCCCGCACGCTCACCGCGCTCCACGGGGAACTGCTGGCCCACGTGGGCGGGCGGCTGCACGACGACGCCGCCCTCCTGCTGCTGCGCAGGACGGCCGCCCGGGAACCGGTCTCCGCGCCGTCCGGAGCGCGGGCGGCGCCGGGCGGACTCCTCAGACGAGTTCCGCCCAGCGGGTGACCCCGCCACGACGGACCCGTATGCCGTGACGTGTCGCCAGGGCGTGCACGATCGCCTCGCCCCGGCCGTGTTCGTCCGGGTCGAGCCAGCCGAGCGGCTGCCCCGCCGGACGCACGGGTCCCGCGTCGGTGACCTCCACGCGCAGCGTGCCGCCGCCGTCGCCCGCCTCCCAGGACAGCCGCAGCTCGGCCGGGGGGCTGGCGTGCAGGATCGCGTTGGTGACCAGCTCCGACACCACGAGCAACGCGTCCTCGGCGATCTCCGCGGACACGTCCCAGTCGGCGAGGGCCGCCGCCGCACCCCGGCGCACGGCCGAGACGGCGCCGGGGACGGGCGGCACCGGCCACACGTGTTCGTGTGCCGCCGCCCGTAGCAGCGTGTTGAGCTGTGCCGCCATGTTCTCTCCTGATGGTGTGTGCCGGCCGGGCGCTTGAGTCGACGCCTTTCCGGGCTTCCATGAAAACTATGGAGACAAATCGGGCTGGTCAATGAACAGCGGTCGGCATTACCGAACGAGCGGTCCCGGGACCCGTGTCTCGTCCGCGCGGCGAAGCGTCCGCAGCGGTAATAGGCTCGCCTCATGGCCGGCCCAGTCCAGTCGATCGAAAGGGCGGCGGCGATCCTGCGCCTGCTCGCCGGTGGCCCCCGCCGACTCGGACTCGGCGAGGTGGCGGCGTCGCTCGGGCTGGCGAAGGGCACCGCCCACGGCATCCTGCGCACGCTCCAGCACGTGGACTTCGTGGAGCAGGACGCGACCACCGGGAAGTACCAGCTGGGGGCCGCCCTGCTGCACCTCGGCACCAGCTACCTGGACGTCAACGAGCTGCGCTCGCGCTCCCTCAACTGGGCCGACGCCCTGGCCGCCCGCAGCGGGGAGGCGGTGCGCCTGGGGACCCCGCTGGAGGGCAGCGTCCTCATCGTCCACCACGTGTTCCGGCCGGACGACACCTTCCAGACCCTGGACGTGGGCGCGCTGCTGCCCCTGCACGCCTCCTCGCTCGGCAAGGTCCTGCTGGCCTTCGGGACGGCGACCGTCGAACCGGTCCGGCCGCCGGGGCTGGAGGCGTACACGCGGCACACGCTGGTCGACCCCGAGCGGCTCGCCCGGGCGCTCGCCGAGGTCAGGGAGCTCGGCTGGGCCGCCGAGATCCAGGAGATGAGCATGGGCGAGGCGGGGCTCTCGGCGCCGATCCGGGGGCACGGCGGGCTCGTCGTCGGCGCCATCGGGCTGTCCGGGCCACTCGAGCGGATCTGCGACAGCCAGGGCCGGCCCCGCCCGCATCTGGTCAGTCTGATCCGGGAAGCCGCGCGGGCGGTCTCCAGGGATCTCGGAGCCACCCGCTGGTAGGCCAGGACAGCCGCCCCTCGATCCCTCGGAAGGCAGACCCGATCATGGCTGAACGGTACGTAATGTCCATCGATCAGGGCACCAACTCGACCCGCTGCATCCTGTTCGACCACCGTGGGCGGCTCGTCTCGGTCGCGCAGAAGGAGCACCAGCAGCACTTCCCGAGGCCCGGATGGGTCGAGCACGACGCCGTCGAGATCTGGCAGAACCTGCGGCGCGTGGTGCCCGAGGCCCTGGCGGACGCCGGCGTGGACCAGGGACAGATCGCGGCGATCGGCCTGGCCAACCAGCGGGAGACGACGGTGCTCTGGGACCGGCGGACCGGCGCGCCGATCGGCCGGGCGCTCGTCTGGCAGGACACCCGTACGGCACCCCTCGTCGACGCCCTCGCGGAAGACCCCGGGGAGGCGTTCTTCCTCGACCGGTGCGGCCTGCCGCCGTCGACCTATTTCTCCGCGCTGCGCATCCGGTGGCTGTTCGACCACGTCAAGGGGGTCGAGCAGCGCGCCCGGGACGGCGAGGTGCTGTTCGGCACGATGGAGAGCTGGCTGGTCTGGAACCTCACCGGCGGACCCGACGGCGGTCTGCACATCACGGACGCCACCAACGCCAGCCGCACGATGCTGATGAACATCCGCAAGCTCGCCTGGGACGACGAACTGCTGGACTTCTTCGGGGTGCCCCGCTCGATGCTGCCCGAGATCAGGCCGTCCGCGGAGCCGTACGGCGAGGCCCGCGCGCTGCTGCCGGGCGTCTCCATCGCGGCCGCGCTCGGCGACCAGCAGGCCGCCCTGTTCGGCCAGACCTGCTTCTCCCCGGGCGAGGCCAAGTGCACCTACGGAACGGGCAGCTTCCTGCTGCTCAACACCGGGACCGACCTGGTGCGGTCCCGGCACGGACTCCTCACGACGGTCGCCTACAAGATCGGCGACCAGCAGCCGGCCTACGCCCTGGAAGGGTCGATCGCCGTCACCGGCGCGCTCGTCCAGTGGTTCCGTGACCGCCTGGGGCTGATCAGCAGCGCGCCGGAGATCGAGACCCTCGCCCGGACGGTCGAGGACAACGGCGGCTGCTACATCGTGCCCGCCTTCTCGGGCCTGTTCGCGCCGCGCTGGCGCAGCGACGCGCGGGGGGTCATCGTCGGGCTCACCTCGTACATCACCAAGGGGCACCTGGCGCGGGCCGTCCTGGAGGCGACCGGGTGGCAGACCCGGGAGGTCGTCGACGCCATGAACGCCGACTCCTCGGTCGCCCTCCGGCAGCTCAAGGTGGACGGGGGCATGACCTCGGACAACCTGCTCATGCAGTTCGTGGCCGACGTGCTCGACGTGCCGGTGGTCCGGCCGATGGTCGCCGAGACGGTCTCCCTCGGCGCCGCCTACGCGGCCGGGCTCGCCGCCGGCTACTGGTCCGACCTGGAGGTGCTGCGCCGCAACTGGCACAAGGCCGGCCAGTGGCTGCCCGCCATGGACCCCGGGCGGCGGGAGGAGGAGTACGGCAACTGGCAGCGGGCCGTCGAACGCTCGCTGGGCTGGGTCGGACCGCCGCGGTCCTCCTGACCCCGGGCGGTGGCCCCGGCCCGCCGCCCGGTTCAGCCGCCCGCGGCCCGGCGGGCGGCGCCGACGGGAGCCAGCCACAGGCCCACGATCGCGTCCGCGAGGCCCGTGGCCACCTCGTCCCAGGTGGCGCGCGGGGTCGGCGTGCCCTCCGCCAGGGCCCGCTCCCGCTCGGCGCAGGTGTGCAGGATCAGCAGCCGGACCATCTGGCCGCGTTCGGCGCGCACCTCGGGCGGCAGCTCCGGCAGGGTGCGGTTCAGGCCCTCGACCGCCTCGCGCAGCGCCGGTGAGGCCAGGGACTCCTCGACCATGATCTCGTGCAGGGCCGGGTCGGTCATGGCCTGGGCGCAGAACCGGGCGTACCAGGTGGGGCTGCCGAGGCTCGCCAGGTGCCCGGTCACCGGCCGGACCAGGCAGTCGACCCAGTCGCGTACGTCCGTGGAGTCACCGGTCGCCGCCAGCGCCCGCTTCCGCAGGGTCTCGATGTGCTCGGCGTGCCGCCGGGCGACCGCGCGGACCAGGTCGGCCTTGGTGCCGAAGTGGTAGCCGACCGCGGCGTTGTTGCCCTGCCCCGCGGCCTCGCTGACCTGACGGTTGGAGACGGCGTACACGCCGTGCTCGGCGAACAGCCGCTCCGCCGCGGTCAGGATCGCCTCCCGGGTCGCGCTCACCTGCTCGGCCCGCGCCGTCCTGCGCGCCATGCTCACCACCGCTCCGGGACTGCCGACCGCCTGGGCCGGCCCGTCCCGCGCTCCGTCCCAGGTCCTCGACCGGGGCGGCGAGGTCCAGCCAGGGCAGCCTACGGTCCCGCCCGCGCCGGCGGGGACAGGCCCCCGCGTGCCGCCGCCCCGTACCGCTACAGTAAGTCAAGCAGTTGACTTAAAAGCAGCCGGTCACCCGTCCGGCTCCCGTGCCCTGCCTTGTCCCGGAAGGTTCTCCCATGTCCGACGCCCCCGCCCGGCCCGCCGAGGCCGGCCGCTCCGCCCCGGCCCGGCCGGGCGCCGTGGTCTCGGTGCTGGCCCTGGCCGGCATCACCGTGTCGCTGATGCAGACCCTGGTGATCCCGATCGTCCCGGAGCTGCCCGGCTATCTGCACGCCTCGGCGTCCGACGCCGCCTGGGCGGTCACGGCCACGCTGCTGGCCGCCGCCGTCGCCACCCCGGTGGCCGGCCGGCTCGGCGACATGTTCGGCAAGCGGCTCCTGCTGATGGCCAGCCTGGTGCTGCTGGTGGCCGGCTCGGTGGTGTGCGCGCTCAGCGACGCGCTCGTCCCGATGATCGTCGGCCGTACGCTTCAGGGGCTCGCCGCCGCCGTGGTGCCGCTGGGCATCAGCATCATGCGCGACGAGCTGCCGCCGGAGAAGCTGGCGGGCTCGACCGCGCTGATGAGCGCCTCGCTGGGCGTCGGCGGGGCGCTCGGGCTGCCCGCCGCGGCCTTCATCGCCGACCACTTCGACTGGCACGTGCTGTTCTGGACCTCCGGGAGCCTCGGCGTCGTCGCGTTCGTGTGCGTCCTGAGCCTGGTGCCGGAATCCAGCGTGCGCACGGGCGGGCGCTTCGACGTCGCCGGCGCGCTGGGCATGGCCGTCGGTCTGGTCTCCCTGCTGCTGGCCGTCTCCAAGGGCGCCGACTGGGGCTGGACCAGCGGCACCACCCTGGGTCTGTTCGCGCTCGCCGTCGTCGTCCTGCTGGGCTGGGGCCTGTTCGAGCTGCGCACCGCGCAGCCGCTGGTCGACCTGCGCACCACCGCCCGCCGTCAGGTGCTGTTCACCAACCTGGCCTCCATCGCGTTCGGCTTCTCGATGTTCGCGATGTCCCTGGTGCTGCCGCAGCTTCTCCAGCTGCCGACCCAGACCGGGTACGGCCTCGGCAGGTCGATGCTCACCGTCGGCCTGGTGATGGCGCCGCAGGGCCTGGTGATGATGGCCATGGCGCCGGTCTCCGCCATGATCACGAAGTCCCGGGGGCCGAAGATCACGCTCATGATCGGAGCGGTCGTCGTCGCCGCCGGGTACGCGCTGAACATCGTGCTGATGAGCGAGGTCTGGCACCTGGTCCTGGTCTCCTGCGTCATCGGCGCGGGCGTCGGCTTCGCCTACGGCGCCATGCCCGCGCTGATCATGGGCGCGGTCCCGGCGTCGGAGACCGCCGCCGCGAACAGCCTCAACACGCTGATGCGGTCCATCGGCACGTCGGTGGCCAGCGCGGTCGCGGGCGTGCTCCTGGCCCAGCTGACGATCAGCCTCGGCGGTCACGCGCTGCCGTCCGAGAACGGCTTCAAGGCGGTCATGGCACTCGGCGCGGGCGCGGCGGCCCTCGCCTTCGTCCTCGCCTCCTTCCTCCCCCGCCACCGCCCCGGCACGCCGGCCCCGGCCCCGGCCCCGGAACCGACGACCGAACGGGTGGCCTGAGCGGACACGGCCGTGCGGGCTCACCGGTGCGCGGGGTGGCGCACCGGTGAGCGGGCCGGCGGAGGCCGGCGGGGCAAACCCGTCCGGACCGGCCCTGGCCGGCTCCTCCCGGCGGGCCGGCCGGCCCGGTGCCGCACCCGCCCACCCGGCCCGCACCAGGGCCCGTGTCATGCGGGCCTCGGGACGGCACACCGGCTCGGCCCGGCCCAGCGGCGCATGGCGGACCCCGGCCCGTCGCCCGATTCCCCGCCGACCGCCGGTCAGCCGGCGGTCGGCGGGCCTGGCGGCACTGCCGGCCGGCCCGCCTCACCCGGCCGAGCCGGCCCGCCCGCGCCGCCAGGTCCCCTCCGCACCGGCGCGGCGTCCACGCCCCGGGCGACACCGGCACCCCGTAACCGCCCCGCCCCACGACATCGCACCCCCGCGAGCCCGGCCACCACGCCCTCTGCCGCCCCGCACCGAGCCCCACCCAGACACCGCGCCTCTTCACCTCCCCGCACCAGCCCACCCCTGTGCCGCTCCCCGCGCAGCCCGGTCGGCGGGACCGAGTGCCGCCTCCCGGCGCGGGACCGTTCAGGGGAACCCGGTGGGAAAGGCGCGTGAGGGGGCCGGGGGCGGTCGAGATCTCTGCCGTGACCGCCGTGACCCTGCCGCTGATTCCGCCCATGCTCGCGACGCCCGGCAGTCTGCCGCCCGCCGCACAGGACGCGCGGTGGGCGTACGAGACCAAGCAGGACGGACAGCGGGTGATGGCGTACCTGCCCGGCGACGGCAGTGTGCTGCTGCGCGCCCGCTCGGGCGAGGACATCACCGGCGCCTACCCGGAGCTCCGGCGGCTCGGCGGGGCCCTGGGCACCACCCCCGCCGTGCTGGACGGCGAGGTGCTGGCCCTGGACGAGCGGGGCCGGGCCGACTTCCAGCTCCTCCAGAGCCGGATGGGCCTCGCGCACGCCCCCGCGCGGGCGGCGCGCCGGGCCGCGCAGGTCCCGGTGCACCTGGTGCTGTTCGACGTGCCCTATCTGGCGGAGTCCCTGGTACGGCTGCCGTACCGCCGGCGGCGGGCGCGGCTGGAGGAGCTGGGGCTGGCGGGCCCGTACTGGTCGACGCCCGGGGCGGTGACCGGGCACGGCGCCGAGGCGCTCGCGGCGACCAGGGAACACGGCCTGGAGGGCCTGGTGTGCAAGCGGCTGGACTCGGTGTACGAGCCCGGCGTGCGCTCCCGCGCCTGGATCAAGATCCGCAACATGCGGGCCGAGGACGTGATCGTCGGCGGCTGGCTGCCCGGAAAGGGCCGGCTGACCGGACTGCCCGGCGCGGTGCTGGTCGGCCAGCGCGACCCGGAGGGCCGGCTGCGGTACGTCGGCGGGGTGGGCACCGGCTGGAGCGAGGCCGAGCGCGCCCGGCTGGCGGACCTGCTGCGGGACACGGCGAGCGACCGGTGCCCCTTCGACCCCGTGCCGCGCGTCCCCGGCGCCCGCTGGGTGCTGCCCCGGCTGGTGGGCGAGGTCGGCTACAGCACCCGTACCCGGCACGGCATGCTGCGCCAGCCCTCCTGGCTGCGGCTGCGCCCGGATCTCGCCCCGGAGGAGTCGGCGGCGGACCTGCCCGGGGAGCCCGGTTGAGGCCGGTGGGTCTATCGTGTCCCGCATGCCGGTTCCCGAACTGATCCGAATCGTCTCCCGCGACTCGCCCATGGCCCTGGCCCAAGTCGAACGGGTCCGCGCCGAGTTGGCGGTGCTGCACCCGGGCGTGCGCACCGAGGTCGTCCCGGTGAAGACCACCGGCGACAAGTGGCTCGGCGATCTCTCCCAGGTCGAGGGCAAGGGGGCGTTCACCAAGGAGGTGGACGCCGCCCTGCTGGCCGGGGAGGCGGATCTCGCCGTGCACTGCGTCAAGGACGTGCCCGCCGACCGGCCGCTGCCGGCCGGGACGGTGTTCGCCGCGTTCCTGAAGCGGGACGACATCCGGGACGCGCTGGTGCACCCGGACGGGCTCACCCTGGACGAGCTTCCGGCCGGCACCCGGATCGGCACCTCCGCGGTGCGCCGCATCGCCCAGCTGGCCGCCACCCACCCGCACCTGGAGTGCGTGCCCTTCCGGGGCAACGCCAACCGCAGGCTGGAGAAGCTGGCCGCCGGTGAGGCGGACGCGCTGCTGCTGGCGGTGTCCGGCCTGGAGCGCATCGGCCGGACGGACGTGATCAGCGAGGTGCTGTCCCCGGAGGCGATGATGCCGCCGATCGGCGCGGGCATCCTCGCGTTGCAGTGCCGGGAGGACGACAGCGAGCTGATCGACGCGGTCAGCGGGCTCAGCGACCCGGACACCCACCGGGAGGCGACGGCGGAGCGGATGTTCCTGCACGTGCTGCAGGGACACTGCAACAGCCCCATCGCCGGGTACGCGCGGGTGGACCGGAGCGGCGAACTCTCCCTGCGGGCGTGTGTCTTCACCCCGGACGGCAAGACCCGGCTGAACGCCCACGAGTGGGCGGGCCGGCTCGATCCGGCCACGCTCGGCACCTCGGTCGCGGTGGCGCTGCTGCGGCAGGGCGCGCGCGAGATCATCGACGGCATTCCGCACTGAGCGCCGTACGACGCCCCGCGCGGGCGCCCGTCAGGCGGAACCGGGCTCGGCCTGGTCCTTCAGGAACGCGCTGACCTGGTGGGCCAGGCTGCCCTGGCCGGTGCCGGTGGACGCGGCCGGCGCCGCCGGTTCCCCGACGCCGATGCCGCCCGCCCACAGCCGGCGGTCGGTCCACTCGTCCTCCACCCGCAGCTGGACCTGTACGTCCACGTGCGTGAGGGCGGCCTCGGGCGCGGCGGCGTAGACGACGGCGGTGGCCCGGCGCAGCGGGTAGACGTCGAAGCCCTCGATGAACTGGGAGTTGCGCCAGTCGATGAAGGCGCCCTCGCCGTCCTGGCCGACGCGGACGTCGATCTGACCGTCCTCCAGATGGATGCCGTAGTGCCGTGCGCCGCGGTTCTCCACGGTCACCCGGACGCTGAAGTACGTCAGCCCGGCGGCGGCGTCGTCCCGTCCGCGCGGCGGTTCGGCCTGCTCCAGACGGTGGACGCGGACCCGCAGACCGGCATGCTCCTCGTACTCCTGCCAGTCCCCGACCACGTTCGGCTCGTACACAGTGCCCCTCTCGACCTTCGAGAGGTGCTGTCTATCTGTGCGCTCAGCGCACTGTCAAATGAGCGGAATGCGCCGTGGCCAGGGGATTCACCCGCTTTGATCAGTGATCAAGCGCTGCGCAGGAAGAATCCGTGTCCGGCCCCTCGCGGCCGGGTACGCGCGCGTGCCGCACATCACGTCCGCGGCAAGATCAGCGGGCCAGCCGGCCGAGCAGCGCGGAGGCCGCGGTGATGCCGGCCGCCGCGGCCACCGCCAGCACCCCGAAGTCGGCGGCGAGATGCGCGGGCGTACCGAGCAGCAGGCCCCGCAGGGCGTCCACTTGATAGCTCAGCGGGTTGACCTTGCTGACCGCCTGCAGCCAGCCCGGCATCACCGACACGGGATAGAGGGCGTCGGAGCCGAAGAACAGCGGCATCGTGATCGCCTGCCCGAAGCCCATCAGCCGGTCGCGGCTGAGCACGATCCCCGCGATGGTCATCGACAGGCAGGAGAAGAACACGGAGGCGAGGACCACCGCGAGGGCGACGCCGAGCAGCCGGAGCGGGTTCCAGGTGAGGGCGACGCCGAGCAGTGCGGCGATCACGATCACGACGACCGCCTGGACCAGGGACTTCACCCCGGCCGCGAAGGCCTTGCCGGTGATCAGGGCCGAGCGCGGGGTCGGGGTGACGAGCAGCTTGTTCAGGATGCCCGCGTCCCGCTCCCAGATGATCTGGATGCCGTAGAAGATCGCGATGAACATCGCCGACTGGGCGATGATGCCGGGTGCCAGGTAGTCGAGGTACGGGACCCCGCCGGTGGGGATCGCCCGGATCCGGGTGAAGGTCTGGCCGAAGATCAGCAGCCACAGGGCGGGCTGGACCGCGCGGGTGTACAGCTCGGTGCGGTCGTGGCGCAGCTTCTGGAGCTCGACGGCGCACAGGGCGGCCACCCGGGCGGGCAGGACGCGCCAGCCCGCGCGCGGTACGGGCGGGGTGAGCAGCAGGGCGGTGCCGTCTCCGGGAGTGCCGTCAGCCGACGCGGTGCGCGGTGCGGCGGGTGCTTCGGACATCGCGGAAACCTCCAGCGGGGTGGTCTTCGAGGCCGCTGCCGGCGACGTCGCGGAAGACGTCCTCCAGGGTGGGCAGGCGGTCGGCGCCCCGCCGCTCGGCGAGGCCGCGGCGCAGGGCGGCCGGGGTGCCGAGGGCGCGGACCCGGCCGCGGTGCATGAGGCCGACCCGGTCGCAGTACTGGTCGGCCTCGTCCATGTAGTGGGTGGTGACCAGGACGGTCATGCCGGTGGCGGCGCGTACGGCGTTGATGTGCTCCCAGACGCCGGTGCGGGCGATCGGGTCCAGGCCGATCGTCGGCTCGTCCAGGATGAGCAGCCGGGGTGCGCTGACCAGGGCCTGGGCGAGTTCCAGGCGACGGACCATGCCACCGGAGTAGGTGCCGGCCAGCCGGTCGGCGGCGTCGGCGAGGCCGACGGCGGCGAGGGCCTGGGCGACACGCGCCGCGCGCTCGCGGCGCGGCACGTCGAAGACCCGGGCGAACAGGGCGACGTTCTCCCGGCCGGTGAGCCCGCTGTCGGCGGACAGCTGCTGCGGGACGTAGCCGAGCAGCCGGCGCACCGCCATCCGCTCCTTGGCGGCGTCGTGCCCGAAGACGCGGACCATGCCGGCGGGGACGGGCAGCAGGGTGGTGATGCACCGGATGGCGGTGGTCTTGCCGGCCCCGTTGGGCCCCAGCAGTCCGAAGACCTCGCCCTCCCGGACGGCCAGGTCGAGCCCGTCGACGGCACGGGTCTCGCCGAAGGCATGGGCGAGCCCGGTACAGGACACGGCTTCGACGCCGCCCCGGGCCGTGGCCGCGCGGGGAGCACCGGGGGCGGCCGTGGCGCCGGAGGGGCTCTCCGGCGCGCCGGAGACCCGGGACGCGCCGGCCCCGGAGGAGCCCGCCACGTCAGAGGTACCGGTGACCTCGGAGGCGTCCCTGCTCCCGGATCCGTCGGGCATGTCGCTCGTCATGTTTCCTCGGCCTCCTCGTGCAGCGTGACGGCCAGTCGGCGCAGGGCCGGGAGGGCCGCGCGCAGGGCCTCGCGGTCGGCCTCGCCGAGCCGGGAGACGTGCCGGCCGACCAGTTGGGCCCGGCGGCGCCGCCAGTCCGCGAGCCGCTGCTCGGCGGCCCCGGTCAGCAGCAGCCGGGCGGCACGCCGGTCGGCCGGGTCGGTCTCGCGGAGCAGATGGCCGTCCCGGACGAGCCGGTTGACCAGCGTCGACACGGAGTTGCCGGCCAGGTGCAGTTCGCGCGCCGCGTCCGAGACGCCGATGCCGGGCCGGGACTCGACCAGCCGCAGTAGTTCGACCTCGGCGCCGCGCAGCCGGGGCCCGGTGAGCCCGCCGCGCAGCCGGCGCCGTACCAGCCGCTGGATGCGTACCAGCGCGTCGGCCAGTTCCTCCGGGAAGGCGTCGGCGTTCATGCTTCGGAGATTACCTCTGTTACAGAGGTATCGCCTCCCAAGGACCGGTCAAGACACCGCGTCCGACTACCCCGATATGTCCATGTTTGTTTTGAGATGCCCCTCAGCGGGAATGGGCACATCAGTGCTTCGGACAGGAGGCACGTCCGTGGGAGCCGGTCTTTTGCCGGACACCCCGGTGTCCTCTCCAGGTCCGAGCGCACCTCCCACGGTGTCTGTCATCCAGCACCTGCTGAGAGAGGTGCGCGCGATGCGTGTCACTGGCAGCACGAAACCCCATCCACACGACGACGCCCCGGACACCAGCGGCGCTTTCGAGCGGCTCGTCTGCCTGCCCGACGGTCCCGAGCGCCAGGCGCTGCGGGACGAGCTCGTCCAGCTGTGGCTGCCCATGGCCGAGCGGATCGCCGTACGGTTCCGCGGCCGTGGCGAGGCCCTGGAGGACCTGTACCAGGTGGCCGCGCTGGGCCTGGTCAAGGCCGTCGACCACTACGATCCCGACCGCGGCCGGGCCTTCGAGGCGTACGCGGTGCCCACCATCACCGGGGAGATCAAGCGCCACTTCCGCGACCACATGTGGACCCTGCACGTGCCGCGCCGGGTGCAGGATCTGCGCAACCGGGTCCGCGCCGCCACCAAGGAGCTGGCGCAGACCACGCCGGGCCGGGCCCCCACCGTCGCCGAGATCGCCGCGTTCACGCGGCTCAGCGAGGACGAGGTGCGCACCGGGATGGAGGCGCTGGAGTGCTTCTCCGCGCTGTCCCTGGACGCCGAGGTGGCCGGCACGGACGGGTACGCCCTGGGTGACTCGCTGGGCGGCCTGGACCCGGGGTTCGACCTCGTCGTGGACCGGGCCGCGGTCAAGCCGTGCCTGGAGGCGCTGCCCGAGCGCGAACGCACCATCCTCTACCTGCGGTTCTTCGGCGGTATGACACAGAGCCGGATCGCCCAGCAGCTGGGCATCTCGCAGATGCACGTCTCGCGGCTGCTGAGCGGCTGCTTCGACCGGCTGCGCGACGAACTGCTGGCGGAGGTCCGCGCCCGCTGATCCCCCGGTCCCCCGGCCCCCCCCTGTCTCCCGGCTCCGGGTGGGCCTACTGGCCCTCGGACCCCGGCACCTGGGTCGGGCCGTACCGGTCCAGCGCGTCCTCCAGTTCGGCCCTGATCTGGGCCGGGATGTCGCCGCGCCGCCCCCAGATCAGGATCAGCTCCGCGATGTTGCGCAGCTTGATGTTGGTGTGCTGGGAGACCTCCTTCAGCACCTGCCACCCCTGGTCCGGGGTCACCCGGCCGAGGGCCACGACCATCCCGATCGCCTGGTCGATCACCGCGTGAGAGGTCATGGCCTCCTTCAGCTGGTCGACCTCCGCCTGCAGCGCGGCGATCCGGTCCGGCTCGATGTCTCCCATCCCTCCATCCTGCGCAGGGGCCTGTACCCCCGCCACCCGGGGTACTCGACGGGCAGCCCACCCGCTTCCGGCCGGACACTGGTGTCAGACCGGTGGCCGCCCGGCCCCGAGAGCAGGACGCGACTGCCATGAACCACGACACCCGCACCGGCGGCGAGCCGCGCAGAAAAGACGTCGTCTCCACCCACTCCGTCTTCGGCGCACCGTGCTGGGTGAGCCTGACCAGCCGCGATCTGAAGACCACCCAGGACTTCTACGCCGCCGTCCTCGGCTGGCGCTGGCGCGGAGCCAAGCTCGGCGAGCACTTCCGGATCGCCCTGGCGGACGGGGTCCCGGTGGCCGGGATCGCCGCCGTGGCCTCCATGTGGCAGATGGCGGTGGCCTGGACACCGTACTTCGCCGTGGCGGACGCGGACGTGGCCGTGTCCCGGGTGCGGGAGCGCGGCGGCACGTCGGCGGTCGGGCCGCTGTCCTTCCCTCCGGGCCGGGCGGCGCTGCTCGCCGACCGGGACGGGGCCACGTTCGGGATCTGGCAGGGTGAACTGGTCACCAACTGGGAGGCGTGGCGGCAGGCGGCCCCGACCTTCGTCCGGCTGCACACCCGGGACGCCTTCGACGCCGCGATGTTCTACGGCGAGGTCCTGGGCTGGGCGACCGGGCTGCCGGGCTGCTGCGAGGTCCAGTACGAGGGCGGCGAGGTGGTGCTGCGCAGCCAGGGCGACATCGTGGCGCGCATCGACTCCGGAGCGGTGGAGGCGGCCCCGGACCCCTCGGTGCGACCGCACTGGCAGATCCACTTCGCGGTGGCCGACGTGCCCGGCTGCGCCCGCACGGCGGAGAAGCACGGTGGCAGCGTGCTGCGCGAGGAGGAGACGGAGGCGATCCTGCGCGACCCGGACGGCGCGCAGTTCACGGTGACGTCCCGCCGGAGCCGTTGAGGCCGGCACTCCAAACCGACGGCGCCGCACCCGCCCGGGGTGCGGCGCCGTCGGCTGGTTCCGTCACTCACGTGCCGGCGGCACGCGACGGGCGGGACAGCAGGACCAGGCCGCGTGCCTCCACGCGCAGCTTGGTGCCCGCCTTCCGTTCCCGTTCGTCGGGGACGCCCTCGGGGTCGGCGGTGTCGATCAGTGTGGTCCAGCGCTCCCCGAAGGAGTCGTCGGGCAGGCGGAAGACGACCGGCTCCCAGTAGCCGTTGACGAACAGCAGGAAGGAGTCGTCGACCATGCGGCGGCCGTAGGAGTCGCGCTCGGCGATGGCGTCCCCGTTGAGGAACACCCCGACCGTGTGCGCGTCCCCGCGCTGCCAGTCGCGGTCGGTCATCTCCCGCGCGTCGGGCCGCAGCCACATCAGGTCGGGCAGCGGCTGCCTGGCGTGGGTCGCGGTCTCGCCGCGGAAGAAGCGGCGCCGGCGCAGCACCGGGTGCGCGGCGCGCAGCGCGATCAGGCGCCGGGTGAAGTCGGCGAGGGCGCGCTGCTCGTCGGTCAGGTCCCAGTCGATCCAGGAGATCTCGTTGTCCTGGCAGTAGGCGTTGTTGTTGCCCCGCTGGGTGCGGCCGAGTTCGTCGCCGTGGCAGAGCATCGGGATGCCCTGCGAGAGCAGCAGCGTGGCCAGCAGGTTGCGCTGCTGGCGGCCCCGCAGTTCGAGCACGGCCGGGTCGTCGGTGTCGCCCTCGGCCCCGCAGTTCCAGGACCGGTTGTGGCTCTCGCCGTCCCGGTTGTCCTCGCCGTTGGCCTCGTTGTGCTTGTCGTTGTACGACACCAGGTCGCGCAGGGTGAAACCGTCGTGCGCGGTGACGAAGTTGACGCTCGCGCGCGGCCGGCGCCGGCTGTGCTGGTAGATGTCGGAGGAGCCGGTGAGCCGGGAGGCGAACTCGCCGAGCGAGCCGGGCTCGGCCCGCCAGAAGTCCCGTACGGCGTCGCGGTACTTGCCGTTCCACTCCGACCACAGCGGCGGGAAGTTCCCCACCTGGTAGCCGCCCTCGCCGACGTCCCAGGGCTCGGCGATCAGCTTGACCCGGCTGATGACGGGGTCCTGCTGGATCAGATCGAAGAACGCCGAGAGCCGGTCCACCTCGTGGAACTGCCGGGCGAGGGTGGCCGCGAGGTCGAAGCGGAAGCCGTCGACGTGCATCTCGGTGACCCAGTACCGCAGCGAGTCCATGATCAGCTGGAGTACGTAGGGGTGCCGCATCAGCAGGCTGTTGCCGGTGCCGGTGGTGTCGTAGTAGTGCGCCCAGTCGCCGTCGACCAGGCGGTAGTAGGAGGCGTTGTCGATGCCCCGGAAGGACAGCGTGGGGCCCCGTTCGTTGCCCTCGGCGGTGTGGTTGTAGACCACGTCGAGGATGACTTCGAGGCCGGCCGCGTGCAGCGCCTTCACCATGGCCTTGAACTCGTTGACCTGCTGGCCCCGGCTGCCGAACGCGGCGTAGGCGTTGTGCGGGGCGAAGAAGCCGATGGTGTTGTAGCCCCAGTAGTTGGACAGGCCGCGGTCCTGGAGCACGCCGTCCTGGACGAACTGGTGGACCGGCATCAGCTCGACGGCGGTCACCCCGAGCGAGGTGAGGTGCTCGGTCACCGCGGGATGGGCGAGGCCGGCGTAGGTGCCGCGCAGCCGCTGCGGGACGTCCGGGTGGGTCATGGTCAGGCCGCGCACATGGGCCTCGTAGATCACCGAGTCCGCGTACGCCGTCCGGGGCGGGCGGTCGTCGCCCCAGTCGAAGAACGGGTCGGTGACCACGCCCAGCATGGAGTGGCCGGCGCTGTCGGCCGGGGCGGGCCCGTCCGGGGCGCGCTCGTACAGGGAGGCGTGGTTGTCGATCTGGCCGTCCACGGCACGGGCGTACGGGTCGAGCAGCAGCTTGGCCGGGTTGCAGCGGTGGCCGAGCGAGGGCTGCCAGGGGCCGTGCACCCGGTAGCCGTAGCGCTGGCCGGGTCCGACGCCGGGCAGGTAGGCGTGCCACACGAAGCCGTCGACCTCTTGCAGCGGGACGGGGGTGGCGGTGCCGGAGTCGTCGACGAGGATCAGGTCGACGCGCTCGGCGACCTCGCTGAACAGGGCGAAGTTGGTGCCCTGTCCGTCGAACGCGGCACCCAACGGGTAGGGGTGCCCGCTCCACACGGGCACCCCTTTGCGGTTCTTCCGGGCGGTCACCGGCTGCCCTCCAGGGCGTCGTCACCGGCGGACGCCGGCGCGGCGAGCACGGCCACCGGCTCCTCGCGCGGCACATCGAGGCCCTCCCGCAGCGTCGGCGCGGGGGCGGTGGGCACCAGCGGGACGCGCTGGCCGGCGCGGGCGCGCTGCGAGAACCAGATGATCTTGCTGCCGGTGTCCGAGGCGCAGCAGCCCCAGCCGTCGCTCATCGCGGCGATGTCCGCGAGGCAGGACCGCAGGTCCAGGTCCGGGCGCAGATCCGGGTCGTCGTCACCGAAGGCGGTGATGAGGTGCTGGCCGTTCCACCACATCTCGATCGAGGTGTGCTTGTCCGTCGCGTGCTCGTCGATCGCGCGCAGCAGCAGTTCGGCGCCGCGGCGGACGGGGTCCACGAGGTTCTCGAGGTCCCAGTAGCGGAGGTGGGCGGCCAGGATGCGGCTGACCTGTCCCACCCGTTCCGGGCTGACTTCCACGTCGAGGTGGTAGTAGCAGGGCACTGCGGTCTTCATCGTCGCTTGCTCCTCACCGGCGAAGCTCTCGCTCCCCTTGCCCCGTCCGGGAGGGATCCCGGACACATAGCGTGAGCGCTGATCGCTTCTGAGTCACCTCCACGGTGCGCCCGCTACGCCATTCGTGCAACACGAGCACCCGGACCCCCGAATGGTTGAAGCTCCAACAAGACGCTGCGTCGTCGCGCGTGCACCATAAGTGAAAGCCTCGATCGCCGTAACGGTGCCGCGCCTTCCCCTGCGCGGACGCCACCCGACCGTCGGGAACGCGCCCAGTCGAGAGCGTGGAAGGTGGCTGAGGGCCATGCTGCTACCCGCCAAGGCCGAAGTGGCCCGGCAGTTGCGGCGTTACCGGGCGTGGGAGCGCGTGATGCTCGCCTCGCCCCACGACCGCACGGTCCGGGCCACCTTCGAGGACTCGGGATACACGCTGTGCGTGCTGATGGGCAAACGCTGCGCCCGCGAGGCCGCGGACGCCGCCGAGCGCTATCTCCGCACGAACCTGGTCACCTACCTGCGCGAGCAGGACGGACGGCCGCAGCCACGCCGGGCGGCCAGAAGGGCGCCGCCACCGGAGCGGCGTTCCACGGCGCCAAGCCCCTGACCTGGCACCGTACAAGGCGTTCCTCTCGGGACCGGCGCGCGCCGGCCCGACTTTCGGATCGCGGAGCCGGGCCGGGTGCCCGGCTCCGCGCACGGCGGAGGTGAGATAGATGCGCAGGACCCCGGCCATCGGCCGTGTCCCGGTACGTGACGTCCGGCCGGCCGTGGAGTGCGGCAGGCGCCCGGCGAAAGCGGTGACCGGGGAGACCTTCGAGGTCACGGCCACCGTGTTCCGCGAAGGGCACGACGCCGTGGGGGCGAACGTGGTCCTGCGTGATCCCCAGGGCCGCCGGGGCCCCTGGACACCGATGCGGGAACTGTCCCCGGGCAGCGACCGCTGGGGTGCGCGGGTCACCCCGGACGCGACGGGCCGTTGGACCTTCCGGGTGGAGGCCTGGAGCCATCCGCTGGCGACGTGGCGGCACACCGCGTCCGTGAAGGTGCCGGCCGGGATCGACACCGGCCTGGTCCTGGAGGAGGGCGCGGAGCTGTACGGGCGGGCCGCCGCCGGAGTGCCCAAGGGCCCCGAGCGCGCTCTGGTCCTGGCCGCCGCGCACGCCCTCGGCAACGACTCCCTGTCGGTGCACGACCGTCTGAAGGCGGCCCTGGCGCCGGAGGTGGAGTCGGTGCTCGCCCGGTACCCGCTGCGGGAGTTGGTCACCGCCTCGGACCCGATGCCGCTGCTGGTGGAGCG
>NZ_JBEYRP010000041.1:0-52211 GCF_040704085.1 Streptomyces sp. NPDC047841
CTCGCCGCCGGCGGCCTGACCAACAAGGAGATCGGCCAGCGGATGCACCTGTCACCGCGCACGGTCAGCTCCCACCTCTACCGCGTCTTCCCCAAACTCGGCATCACCTCCCGCGCCGCCCTGCGCGACGCCCTGGGCAATATGCCCGACAGCCAGGACGTGTGAGGCTGAGGTGTGACCGCGCGGCCCGCCGGCACGGCACGGTGCGTACGGCCCTCCGGTGGCGCCGCGCTCAGCCCTCCGCGGGGTGGCCGCGGATGCCGTATCCGTCCAGCCAGCCGAGCACGTAATCGGCGACGAAGCGCCATCCGCTGTCGATGACCAGCGAGTGGCCCCGGTCCGCGAACTGCTTCAGGTCGGTCACGGCGGTGGTGTCGCCGTACTGCTTGTACACCGCGCGGGTGGCCGCGTCCGGTACGAGTCTGTCCTCCTGCCCGGAGATCAGCAGCAGGGGGCCCCGTTCCGGGTTGGCCACGTCCGCCACGGCGCGCGGGCTGCGGGGCGCGCCCGTACACCCGATGTCGGCGAGCAGGCGACGTGGCGCCGGCACCGCGTAGCGGTCGAAGAGCCGGTCGGACTCCTCCGCCTTCACCGTGTTGGCGAAGACGCGGTGGAACTGCTCCGCCGACAGGGACACCAGCTGCCCGGCGGGATCGTGCTCGGCGGGGTACGACAGCCGGGCGGAGGCCCCGGGCGGCGGTACGTCGTCGACCAGGACGCCGTTGATCGGGGCGGGGGCGATGGCCACCGCGGCACGGCCGACGTCGGCGGTGATGAGGTGCTGTGCGATGAGACCGCCGACCGAGTGTCCGACGATCACCGGCGCGGTCTCGAAGGACCGCACGATCTCGGCGTAGTGGTCGGTCAGCGCGTCCAGACCGACGCTGCCGAGCAGCTCCGGGGACTTGCGCAGGTCCGGGACGGCCGCGGCCTCCCCCGGCCATCCGGGCGCGAGCGCGAGGAAACCCCGGCTGGCGAAGCGTTCCGCCCACGACTCCCAGGAGAGCGCGTGCAGCCACGCGCCATGGATGAAGACGACGGGAGTACGTTCCACGGCTGGCTCCTCCGAGCATGACGACCATCCGGCACCGGAACACCGGCGACTGTTTCAGCATCGTTCAGGCACGGATCAAGGGCGACAGTCGAATGACTTAATGTTCGCGGCCGTGGCACGCGGGCCCGGACCGGCCCCTCGGCCCGACCCCCGGACAGGACGCCCGAAGACGGAGAGCGGTCCGCTTGGCGGGCCGCCGTCACGGCGTTCACCGTCACTGCGGTGCGTGTTCGACGGTCAAGTTACTTATGTACGGCGATCCCACGACGGCAAGAGTGGGTAGGGCCAGCCTCCGCCCCAGGGAAGGATCTACCCGTCATGAGCGGCTACCAGCCAGGTGTACAGGCCAGCCCAACGGCACCGCACGGTCGTCCTCAGCTGAGCTTGGACATCGAGCGCGTGCTGGACGTCTCCGCCCGGCAGGCGATCAGGGCCGAGTTCAGCTACGACCCGGAGCGCCCCTTGATCGTGTGCGTGGAGTTCCTCATCGCAGGCGGCCCGCGCGTCCTGTGGCGGATCGGCCGCGACCTCCTCCACCAGGGGCTGTACTCGATGAGCGGCTTCGGTGACGTCCAGGTCTGGCCGACGAACCTGGAGGAGCGGGCCACGGCGCGGCTCCAGCTCGCCTCCGGTGACATGGCCGCGCTGTTCGAACTGCCGGTGCCGCCGCTCGCGGAGTGGCTGGACCACACCTACCAGCTCGTTCCCGCCGGTGACGAGCTGGCCGCGATGGACTGGGACATGACCGCGGCGGACCTGCTCGGCGGCCGGGAGGCCGCATCCGACTGATCACGCGGGACGCTCCCGGCCCGCGGGACGTCGGGCGGCGACGAGGACGGGGCCGCCCGGAACCGTGGGGAACGTCCTCGGCTCCTCCAGCCCGAGGGCGGCGAGTTCCTCGCCCATGCGCACCGTGTCGAAGGAGTTGCCGCCGCCACGCGTCGCGGTCCACCGGCCGACCGAGCGGCGCAGCGCGTCGTCGGCGGCGGGGTTGGTCCCCGCCACCAGCCACGCGCCCGGCACCAGAGCCGCGGCCAGGCGCGGGAGAGCGGCCCGCAGCGCCTCCTCCGAGAGGAAGGGCGCGGGCAGCCAGATCAGTTCGTAGCGCTCCTTCTCCGACAGCTCCGCCGCGTCCTGACGGCGCAGGCTGACCCGGGCGGCGACGGCCGGATCCGCCGCGGCGAGTTCCGCTCCCGCCAGGTCCAGCGCCCGCTCCAGGACGTCGATCCCCTCCACCCGGGCCGCGGGGAAGCCGGCGGCCAGCACTGCGGCCAGCGCGCCGACACCGGTGCCCACGTCGAGGATGCGGCTGCCCTCCGCCTGAAGCCGCCCGGCGCACCCCGGCAGTTCCGGCACGACCTTCCCGGCGAGCGCACGGCCGGTCGCGGCGGAGGCCCGCCCCTGGCCGAGGAGCACCTCGTCGTCCTGGGCGCCCCACCCGGGCCCCGCGGAGTCCTCCGCGTCCGAGGCGGCGGCCGAGACGGCCTGGCGCAGCGAGCTGAGCTTCGCCTCCACCGCGCTGCGCGCCGTCAGGGCGTCCGCCTGGAGGAGCGAGGGGTGGACGGCGAAACCGCCGGCGTCCCTGCGGACCAGGCCGACGCTCTCCAGGACCGCCGTACGCCGCGGGTCGCCCGCGAGCACGTCCTGCAAGGGCTGCGACAGCGCCTGCCGCTGGGTGCTCACCACGGCGGCCATCGCCCAAGCGGCCGCCTCCAGGGTGGCCACCGGGTCCTCACCGAACGGCAGGGCGCCGCCCGGGGCAGGGCCGGTGTTCTCTGGCGATGCGGACACGGAAGCCTCCGGAGAGCGCTGTTCTACGACACATGTCCCTTCCTGCTGGACACACACATGCTGCCACACACGGAAACACATACGGAACAGCGCCGAGTGTCTTCCGCTCCGTTCGCGGAGCCGTTCCGCTCCGGTTCCGGGGAGTCCTTCCGCCGCAATTCCGCGGAGCCCGCGCGGTCGGCATGCTGTGTGACCATCCACACCTTCTTCACCGGCCGTTGCGCTGCGGCCCCGAGCACGGCAGAGTGCTTCGCTGCCGCATGCGCCAGACAGGACATGTGCGTGCGCGGCGACTCGGCGTCACGGACGAACCGGAAGGAACACGCGTGAGCACGATCTCGGTCCGCGGATTAGCGGTGGCCACGGCCACCACGGTCACCGCTGTCGGAAGCGTCGTCGGCATCGCCTCGGGCAGCACCGCGCAGGCCAACGACGCCGGGGCGACGGCGGCGGACGCGACGCTCCTCATGGACATCCCCGCGGGCGGACAGGCGCAGGTGCAGACCGCGTCCCTGGCGCAGCAGGCCGACGCGCAGGCCATCGCCGCGGACGTGAGCGCCAGGAAGGACGCCGAGGAAGCGGCCCGCAAGGCCGCCGCCGAGACCGCGATCGCCAAGAAGGAACTCGCCGAGAAGGCGGCCAAGGAGGCGAAAGAGGCGAAGGAGGCGAAGGAGCGCACCGAGGAGAAGGCCGCGGCCAGCCGTGGGACCGACGTCCGCGACTCCTCCAGCTTCCCGGCCCAGGGCAGCTACACCGTCGCGCAGATCCAGGCGATGGCGCGCCAGATGGTGGCGAGCAGCCAGTTCCAGTGCTTCAGCAACATCGTGACCCGCGAGTCCGGCTGGAACTACCGCGCGGTGAACGCCTCCTCCGGCGCCTACGGCCTCTTCCAGGCCCTGCCCGGCTCCAAGATGGCCTCGGCGGGCGCCGACTGGCAGACCAACCCGGCCACCCAGATCAAGTGGGGCCTGAACTACATGAACAGCTCGTACGGCAGTGCCTGCCAGGCTTGGACGTTCTGGCAGGCCAACCACTGGTACTGAGGCCCCTCGGCCGAACGGGACGGCACCTCGCGTGCGTCGGCCCCCGGGGCGGACGCACGTGAACTCCGTGAGACCAGCGCTCGTTCCCGTAACGGAGGAATCCCGGCCCGCGCCCGGCCGGGGAGCCCCGCCTCAGGGAGTGGACGTCGCTATGGCCACGGAACCGGACTGGGACCTGGGCGTCTTCGCTCCCGGCTTCTTCGGGGCGATCGTGCGCGGGTCGACCGCTTCTCCCGGCGCGCCCTCGCGGTACAGGCCGTCGGGCAGGCTGTCACGGTCGTGGGGCAGCAGGAAGAACACCCGGCGCTTGTACAGGCCGCTGTCAGGGTCCGGGGAGGCGTCCTCGTCCAGCAGCGCGTACCCGACCATGCGGCCGTCGCGCGCGTACGGCGGCTTGGTGTTGCGCCGCCTGGTCTTGTCCAGCGCCTGACGGACGTAGTCGAGCCGTTCGAGGTTCTCCAGCCACACCACCTCGGCCTCGTGGATGAGGTCGCTCTCGGTCAACAGCGAACTCATGGCTGCAGCCTCTCCTTCGTCGGCGTGCTCCCCGGCCATGGGACATGGCCGGGCATCTGTCCGTGTCGCTCCGGCCCGCCCTTCCCCGGGGGACGGGCCGCTTCTCGGGGGCTCACCGCACCCGGGGCCCGCTCACCATCGTAGAGCGCACTCCGACGACCGTGTAGGCCACGTGGTGGAGAGAGCAGACAAACGGAGGCCGTCATGAGTGCTCCAATAGGGCGATGCCAGGATAATATTTCCGGCCATTTGACTTGATCATGTCGGCGGGCGAAGCCACGCCCACCTCCTGGCGGACGCGGTTGGCGAAGGCCCGGGGCGTCGCGGGCCGGATCCCCTCGCCGGCGTTGCACCACGAGCTGTACTCCGTGTAGAGGAGCCCCTGCTCCACCCTCAGCTCCTTCCCCTCGCCGTCACGCGTGCAGCATTCGGCGAGGAAACGGCCGATGTGGTCCTCGGTGGTGGCGTAGGCCGTCGTGGCGATACGGACCCTGTCAGGCCCTTCCAGCGGGTCCCTGGTGCGCAGGTAGCGCTGTGCCCCCTCGATGAGCCAGTGGAGGATTCCCGGCCCCTCGTCACGGACCAGCTCGAAGGCGAGGTTGTCGATCCTGCGGTGCGCCGGGACCGTCCGGGTGAAGGGCAGCAGCCGGATGCGCCGCCAGAACGCGAAGCCGCCCGTGGACACCTCCGGGCGGTGGTTGCCCAGCAGCCACAGGTGGTGCGTGGGGGTGAACGAGAAGTAGTCCTGCCGCATACGGCGGGCCTTGATCTTGTCACCGCCCGTCAGCAGGCGGACGCGCGCCTCGTCGAACTTGTCGTTCGGCTTCAGCTCGCTGCACACCACCAGGCGGCGCCCGTGCAGCTCGGTCAGCTCGGTGGAGTGCTCCGAGAAGGCCCCCCGGTCCATCAGGAAGCCCGGCGGAGCCGCGTCCGCGTAGTCGCCGAGGATCTGGATCATGATGTCGAGCAGCACCGACTTGCCGTTCTTGCCCTCACCGTGCAGGAAGGGCAGCACCTGCGCACCCACGTCGCCGGTGATGGAGTAGCCGAGCAGCAGGTGCAGGAAGTCGATCATCTCCCGGCCCTCGTCGTCCTCACCGAAGGTGTCGGCGAGGAAGCGGTGCCAGCGAGGGGTCTCCATGGCCTGCGGGGCGACGCTGGTGGCACGGGAGTGGAAGTCACGGGTGGGGTCGGGCTTGCGCAGGTGCCCGCTGTGCAGGTCGACCACTCCGACGGGGGTGCACAGGGCGTACGGGTCCCCGTCCAGCCTGTCGGGGGAGACGGAGATGTCCGGTGAGGCCTTCGCCTGGGTCAGGAGCGCCTTCAGGCCGGTGGTGGACAGCGTGCGCCGCTTGTGGTTCGCCAGTTCCCGGTCGCTGAAGACCCCCCGCGGGTCGGTGGCCGGCATGTCCTCCGCCATCTCGCCCGCGGCCCACAGCGCGGCCTTCTCCCCTCCCCCGCGCTTCCACCGGTAGCCGTCCCAGGCGAACCAGCCCAGTCCCTCCACATGCCGGAACTGATCGCGGTGCATCTGCACGAACAGGCGGGCGTTTCCCCGGTCCGAGAGGGAAGGAGGCAACGGGGGGGCCGAGGAGGCGGCGCCGCCGCCGAACGACGCCACAGGAGCGTTGACGAAGCCCTGCGCGGGCAGACGTGCGGGCGCGGCCACCACTTCCACCGTCTCCAGGTCGAGCATCTGCTGAGCGGCGGCCTGCGGATCGAAACGCGGTGAGCCTTCGGCGCTGCTGCTCATGGACGTCCTTTGAGGTGAAGAGGGCGGACGGACCCTACGGCAAGGGCGTCGTCGACGATCTTTTCATTCCTGGTCTGCTGCCACGGCCGGGCGTAGGAAGCGACACGGACAAGTCGGTCACGAATGGTGGCGTGGTCGAGATGGCCCGCGCCGACCAGGCCGCCGGCCGTGTAGGCGGCGCGGTTGAGCTTCTCGGTGAACCCCGTCCCCTCGGGGGCGGCGGCGCACTCCGCGACACTGGCGATCAGGGGGTCGAGCAGCCGCTCCGCGGAGGAGGCTCGCCGCTGCGGCCGCGCGCCCGGGGCGGGGACGGCGGCCACGGCGGGCACAGCCGGGCGCTCCGACCCGAGCACGTGTCCCGTGCGGCGCAACTCGCGCTGCAGCCAGTCCGGGAGCACAGCCGGACGGCGGGCCGTTCCCTCCGCACGGTAGACGCCCTGCGGCGTGCGGGTGCCGGGGGCGACGATGTAGCCGCCCTCGGCACGTACGTCGACCTGCCAGGCGAGCGCGGTATGGCGGGCTGACCCGGTCGAACACCTGTACCGCGTCGACGTGTCCGGATTGCGGTACCAGACGTGCAGACCACCTGAGGGAGTACGTACGCGCAATGTGTTCTCGTCCTCGGCAGGGGAGGTTTCACCCCGGTAGGCGGCCAGGAGAGCCAGCGTGTCGAAACCTGAGGCCAGCCCGGCGAGCTGCACCTGGTCGGGGATCGGGATGCCGGGGAGGAGCCGTCCCCGGTCCGGCACGGGGGCCTGGTGGGCATCGATGTCAATCACGACGAGGCCTGCGGGACCGCAGGCGACTCCGACACCGGCGGCGGGCGTGTCGGCCCACCAGCGTTCGATGAGCCCGGGATCCCTGGTGGCGGCGTGGAAGCCGTGACAAGGCCGTCCTGCGGGCAGACAGGGGCACGCCGACGGTTCGTGCCGGCGGCCCGAGCAGGCGGGGCAGTTCCCCACAGGGGTCTTGCGTCCCGGTGTCAGCGGGTGAACCGGCCAGCCCTGGGCCGCACACCAGCGCGCGACCGCTCGCGGCGACCCGTGCGCAACACCGGCTGCACTACGGCTGCTCTCGTCTTCGCGGCGCACGGGAATCGTCCTCGTCACTTCTGTCTGCCCGATCACTTCACACACCTGGCGTGGGACGTTGCCCCCACCAGGGACCGAAGGGACTCTGATGCCAAACGAGTGTAAGGCCCGCTTACTGAAAAGGGAGTGTCTGTCTGACCCGCGTGCCGTTCTATCAGTTTCGTGGGTCCCTTGGGTCCCTGGCTAGGTGCTCCGCTCCCACCCTAGGGGCTGAAGGGACTGAACAGCACGGTGAACTTTGCCTGCGTTTCGGGGAGGAACCGGGCGAGGCCCGCCCCAGCGGGGCGGGCGAGGGGCCAAAGGGTCCAGGGACCAACGGCCAGGGGCTGGAAATCCGGACGATCCCTGCCCGTGCTGGGAGCATCATCGCAGGTCAGAGCCTTAAGCCTGATCAGGGGAGGGACTGTAGGGACTCAACGTCGCCATTATGAGCTGTACTTGAGTGTTGTGTTGTATGCGCGCGCGTGTACGAATACATCTCTTCTCTACGTCATAATTGCGCTTTTCAGTCCCTACGGTCCCTCTCAGACCCTGTCTCAGTGCTCTGACCTGCGAAAACACCAGGGACGGAAGCCCAGGGACCAAAACAACAGCAGTCCCTCCCGCCCCTCCGGTCAGCCCCTGCGCCCCGCTCCAGGCCCTGGTGCCTCCAGGTCTGCCGTGTCTGGGCTGTCTGCCCTGCCGGCCCCTGTAGACCTTTTGAGTCCCTCCGGCCCTTGAGTCCCTTGCGCTGTCCCGGAGTGCGAGTCCCTGGCGCCGCCGCCCCGGGCGAGCCGCGCGGCAGGGACTGAACCTTTTCGGTCCCTACCGCCGTTCACCTTGAGAAGGCGCAACGTTTCTCTTCGGTCCCTGGGCAAGCCGTGCGGGCGGTCTCTTCGGGGGCCCTGACGTGTCTTCAACCTGCCCTAGGGGAGAGGCTCAGCCCCTCTTTAACAGGTTTTTACGGACAGGGCGTATTTGTCAACCACCCGGAGGCTGCGCGTCGCGGGCACGCGCGGCTAGCAGGCCCTCTCCCCCGCCAGTGATGAGACGCCGCCTGAGGGACTGGCGGCCTGACGGCACAGGGCTGGAGGGGGCGGATGTTGTTGTACTACGCGGCGCAGGCGCAGGCCCTAAAGGCTGTCGAACTGTGCTGGCGGGGCAGTCCCCCTCATCTGCTACTGCCGGAGCGCGCGATGTTTTTGGCTCGAGGGCAAGAGGCGCGCCCCCCAACGGAATGGTGTTGCGGCACTGCGCCGAAGGCGAGGAGGCGCTGGGCCTTGCGCTCGTAGCGACGGTGCAGTTCTTCACGTAGCGGCGAGCGATCCGTAGCGCGATGGGTCGGCGCTGTAGCCGACTGGGCAGGTGATCGAGTCGTGCACCGTGACCAGTCCAGTTCGCCGTTTCCCCGAGCCGGTCGGGGACTGTCCGGTGCAGCTCGGCTCCCACGCGGCCTTCGACCAGTACGTGAAGCGGCGGTGCACGGCCTGCCAGGGTGCTCCGAAGACTGGCGGCAACTCCCGCCAGGTGCAGCGCGATGGCGTCTCGTCGCTCCCAGCGGAGGCGCGGGCTGGTGCCGTGTGGCCGGCCTCGTTTCGGCGATCGCGGGTCGGATGTCGCGCTGCCACAGCAGACACCAGTACGTGTCGTGGTCGTAGCTGCGGTCCGCCAACAGCATGTCAGGCCCAGGTCTGGACCGTCCGACGACGCCCGGCACCGGTGGCACCTTGCCCGAGCAGGGGCAGCCGCTGGGTGACGTCGTTGCGTTTCGAGCCGGTCAGGGAGACCGGGAGTGGGATGCCCTGCCCATCGACAAGGACGTGGTGCTTGCTGCCAGGCCGTGCCCGGCCGACCTGGCTGGGCACGCTTTTTGCCCCTGGTGGCCGTCCGCCCGTAGGAGGAGTCGATCACCGCCCTCGGCCAGGCACCAGATGCAGCTGCTCCCCCACGCTGGCTTCGTTCCCCTCGGCCAGGCGCCGCCAGCAGGTACTTCCACTGGATCCCGGTGTGCAGCGCGAACAGGATCCCGCGCAGGCCCTGCCGGTCCAGCCCCCGAGGCCGGCCCGAGACAAGCTTCGGCCCCGGCTTGGGCAACCATGGCTCGATGGAACGTATCGACCAGTTGGCGGGCCGGGTACGGCACCACGAACGGCCCTCGCTGTCCGTTGTGGCTGGCAGGCGATCACAGACTCGGTCATCCATTCGGACCGTTTCGGCAGGGTGAGGATGGCCTCGGAGTCGGGGGCAGGCGCTCGTCGAACGCCGGGAACAAGAGGCAAGGGAGGGCGACGTGGGGGCGCTCCCCTGGGCCAGGCCCCCGGTGTTCGCATGTCCCTTCTGTCCAGGTTTCCTAGTTCCGGGCGGATCGCTAGAGCTATTACGACGTAGTAGCTCCGCGCCTGATGGCCCCTCCTCCCCCGTTAGCGTCTTCACGGCCATCCCTTGTTGCTCATGATTCGGCGGATGGGGTCACCGGGTCCGGTGGCATCGACGTCTGCCTCGGCCTGGATGTCGGCGAGGCCACCGCCGTTCCCTCGGCCGGGAAGAAGACGTTCGACACGCGTCTGCCCAACGCTGCTGTGGCCGAAGACGTCGAGGATGGCCGAGCGGCTGGACGAGCAGACCGTCACCGTTCCAGGGACCGAGGCGGCCGTGTGATCGTCCCGAGCCTGGCCGGGTCCGGTCCCTGGCCGCTTTCCTTGACCAACGGAACCTGCTGGCCGGGCGGATCGAGGAACTGTCGGAGGACCGCCCTCCTTCGAAAGCCCTGACGCCGACGCCGGGAGTCTCGGTGTCGCGGCCGAAGCCAGGATCCTGAGCGAGGTGAGTGACAGCAGTACCGTCCCGACAGTCGGCCACCTCGCGGCCTATGCCGGTCTCGCTACAGCGGGCCTTCTTCCACTCCATGTCCGCCGCCCTGGCCAACCCAATATCGCGGGCCTACTACGACTAGAAGATCGCCCAAGGGGAGCCGCAACGAACCGGAGTCATGTGCCTCAGTCCCCTGATCTGCGGTCTGCGAGGAGCACGACTCGATCGGCCTCGACGTCGAAGCCGAGTACTGGATGGCCGCAGTCGCCCTCCGGTTCCATCAGCACGGGCTTGCCCAGCCGCCGCCCGATCTCCCGAAGGAAGCCGCAGAACACGTCAAGTCGCTCCTGGCCCTGCAACTCACGCAGGTCGACGTCGAAGTCGACTTCATCGTCAGCATGAAAGCGGAAGATCGCCAACACATCCACGGTCGGCCAGACCCGGAGGTTCGGACACTCGGCATCTGCTGGACGAGACAGCACGGTCTCCGCCCGCGGCACCGGAAGCACCGACTCTCCCTCGGAGTACTGGCATGCCCAGCCCCTCTCCGCGACAAGATCGAGAACCGCCTGCCAGTCCTCCACCGAGGCGTTTGAAACACGCACATCCGGCAGCGACCCCATCAAGTCCTGGTCGAAGAGGAAACTCACGTCATCCCACAGCAGATCAGCCACCCCGCCATGCTGCCTGGGTGTCTGCGTTTCTTACGACCTTGGGAGCGATTGGCCTGGGAAGGCTGGTCGCCTGGCTCGGTGGACGGGTGCGCATGAGATCTTTCTTTTCATGAGTACACCACCAGACGGATTGCCTATCTACCGAGTCTTGACCGGCCCGGACGACGCCGCGTTCTGCCATCGCGTGAGCGAAGCGATAGCTCTTGGCTACGAACTGCACGAAGGCCCTGCGGTCACTTTCAACGGTGAGAGGGTCATCGTCGCCCAAGCGGTGGTATGGCCAGCACAGTCGTAGGACTTGTGGTCGCGGTCTGCCAGTGACACGAGAAGGGCCGTACGGGTTCGGCGAGTTGTGACGCTTGCCAGGGCCCGTGCGGCCTGCTCCCATCCTGCCCTGTCCGGGGTCTCCCGCGCATACTTCGGCGAGTTGCTCGAAGAACTTGCTCCGCGTTGGGAGGCTACGCGTGAGTTGGCGCTGCGCCAGCGGCGCGGCCAGGACCCGCGTCGGGCGGCAGGTGCCGGACCGAGGCTGCGGCTGGTCTTCGTGGACCGGCTGCTGGTTACGCCGGCGCACCTGCGGCTCGGTTTGCCGCAGGCGGCGCTCGCCGAGCTGTACGTGGTGGACTGCTCCACCATCTCGAACGCGGTCCGCTAGGTCCGGCCGCTGTTGGCGGCCTGCGGCTTCGCCGTTCCCGGCCGCCCCGGCATCCGGTTGCGCACGCTGGAAGACCTGTTCGCCCACGCCGACGCCGAGGGCGTCGAGCTGCGGATCGACGGCACCGAGGTCCAGGTCCGCCGTCCGAAAGCCGGCCGTCCGGGCCGCAAGGCCTTCGTGTCCGGCAAGAAGAAGCAGTACACGATCAAGACCACGACCTTCCGAGCACCACGCCTGCCGCGAGCGACGTCGCCAGCAGTCCTCGGCACGGATCCATGTCCAGCACACCAACGCTGAGTGCAAACAGTGGCGGCCCCTGCAGCGGTTCACCAGCCGCCGCGAGACCTACACGGAGACCCACCTCGCCATCGCCGGGACTGGTCTCCGACCGCTCCGCCCGTAGGCCCACGCGACGCAAGCCCGGCACCGAACTCGTGCTCCCCCGGCAGGCCGCCTGTTGATCACGCCCAGCCGGCCCGTCACGAGCATGCCCCGACGTCAATCGCTCCCGAGGTCGTTAGTCCCGGGCAGACCGCGAGAGCTATTACGACGTAATAGCTCCGCGCCTGATGACCCCTCCTCCCCCTCGTTAGCTTGGGCTCACCAGGTCCGGCGGCATCGACGAGCTACTGATGAGACCTGAACACCGGCGCCCTCTGAGCCGGAAGGGCTCTCCGCAACGTGGATGTGGCAGCTCGGCGCCGAGGCCAGGTCGGAAGGCCGGATGAGCGCGTTACGGTGCGGCCTGCACGTGATCGACACCAGTGACCTCGATGTCTTCCTCGGCCTCGACGTTGGTGAGGGCGAACGCCACGCCACTGCCGTGCCGGCTGGCGTGCGCGAGGGGCATGGCCGCTCAGTCGCCTATCTTGCGAATCTGACGGCGAGATGGATCGCCGACCTCTGTTCAGGCGAAGCCACTCATGCCACGACCCGGGTGCAGGGTCTTCTGGAGGTCTGCGAGGAGTACGACTTGCTCGGTCTCGATATCGAAGCCGAGCACTGGATAGCCACAGCGCCTTCCGGTTCTATCAGCACGGGGGGCTCCCCCAGTCGTCGCCTGATCTCCCGTAGGGCACTCGACCCCCGCCGGACGGGACAGCGCGTCTGGCAACAAGCCCGTCAAGGCCGGGTCGAAGAGGGAACTCACGTCATCCCACAGCAGGTCAGCCACCCCTCCACGCTGTCCGGCTCACCGATGTCGAAGACGATTCACAGACTGTGAAACAACGGTCGGGCGGGGCAGGATGTGCGCATGAAGAAGCGCGTGCGAAGTGCGAGCCGCCCCACAAAACCGCTGCTCAAGCCGCCTATGCGGATCGGCTCCCTTGATGCTCCGGCCGTCGTCGGCGAACTACGCAAGATGCACGAGGACGCAGAGGACCCAGACGTGGAGCGCATGCCTGCCGATGACGAATTGTTCGGTGCGCTCGTGTATGCCGAGAAACACGTGCAGGCGTTGCGGGGGCAGCCACCTGAAGTGCAGCGTGCTGCAGCGCTGAAGCGCGTGCAGCTCTGGGAGTACCTTCGTGAGCAGACCGAGATCCACCAGGCGCGAGCAGTGGACGACGCCCGCCGAGCGGGAGCCCAGTGGATCGAGTTGGCTCCCGCGTTGGCTGTCGGCGCACCGAACGCCGCCTACAACAAGGCGAAGCGACTGAAGGCCGTCCAGCTCATCGACGGAACGCCTCACGCCCAGCCCGTACGTCGGACGCCTGAGGCAGTCCTCGATGCTGAGCGGCGGATCGCCTTGGAGAAGGCTGCCGAGCGTCGCGCCCAGGAGGCGGCGCAGCGGCGGCATGAGCTGTTGGTCCCGGTGGCCGCCCGTCTGTTGGAGCAACGCCAGTCCTTGCAGTGCGACGAGGACGCCGACTACTGGTTGGAGGAGATCGAGGCGGTACTCCCCCATTGCCAGACTCCGCTGCAGATGGTGAGCCTCAACCGCTACCTGGACGCGGCCCTGCGGGCTCTGGCCAAGGTGGAGAAGCGGACGGGCCGTTCACCGGCATCGACCGAGGAGGCCCGGCTGGCTCTGGCCGCTGCTGTGGAACTACAGAAAGGACCGGGGACCAGTCACGAACCCGACTCCCCCGGTGCCATGGCACATCGCGCGTAAGTGTCGTTTCGTTCAGAGTCTCCGGCTATTACGCCGTAATAGTTGGAGGCCCCCGAAGCCGAGCACGCCGACGCTGCTCTCAGCTGGGTCATGCTGGCGATGCCTGGGCCCCGGACCACGCGGAACTTGAACGCATAGCCCCGTTGCTGCCACGGCGACCCTCCCGGCACCGCCGCTCCCCCGGTCGGCTTCCGGTTCCGGGCCGTGGCGCACTGGTCTGCGGTGGCCTGGCGCGATGTGCAAGCCAGGTGGTGAGTGCTCGGGCGTGATCGCCTCACGCCGACTGCGGGGCTGGACCGACGCCGGGGTGCGGCCCCGCCTGCGCACAGCACTTCTCGCTGAGCTTCGTGATGGCGTGGGTTCCTCGCCGGTGGACCGGAGCCGCCCAGGCCCCAAGCACCAGGTGAGGGTGGACCGCCACGGCACCCTAAGAAGGGCGACGAATCTCTGAAGGCCACGCGGAGTCCTGGCCGGCTTGGGAGCCATCGCGCATGGCCCGGGCCTGATCGAGGTCAACCGTCCGCGAGCATCGAGGTCGTGGGTTGGTTGCAGCTCGGACGGTTCGACGCGTGTCGTGTTCCGACAGGGCTCCACACGGCACATCCGCCGTCGACCTATTACGGCGTAATAGCTTCGCCCCGCACGACGGGGTTAGGAGTTCGGCTTCGCGGAGGGCATCGTGGCTCGTTGAAGCGAGGCACTGCGGCCATGCGATCAGTCTCACCCGGCGCCGGGCGTGATGATGAATGAGAGCGGACGGCAGCGGCCTTCTCCGTCCAGATTGACCTTTGAGCTCAGCCCGCTGCGGGACCGGCCAGGGGGCGTGCTCGCTTTCGGTATCGGCTCGGCTAACGTCTGGCTGATCCCTCCACCGCCCTCCTAGGTGTGCTGTTCGGGCAGGTTGATGACGGGCCTGGCTGGTAGGTGGCCGCTGCTGCCGGTGTGGGGCCGGTGGTAGGCCCATTCCTCGAGCAGGGTGCGGTGGAAGCGTTCGACCTTGCCGTTGGTCTGGGGCCGCCAGGGCCTGGTCCAGCGGGGGCTGTTGCCGAGGTCGCGGCAGGTGTCGTGCCAGGTGCTCTGGTGTGGGCCCAGGCGTGGTCGGTCAAGACCCGTTCGACAGTGATGCCTGGGCGGCGAACCGGGCCGCGGCCCGCGTGAGGAAGCCAGCGCAGGTGGCGGCGGTCTCGTCGGGCAGGTCTTCGGTGGGGGCCAGGCGGGTGTGGTCGTCCAGGGCGGTGTGCAGGTAGGCGTATCCGGTGCTGCGCCGGCGGTCTTGGTTGGCCCGGCCGGCTGCGCGGCCGAGAACCTTGTGGCCGCCGCCGTCGGGGATGCGGCCGAGTTTCTTGACGTTGATGTGGATCAGTTCGCCGGGGCGGGTGCGTTCGTAGCGGCGGACGGGCTCGCCGGTGGCCCGGTCGCAGGCGGCCAGGACGGGCAGATGGTGCCGGACGAGGATGCGATGGGCGGTGGAAGCGGCGATGCCCGTCCTCGCGGCCAGTCGTACCGAACCGATCTGGTGCTCTCATCGCAGCCGGACGACCTGTTCTTCCACGGCGGCCGGGGCCTGCTGCGGCGATCGAAGCGTCCCGGGACAGCACAGCTAGCTGTATTGACCCGCAGGGTTGTTTACGCGGCTGATCGATGGGTGGCCGCCGAGTGCGGTGTGGCAGCGGTGGTGGTTGTAGGTGTGCAGGAAGTCTGCCAGGGCTGCTGTTCCTTCGGTGTTGCTGGTGTAGGGCCGCAGGTAGGCCCATTCGTCGAGCAGGGTGCGGTTGAAGCGTTCGACCTTGCTGTTGGTCTGCGGCCGGTAGGCGCGGGTGAGCTTGCCTCTCGCGCCGAGGTCGGCCAGGGCCTGCTGCCAGGCGAAGCTCTTGCGGTAGGGACCTCCCCCTGAGTGGTGGACACGCTGATACTGGATCTGATGAGCAACCGCCTGCCGTGAATGGTCAGCCGGGCATTACGGTGGGACACGAAGACCTCCGTGTGGTGCAGTCCTAGACAGCTCCACCACACCGGAGGTCTTCGCCTTGATCAAGCCCCGTCGGCGTTAACAACGCTCGTGATCAATACAGCTAGAGCGTGTGTCGCGCGGGTTCTAGGTTGGCTGACGTGAGTGTGTGGGGGGCGGAGTTATCGATATGTCGGACCGGCCGAGCTGAAGGCTGCGGTCCGTCCTGGTGACGGTGGGCGTCGGATCGGCTCGGCGGTTGACTTCGATAGCTGGATCACTGAGCAGTCAGCAGCGGAGCTGACCGACCCGTTCACCTACGTGGTCGGCACGAACGGTGTGCTTGGGCTGGCGCCGCTGCGGAGCGAGCGCGTGGCCAGTGCTGGCGGGGACATGGTTCTGGGGCTGTCGAGTTCAGCTTCGTGCGTAAGGGGGACGGGTGGGCCGTGAGCGAGGTCAGCAACCAGTCCACCGGGTACTGCCCGGACGTCAGCCCCTGGGCCTTGGGGGTGGTTGCCCACGCTCTGGACGCTGTAGGGCTGCCAGGGGCACAACATCGTGCGCGAGGACGACTTCGTCTGCGTCTGCTGCGGGCAGCGATCTGCCCGCAGCATGGAACGTGGACCCACCATGCTGTAACGGCGAAGGTCACAGCCACTGGCCCATGGCAGCGACGAGGACGGTCGCCTCGTAGCGGGCGGGGAGCTTGTCGTAGCGCGTGACGACAGCGCGGTTTCTCTTGAGGCGGTTGATGCGACATTCGACCGTGTGGCGTCCGCAGTAGTGGGCCGGGTCGAAGGGTGGCGACCGACCGGCAGGGGAGCCGAGCTACTAGCGGTTTCGTGTCCGGTCGGCCTTGTCGTCTTGGCAGCCCGCACCCAATCAGGGCGGACGCTTAGTCGGCCCGGCCGGCCAGATCAAGGGCGCGCGAACCTTCGCCAGTAGAGGCGCATGCACCCGTCGTACGAGCGACCCAGCCCGTGATCACGAGGCTCGATGAACACGCCGCCTGGCGGTCAAGCTCCGCTTCCGTCCGGCCCGTATGCGGTGGCGGACGGCCAGGCCGGTGACCAAGTAGCCGTCATCAGCGATCACGGCCGGGCGGATGCCACCACCAGGCGGGTGCCGGCGGCGGCGCATGCGCCGAGAACCGGTAGTTGCGTGAGGAGGCTGCGACCTTACGGGCACGCGCCGGCGGTGGCAGGTGAGCGGTCGAAGAGCGGGGCACGCTGCCGGATGGTGAGGTTCGCGCGGTAGTACACCGCGACCAGCAGCACTTGCGCGGTCAGGGAGCTCGCGCGACCTGCTGATGGCAGACCATGTCAACCCGCTCGCGAGCGTTGGGCCACTTCCCACGCGGGCTATTACGCCGTAATAGGTCACCGGCAGAACTGGCGCTCGCCAGCGGGGTCTACGACAACTGGATCACCCAGGAGCATGGACCCCGCTGGGGTTGAGCAACCGGCCCCTTTCGTCGCCCGCCGGCCCGACGTGGCTCTGCTGCCTGGGCGTGCGCCCCCTCCGGTGAGGGGAGCCGCTCAGCCTCGGTCGCGTGGGTGGATTCGGTGCCCCATCTGGACGCCTGAGGTGTCGTCAACGGCTGCCAGGCGGTGGTGGGTGCCCGGATTTTGATGAACGTGGCTGAGCCAGGTGGGGGGCTGATGGAGACACACGCGCGCCTGATCGTGCCCGTACCGGTACGTCGTGGCTGACTTTCTGTGGTGCCGGAGCAGTGGGGGAGAGGGGAGTGCGCGATCGGTGACAGTGCCTACGTTCACGGGCCTGAGCCGAGTCCGGGAACCCCGTACGGCGCTGGGTTTAAGTAAAGAGAGCAACACCTCTGGAAAGGGCTCTGACCTGCGGAAACAGTGGTCCGGACCCAGACCGTGTGAACTGCCAGGCAGTTCCTGTGACAGCAGAGGCGGATCCGTGGAACCGAGTGCCCAGTTCCACGGATCGTGGCAGTCAGTTCCCCTGAACCGCTACCACGGCTGGGGGAACCGCCAGGCAGTTCCGAGGGACTGCCAAGCAGTTCTCAGGAACCGCCACCACGTCCACAGGAACTGAGTACCGCTGTTCTACAGCAGCGGTAGATTGACGTCACGTACATCTCTCACGCGGGTGTAGCCGGTGTCGAGGAGTTCGCGAAGTGATCCGTGACGACAGACGACACGGCCGACAGGCGGAGTTGATTGACTTCCTGCTCATGTACGTTAGGTTCATGAAGGCGGCTCGAAGGCCGCTCTCAAGGAACGGTGCGGCAATGACCCATGCACGGAGGGCCTGTTGGGAGCAGCACGCAGACTGGTCGATGCCGACACGGGCGAGCCAGTCCTCTATGCGCCATACGCCTTCTCCGGCAGGCACACCCAGGTAGACAAGGCCAGGGTCGAGGCCATCACGGAGTCGAAGGCGTTCACGCCCAGCCAGAAGTTCCTGGTCCTCTGGTGGATCGGCGTCTCTCCGGAAGGGATGGAGCCGTTGAGGGCCACGGGAGCCGACATCGCCAAACGGGTGGGCATGTCGACCGACGCCGTGGGGAAAATCAATAGGAAGCTGACCAAGCACCGCATCCTGGTAGTGCGTGGACGTATCGGAAATTACAACCTTTACCGCATCAGTCCTTACATCGCTTTCCATGGCACAGGCTTGGAACAGCGTGAAGCGGTGAAATCATGTAATCCACCAGACATCCCCGGCTTCGACGAGAACACGCCAGCACGGTGGGAGGCAAAGTGACCAGCGACGACAGGCAGCAAAACCTCAGGCTGCTGGAGGCCACGGCCGGCATGACCGCCAACCAGCGCCTCGTCGTCATGCTCTACGCTCTGCACCCGACTGATCGCTCAGGCGCCGTCCTGGAAACCGCTGCCCAGCTGGCCAAGCTGGTCGGCATGGCGCCGCCTGTCTTCTCCAGAACGCGCAAGCAGGTCATCGAACTCGGGTGGCTGGAGCAGACGGAGAAGATCGGTCACATCAAGTACTACCGGTTGACCCCGGGGCAGCTGGGGGAGCGGGTCGTGGTCCCGTTCCGCCGCGCCACCTGAGGCGCTCTCCGGATCGATCTGAGGCGGTCCGCGGATCGCGCCAGATGTACGTCACGTCAATGAGGTGCGATCCGTAGGACGCCTTTGACTGTCGTCCCGGCAAGAGGCGAGTCCTATGTCGGTCCCTTTGTGGGCTGCTTGATGGTCCAGTGTCAGTCCCTGTCGGTCCCTTGATGGGTCCAGTGTCAGTCCCTTGTCGGTCCCGTCGGTCCCTCGTTGGCTCCTCTCTGGTTCTTGGCCGGGCCGGAGGCGCAGGCTGAGTCGCTTCCGAGGGGGAGGGGCGCTCGGCCCCCGGGTGGGGTCCCTGATGCGTATTAGTCGGGCACATCAACCCATAACGGGCCCTCTTTCGAACAGTTCGATTCTTCGCTCAGAACGATTCTCCCGTAGACGCCTCCGAAGCGCCCAAGACGATTTCGCGTGGAGAACGGCCCCACAGCGGCCGTCGGCAGGGCTCTGCCGGGGTGCGGACACTGTTCTCCGCCTCTGCGTCGGCCGTCCCGTTCTCGCCCAGCGTGATCACACGCCGCTTGCCCGACGCCTCCATGCTGTTCCGCGGTCCGTATGCACCTCGGCACACATGTGAGTGGAGACGCCGAGACGGCGGCTGTTCGGGATACGTGTCTCTATACTGACGTCGCGGCCCATCCCGTACGCCGGAGAACGCGCATGTGTCGCTTCCTGAAGTCGTCGGAAAAGGTGAGAGGTGGAGAACCGTGAACTTGCCGACAGGGTCGCCCAGCTCCTCGGGGAGCCGGGGCCCCTCGGCATCGTCCAGGCCGGTGATCCCGTCCTCCGGCAGAAGACGGCTTCCTACGACGGGCAGCTCGGCGACGACGTGCTGCGGCAGCTGATCGGCAGGATGCGCGAGACGATGGAGAAGACCCACAACGCCGTCGGTCTCGCCGCGCCCCAGGTCGGACTTCCGCTGCGACTCGCGGTGCTGGCGACGCCCGAGGCGCTCACCGCCCGGCTGGTCGAGAGCGGCCGGGAGCCCGTGCCGTTCACCGTGTTGATCAACCCTTCCTACGAGCCTGCGGGCGGACCGCAGACGATGAGCTTCGAGGGGTGTCTGAGCGTGTCCGGCTGGCAGGCCGCGGTGGCTCGCCCCGACCGGATCACCCTGACCCGCGAGGACGAGACGGGCCGGCGCCTCGTGGAGGAGCACGCGGGGCTCGGGGCCCGGATCGTGCAGCATGAGACCGACCACCTCGACGGGGTGCTCTACCTCGACCGCGCCGAACTGCGTTCCCTGTCCACGGCGGAGCAGGTGGTGAAGCGGTGGGGCCCCGCGGGATTGGCGGCTACCGCCGAGCAACTGGGCTTCCGGCTGCCCTGACCAGCCGCCTTCGACCCACGTCAGCGTACACATGTGTGACTTTGAGGACGGCACACGTGTGGCGAAGTCGGTGCGGGCGCTCCCTCATGGCCGATGGGTGTGAGGCACGTGTCGATCGATCACCCTGGTGCGCCTGGGGCCTGCCGCAACAGTGACAGCGGGGCGGCGCGGCGTGTGCACCCGTGGCGGCGCAGCCGGTGACGGGCGAGCCGTCGGTGAGCCCCTGAACAATGCCAGTCACCGCCTTGACTGGTGACGCATAGCCCTGCCATGATTGCGTCACCACCCCAACCGGTGACAGGACAGGTGTCCGGCCGGAGGTGCCCGCACACCACTCGTTCCAGACCGGGAGCAGCAGCCATGGCAGTCAGCTACACCGCCGTCGTCGACGTCGACGGAGAGGGCCGCAACGGCGGCCACGTCCGCTCCTCCGACGGCCTGCTCCAGACCAGCCTCGCCCTGCCCACGGAACTGGGCGGCGCCGGCACCGCGACCAACCCCGAACAACTCCTGGCCGCCGGCTGGGCGGCCTGCTTCCTCGGCGCCCTGCGCCGCGCCGCCACCACCCGCAAGATCCGCCTGACCAGCACCACCATCACCGCCGAGATCACCCTCACCCACGGCGACGACGGCGAGTTCACCCTCTCCGCCGTCCTCAACCCCGTCCTCGGCGGCGTCGACCAGAGCACCGCCGAGGAACTCGCCCACGCCGCCCACCAGCTATGCCCGTACTCCAAGGCCACCCGCGACAACATCCCCGTCACCATCAACGCCACCGCCGCCGCCTGACACCCACACCCACCAGACCGCGGGTCCCGTGCCCCTTCCCCCGGCACGGGACCCGCTTCGCCCCCGACCACGACGCCGTGACACGGCACACGTGACCGCGTCGAGCCGGGGGACCGGGACACCTCGGCCGGCCGGTCGGCTTAGGACGTCGGCTCGCCGGGCCGAACCGAACACACCGTCAGGTGACTGAAGCGGGCATGCCGTTCCCGGGCGACAGTGAGTACGGAGACGGCGAATGCCGGTACGTCGACACATGGCCCGCAGACCCACCACCACATTCGAACCGAAAGCGAGATACCCCATGGACATGAAGCTCGAAGTCGTCATCCTTCCCGTCTCCGACGTGGACCGCGCCAAGGGCTTCTACGTGGAGCAGCTGGGCTGGCGCCTGGACGCCGACTTCCCGATCCACGACGGTTACCGGATCGTGCAGGTGACGCCACCCGGTTCCGAGTGCTCGATCATCTTCGGCGAGGGTCTCACCGAGCAGCCGGCGGGCACGCTGCACGGCCTCCAGCTGACCGTCACGGACATCGTCAAGGCCCAGGAGGAGCTGACCGGCCGCGGTGTGGAGGTCACCGGGCCGTTCCGTGACGAGACCGGCGCCTTCCACCACGCCGGTGACTCCCACCGGGTCCCGGGCCTCCACCCGGAGCGGGCCAGTTACGGCACCTTCGCCGCCTTCAAGGACCTCGACGGCAACGAGTGGTTCCTCCAGGAGGTCACCGAGCGCGCGCCCGGCCGCTGAGACCAGGTCCCGGCGCGGCCGACACCCCCGCCGCGCCGGGACCGCCCGTGTGTTCGGGCACCACGACACCCACCCGACCGGCACGCATCCACCGGAGGACACATGCCGACCGAGAACATCCGGACCTACGACGTCATCGTGATCGGCGCGGGCCCGGTCGGCGAGAACGTAGCGGACCGCACCGTCGCCGCCGGGCTGAGCACCGTGCTCGTCGAGAGTGAACTGGCCGGTGGCGAATGCTCGTACTGGGCCTGCGAGCCCAGCAAGGCGCTGCTGCGCCCCGCGCTGCTGCGCGCGGACGCCACACACGTTCCGGGGCTCGACCCGGCCGTGAAGAACCCGCTGGACGTCGAGGCCGTCCTGGCACACCGCGATCGCATGTCCGCCGACTGGAAGGACGACGGGCAGGTCGAGTGGATCAAGTCGGCCGGCATCGACCTGGTGCGTGGCCACGGACGCCTGGAAGGGGTCCGTGAGGTGTCGGTGCGGACACCCGAGGGCGACACCGTCCGGCTCCGGGCCCGGCACGCCGTCGCGGTGTGCACCGGCAGCCGCGCGGCCCTGCCCGACCTGCCCGGGATCGACACGCTGCGGCCCTGGACCAGCCGGGAGGCGACCAGCGCCCGGCGGGCGCCGGGGCGCCTGGTGATCGTGGGCGCCGGTGTGGTGGGCGTCGAGATGGCCACCGCCTGGCAGGCCCTGGGCAGCCGGGTGACCCTGCTCGCCCGCGAGGACGGGCTGCTGCCGCGCATGGAGCCCTTCGCGGGCGAACTGGTCACCGAGCGTCTGCGCGAGGCCGGTGCGGACGTACGGTTCGACGTCTCGGTCGTCGCCGCGCGACGGCTGGGCGACGGCGAGGTGCGGATCACGCTGTCGGACGGGGACGAACTCACCGCCGACGAGATCCTCTTCGCCACGGGCCGCGCTCCGCGTTCCGAGGACATCGGGCTCGGCACCGTGGGGCTCGCCCCGGGCGACTGGATACCCACCGACGACAGCCTGACCGTCACCGCCGTCCCCGGGAACTGGCTGTATGCCGTGGGCGACGTCAACCGGCGGGCGCTCTTCACCCATCAGGGCAAGTACCAGGCCCGTATCGCCGGAGCCGTGATCGCCGCCCGCGCCCGGGGCGAGGAACTCGACACCGGCCGCTGGGCCCCGCACAGCAGCACGGCCGACCTCGAGGCCGTTCCCGGCGTCGTCTTCACCGATCCGGAGGTCGCCTCCGTCGGTCTGACCGCGGATCAGGCCGAGCGTGCCGGCCGCGCCGTCGACGTCGTCGACTACGAGATCGGCCACCTCGCGGGTGCCGTGCAGTACCGCCCCGACTACCGGGGCCGGGCCCGTGTCCTCATCGACCGTGACCGCCACGTCGTCGTCGGCGCCACGTTCGTCGGGCCGGGCGTCGGTGAGCTGCTGTACTCGGCCACCGTCGCCATCACCGGGGAGGTGCCCGTCGAGCGCCTGTGGCATGCCGTACCCGCCTTCCCCACCATCAGCGAAGTGTGGCTGCGCCTGCTGGAGACGTGGAGGGACTCATGACCACCGCACAGGACCTCATGCTCGTCGTCCTGGGGCTGCTGCCCGAGCAGCCCGTGGAGCAGGGCGACCTGTCCCTCGCGCTGGCGGGGGCCGAGGCGGTCGATCTGCTGGAGAGCGGGGCGCTGACCCTGGACGGCGAACGCATGGTGCCCGGTCCGCGGGTGGCGACCGGTGACCGTCTGCTGGACCAGGCGGCCGCCTCGCTCGCCGGGCATGAGCCGCACGAGACGGTCGAGGACTGGCTGTGGCGCCGCGGCCGGGAACTCGCCGCGGCCTATGTCGACGACCTGGACCGGGCCGGGCTCTTCGTCCACCCGCGGCGCCACGGCTTCCACCTGTGGTCGGGGCGGACCGTGCCGGCGGACTCGCCGGAGCGGGCGCGCGCCGAGGAGCGCCGGGAGTCCGGCGAGCCCGTCCTCGCGGCTCTGCTGGCAGCCGTGGGGATCGGCGCCGGCCCATCGGCAGACGACGGGAGCGCGACCGGGGACGCGGTCACGACGGTGCTGGCCGCCGTGGGGGACGCGGTGACGAGCCTGGAGGCGCTGCGGCTGCGCAGGGACGTCGAGAACGCCGCGTTCGACAACATGTGGCGGGGCTAGGGTCCTTCGTTCGGATCAGGCCGGATCAGGGTGCGGCACAGGGCCCGCGAGCCCGGCATGATCCGGACGGAAAGCCCTGGGGGACGGTCTGCGGCCGGATGGGTACGGCGGCGGGGGAGCGGGCCGTCACACCCGTGAATGAACTGACACCCATGAGCGAACCGAACGGATTCACCGCGTTGACGTGGGGCGCGGCCGGCGGTCCGGGTCGCGCGCGGCGCCTGTGTTCGCCGAGAGGCTGCCGGTCCGTCGGACACGGGGGCGGATCCGGGTGAACCTTTCGGCCCCGCCCGTCCGTGGACACAAGGAGGGCGGAGAAAGCCGGGTGGGTCGCCCGCCGGCAGGGACCCGAGGGGAGACGCGCTTGTGGGGACCGGCGCCGAGTTGTCCGGCGGGGGCCGCGCGACGGGGCGCCGCACCGTCGGCCGCGCCCTCGCCGCACCGCCCGGAAGTGGCTCACCCGTCCCGCGGGGCGAGACCCGCCGCACCGGACACGTACCGGTGTCCGGTGGCGGGACCACCGCCGACGGGACGGGCGCACAGGTGTCAGTCGGCGGACTCCGTCGCGGCCGAGGCCGGCTTCACCAGGGTGTACATGACGGAACGCTGCTGCTTGTGACGCCGGATGCGGCCCTTGGCGACCAGGGCTTCCAGGGTGTTCCGGACCACCTGCGGGGTGGGGTTGCGGTCCGGGTGCTTCTCGAGCAGCTCGTCCCGCAGCTCCTTGGCCAGGCGCGGCTCGTCGTAGCCGGCGAGCAGGTCCGTCAGCAGGTCGCCGAGCAGAGGCCGGTGCGACTTCCCCTTCGCACCGGCCTTCGCCGCCCTGCCCTTGGCCGCGGTCCTGATCGACGCCGAACGCCGCGAAGCGGTTCCGGAGACGGGCTTCGCCTTCGCGAGGACCGGCTCGTCCTGCAACTGCTCGGGCAGACGTGACGGGTCGGCGAAGCCCTCGTACCGCTCGGCGAGGTTCAGGATGTCCGCCAGGAGGGCCTCCTCCTGCTTCAACGCCCTGATCCTCTCCTCCAGCTCCTGCTGTCGCCGGCGGTTCTCCTCCAGGTCCGATGCGGCTTGTTCCACGTACCGCGACCGGAGCGTGGCGGCTGATTGGCTGGTCACAACCGTTCACTCCCTCGATATGGATGACGTTGCGCATGGTACCCACGCCGAGGGTCCCGTGCAGATAAGTGTCGACGCCAGACGGTTCGCCGGGCATGTTCACTCTTCACGATAAGCGCGATGCGCCCGATGCACGTGGCAAGTGCCGGCTTTTCACACGGCTTCCCGGACGTGACAGCCACCCGCACGAGGTTCCCCTCGAACAGACTGCCCGGTGAGTGTGTCGTCGAACCCTCTGCGCACCGGTGGGACGGGAAGCACCCGCCCCACCGGTCCCGAGGTCACATCGCCGCGCGTTCGCGGGCGATCAGGGCGGCCGCACCGGCCGGACCGTGGTGCACGGGTCCGTGGCCCGGCAGGACGGTGTCCGCGTCGATCCCCTCCAACACCGCGAGGGACTGAAGAGCCCTCGTGCGGTCGGTGTGGAACATGTCGGGCAGCAGTTGCGGTCCGCTGACGCGTGACGTGGGGTGCGCCGTCACCAGCGCGTCACCGCTGACCAGGATGCCCCTGCCGGGCAGGTGGTACGCGCAGTGCCCCCTGGTGTGACCGGGGGTGTGCACGGGCACGGGGGCGCCGGGCAGGTCCAGGGCTCCCGGCGCGGGGAAGGCCCGCGGCTCGCGGACCGGAACATGGCTGGTGCCGCCCGCGCGCAGGGCGTGCACGGCCCACGGGAGCACGCCGGGCCGCCACGCCTGGCCGAGCACCTGTCCGACCGAGACCTGGTCGAGGAAGTCGCGGCGGGCGTGCGGCACCTCGTCCCCGTGCATGAGGACGGGCACGCCGTGCGCGGAGCGCAGGTGTTCGGCCGCACCGATGTGATCGTTGTGCGCGTGCGTGACCAGAACGGCGGCCACCGAACGCGGGTTCAGCCCGACCGCCCGCAACGAGGCGAGCACGGCGTCGCGGTCGCCGGGGTAGCCGGTGTAGATCAGGGTGCAGCTGTCGCCGTCCTTGACGATCACCCAGTTGGTGTGAACTGGCGGTCCTGGGAGACCGGCGGCGGGGAGGGGAAGTCGTTCAGGTTGCTCACAGCTGTGACTCCTTGTATCGGATGACGGAGGTTCGGGAGAATACGTTTGCCGGTAGGCGGTGACGGTCCGCCGGTCAGCGCCGGCCCGCGGGCGAGGGCGTGCCCCACGCGTCGCACACGGCATCCCGCAATGCCCTGACGGCCTCGTACAGCTCCGACGGCAGGGGAGTGTGCGGCACGGCGGACGGCGTACCGGGGCGGCCCCACAACGGCCTGGCCCACGCGGACTCGTGGACCGGGCCGGGGCCGACCGCCGCCGTGCGGGCCTCGTGGACCAGGCGGCGCCAGCACACGGACGGTGCCTCACGGATCGCCTCCGGCCCGAGCGGTGCGTCCCCGCTCGGGCCTTCCAGGGCCGCCGGCAGTCGGATGTTCGCGGCCGTCAGCACGGCGATGGCGCGGGCCGCGAACTCGGTGCGGGCCGTCGTCAGAGCCTCCATGACGCTGTCGCCCAGCTGGGGGGCGGCCAGCTCACGAAAGCGCCGGCTGACGAAGTGGACCCCGGCTGCGCGCCCGTCGGCACCCACGGTGACCTCCACGACGCCGTCCTTGGAGCACGCCGTCACCGACAGCGCCCTCATCTGCTCCCGGGCCCTGGTCAGCACGCCGTACTGCTCGGCGAAGTCGGCAAGGATCTCCTCCAGGCGGCTCCCCGGTGGCCTGTCCATCGTCCTCCTCTGCCGGTGAATCCGCGCACGGGCGGCATACCTCGAAGCGGCCGGACGGCCGCGTCTGCCGCGGACACGTTCCGGGCCGTTCTCGTGTCCGGGCCAGGCGGTCTTCGAGGGCGTAGCCGGGCCGGTGGTGCCTTCGGACACATGATGGACACGAGACGACGACGCACTTGGTTCACATGCCGGGGAAACCGGAAACGTCTTTCACTGGTCGGCGGCCAGGTATGGAAACATCTCCGTCACAGGTGCGCCAGGTGTCCTGTCGCACCGGTCCGTGGCCCCCCTTGGAGGACTCTTGTTCAGCATCACCGTACGTGACCACATGATGGTCGCCCACAGCTTCCGGGGTGAGGTCTTCGGGCCCGCCCAGCGGCTGCACGGTGCGACGTTCGTCGTGGACGCGACGTTCCGCCGCCCCGACCTCGACGACGACAACATCGTCGTCGACATCGGTCTCGCCACCGCGGAACTCGGCAAGGTGCTCGGTGCGCTCAACTACCGCAACCTCGACGACGAGGAGGAGTTCCAGCAGATCAACACGTCGACGGAGTACCTCGCCAAGGTGATCGCCGACCGGCTGGTGGAGCGGATCCAGGCGGGAGCACTGGGGGAGGGCGCGCGGGGTATCCGCGAGGTGGCCGTGACGTTGCACGAGTCGCACATCGCGTGGGCGTCGTACGAGCGGCGCGTGTGATCGAGGGGTGAGGGTCCCGGCCCGCCACGGGGGAGAAGGTGGCCTCGTGGCCGGCCGGACCGGTCGGCGGCCGAGCCGGCCCCGGCCTCCTCGTACGGCGAGACCGCCACGGCGTGCTGCCGCGGCGGTCTCTTCGTGCACCCGTGAGCGGGGCGGGGGCGGCGCCTACTGGAAGTCGCAGCCCGGGTTGGGGGCGTCCTCGGACAGCGGGGCGCCGTGCGGCAGGACGTAGAGCACGTCGAGGACGACGTCGGTCGTGCCGAGGTTGCGGCCGATGTGCACGTGGCCGGCGCCGGACGGCTCCGTGATGCCGCTGCCGGCGCGGTACACGCCGTCGGAGGCGCAGTCGGAGTCGAAGTGGCTCAGGGTGCCGTGCTGGACGAGGCCGTAGACGGTTCCGTCGTGGTAGTGCCAGCCCGTGCTCTGGCCCGGGGGGATGGTGATCTGCCGGAGGACGTAGTCCTTCCCGCCGAACGTCGTCTGGGAGATGACCGTGCCCTTCACACCGGGACCGGCCGGTGTGGCGAACGCGGTGCCCGCGCCCAGGGAGAGACCGACGGCCGCGGCCATGGTCACTCCCAGGCGCAGCAGGTTCTTGCGCATGTGGGTCAAACCTTTCAGGTGGATCCGCAGCGCGCCGGCAGGGGCCGGCGCGGGCCGGTTGGGCCGGCGCGCCGGCTCGCTGGAACACGCGTTGACGACCGGCGCTGTCGGCACAGAGGTGGCCCCGGGGGTCCGTAACGTGCCCGCGCGCGTCGCGTGTGGGGCCGACAGTGTCACACCTGTGGCGGGAGCCGCCCGGGCCACCACACTCTCCCCCCGATTGCCCCACGACAATCACATGTGTTTACCTTGGGAGCCGCGCCGTCCCGCGAGTCAAGGCGGCATGACGCACGTGACATATAACTCACCGTTCGTACATGTTTAGAGTCTGTTAAGAGCGGGAACTACCCGGCGGAACGGGAAACCGCCTGGTGAGAAGGGGTTCTCCCGCTCGCCCCGGACGGCGTGCGCGCACATGTGCCGGTCGGGCGGGGGCACGGCACTGCGACGACACAAATGCAGCAGATTTCTGGCACTCGCCGCTGCCTACAGTGCGAAAGCGGGGGTTACATCCGGCCCCCGGTCGCCGCACAACAGAGAACCAGGATGGTTCAGAACACTATGGCTACGCCCCTCACGGCTATGTCCCGGTCCGACCTGCTCGGCACGATCATGAGGGAACACCGCGACGGCCTCGTCTCGTACGCCGAGAAGATGCTGGGTGACCACGGACTGGCCGAGGACATCGTCCAGGAGACCATCATCCGGGCCTGGCGGAACATCGACCGCCTGGTGGGGATGGAGGGATCGGTCCGCGGCTGGCTCTTCACCGTGACGCGGCACCTGGTAATCGACTGGGTGCGCAAACCCCACGCCCGGAGGGAAGTCATCGGAGACAACTACAACGACCCCGTGTCGGGCACCGACGGCACCGAGGCGGTGCACGATGCCCTGGTGGTCAAGCCGCTGCTGCGCCGGCTGTCTCCCGAGCACCGGGCCGTGCTGGTCCACATCTACCTGTGTGACCGCACCATCCAGGAGACCGCCGGCATCCTCGGTGTGCCGGCCGGCACGGTCAAGAGCCGCCAGCACAACGCCCTGCGCAAGCTGCGCGCCGTCGTACGGCCGGAGGCCGCTTAGACATCGTTGTCCTCGCGCCGGGACCGCCGCCGGAGCCGCATGGTCCCGGCGGGGAGGGGGCGCGTGAAAGGCACGGCGGGCCGGGCGAGGACCCCGCCGGAACCCACCCTTCGACCGCCTCGGACACCCCGTGACCGACGCCGCGGTGCTGCCGCCCGGCCCTGGGGAGGGCGTCGGCGCCGGGCGGTCTCCGCATCCGCGCCCGCAGGCCGGGGCTCCGGCACCACGCGCCGGTCCTGGCGTGTGCGGGGTGCGCGGCGCGGGCCGTCGGTTCGCCGGGGCCTGTCCCCGGCCGGGCACCGGATGCCGAGTGGTGCGGTTCCGTCCGACCAGGCGTGGGCGGACGCGGCGCGCTGGGTTCCCGGGGGCGGTCCGCCGCCTGAGCGGGCAGCCCCCCGGCCCGGGTCGGGGTCGCCGGGGACGCCTCCGTCGTGGACGTCGCGCGGCGGACCGGCCCCGTGGAACCGGCCGCCACCCCTACTCGTCCCTGACGCACATCTCCAGTGCCGAGGTCAGTTGCCGCCGGAAGGCGTCGCCTCTCGGGTAGTGGCTCAGCGAGCGGGCGAGTTCGGGCAGCAGGTACTGCTCGGCGACGATCCACTCGGCGGCGTCCGCGCGTCCCTGGAAGTGCTGGGGACGGACACCCGGTCGCGGCGGCGGCAGGATCACGGTGCTGCGGTGCGGTGCGAGCAGCGCCGTGGCGGCCTCGGCGCTGTACAGATAGTGCTCGACCATGCGGGCGACCGCGTCCGACCGGGCGCTCGGCGAGTCCAGCAGCGAGCTGAGTTCCGCGGCGTAGGTGCGCAGCAGTCCGTGACAGGTGTACCGCCCGGCGACCAGCTCGACGAGCAGGTGGTGGTCCATCAGCTCGGCCACGTCCTGCCGGGTCCTGCGCAGATCGGTGCCGGCCAGGCTGGCGGCGGCCGGCAGGGCGATGTCCCGCGAGGGGTGCAGGCCGAGCAGCCGGAACAGGCGCGCGGCGCTGCTGCTCAGGGCGTCGTAGGAGCGGTGGAAGGCGTCGCGGGTGCTCGTGCGGGCGTCCCGGCCGGACAGGGCGTCGAGGCTGTCGGCCGTGTCGCGCAGTCTGGCCGTGAGCGAGGCCAGCGGGAACCGCGGCTGCGTCAGGGCACGGGCGCCGACGACGGCCAGCGCCAGCGGCAGCCCGCCGCACGATTCCACCAGCTCCTCCGCGGCGGCCCGCTCGGCACGGGTCCGGTCCGTGCCCAGTCGCCGGTCGAGCAGTTCGAGACCCTCCTGCCGGGACATGGGGTCGAGCGTGATGATCCGGGCGTTGTCGGTGACGGCGAGGCCCTCCAGCCGCCGCCGGCTCGTGACGATCGCGAGGCACCCCGGGGTGGCGGGCAGCAGCGGCCGTACCTGCTCGCAGTCCACCGCGTCGTCCAGGAGGAGCAGCAGCCGGCGCCCGGCCAGGGCGCTGCGGTAGGCCGAGCCGAGGGCGGCGGCACTCGGGTACGACTGGCTGCTCTCCACGCCGAGCGCCTCGAGGACCTCGGCGATGGCCGCACCCGGTTCCAGGGGGGCCCGGGACGGGTGGTGGCCCTGGAGGTCCACGTAGATCTGTCCGTCGGGGAAGTGGTCTGCCACCATGTGGCCCCAGTGCACGGCCAGCGTCGTCTTGCCCACACCCGCCATGCCGCAGATGGCCGCGGTCATCGTGGGCGGCCGGCTCTCACCCTCCAGCGGGAGCAGCTCCAGGCACTGGCCCAGCGCCTGCTCGCGGCCGGCGAAGGACAGGCAGTCCGCGGGCAACTGGGCCGGCGTGGCGACGCCCGCGGGCCGGGGTGCCGGATGGTCGGTGCTGACGGCGATCCGGCGCTGGAGGAGGTGCTGCTGGGCGGCGCGGAGTTCGGGGCCGGGTTCGACGCCCAGTTCCTCGGCCAGTCCCCGGCGGATGGTCTCGAACTGCTCCAGGGCCGCGGCCTGCCGGCCGCTGGCGGCCAGCGCCGCGATGATCCGGCAGTGCAGGGCCTCGTCGAAGGGGTGGCTCTCCACGGCGCGGCGCAGCATCGTCAGCACTTCTTCGGTCAGTGCGGGCTCCGCTGTGAGGACGGTGTCGGCCGCCTCCTTCACCGTCGCCACGAACTCGTGCCCCACCGACGTGAACACCGGGTGCCGGGCCACATGGGTGCCGGCGGCCACGGTCGGACCGCGCCAGAGCCGCAGCGCTTCCATGAAGTGCTGTGCGGCCCGTTCCGGCGCGCCGCTCCTGAGCGCGAGCTGCGCCTGGGCGCGCAGGTCGCGGAAGTGCAGCAGATCCGAGGTCGAGGCGTCGACGAGCAGGCGGTATCCGTCAGCGGCGCGCACGAGGTGTGTCGCGTGCGTCCTGCTGCGGAGTTCGGGTTCGAGTGTCCTGCGCAGCGCGCCGATGTGCCGGTGCACCACGTTGACGGCGCTGGCGGGTGGCTCGTCGTCCCACAGGATGTCCACGGCCTCGCCCACGGAGAGCGGGCCGGGGGCGCGCAGGAGCAGCAGGGCGAGCAGGGCCAGTCTCTTCGGGGGGCCCAGGTCGATCTCGGTGTCACCACGCGATGCCCGCACGGTGCCGAGGATTGAGTAGCGCACTGTCGCGTCCATCTCGCCGCTGGCCTCGTCATTCTCACGTCGTGCCGTTGGTCGCCCGTCCGGCGGGGTCATCGTCCGGTCCGGGACGGGGCCGTCCGCCGCGAGGTGGTTTCCGGCATGCCTGTGGCGATGTCAGACATGTCATGGCACCCCGGTGGGAACGGGCAGGGGATGGGCGCACGGGACGGGCGTGTCCGGAACCCACCACTGCCGGGTCGACGTGTCCGGTGGCAGGGACGGTGCTGCCCCGACTGTCGCCGTGCCGCGGCACCGGGAAGCGGAGACGCTTCTGCCACGGCACGCCCGTAAGTGGACTCCATAGTCCGTTTAGCGCCCGACTGTACTACAGGCCATGCTGTCCGGCCAGTCGGTCCGTTGCGGGACGGGGGGCTCACGGGGCAAGCATGGCAGTCGGTGGCCAGGGGCGTATCAGTCTGCCGACTTGCCGTTCCGGCGCCGTACGGGTCTCCGATGCGTCACATGACGATTCTCCGACGCGTCACATGACGATAGGAGTGCGCGCCGCGACCTGTCGAGCGCGGGTCTCCGCCGCGCGTGACCGGGCCCTGGGTGTGTATGACCGGCATGTGCACCTCACCTGACGTGTCAATGGGGACGGGATTCATCATGCTCCTTATTGCGTCACCGGTCAAGGCGGTGACGTATTGAGTGAGTGGGCACCATGGGACGTCCGCAGGGGTGTGGATCCCTCCGGCATGGTGGATCATGTCCAGGTGACAGCCGCAGGTCCCCGGGCCGTACCGCCCACCCGTGTACACATGCCCGCGCACAGGGGTGTACACGTGTACGCGTTCGCCGGGCGTCGGGTGTGCCGGGACGCCGATGGCGCGAGGACGGCGGGTGAGGCATGCGGAATCCTGCGCCGGCGCCGTTCGTCCTCATGACGGGCTTCCACGGCCGCGAGGCCGCTACGGGCGCCTGCCGCGCCGGCCGGCCGGTCCGGCCGACGGCTCGCCTTCACGCGTCGTCACGCCGGTGAGAGGAGGAGCCCCCTTGTACGTGCTGGTCCCCGACGATCCCGTGTTCTTCGCGAAGTTCGAGAGCCTCGAGGAGCCGCTCCTGCGCCACCTCTACCTGCTCCACAGCGTGGATCTGGAGTCCGACGACGAGCGGATCATCGCGGACGCCTACGACAGCTGGGTGCAGGTGCTGCTGAAACTGCCGCTGTGGTCCCAGTGGCACGCCACGGACACATCAGCCGGGCACGCCCCGGGCGAACCGGCCGGGTACACCCTCTACGGCGCGGGCGGCACCCAGCTGACGAGTCTGTACCCGATCGAGGTCGACGCGGCCGACCTCGGGCACCTGACGGCCTGCCTCGACCTGTTCGCCGCGGCCGGCGGGACCGGGCGGGCCGGGCCGGGCCGGTCGGACACCGAAGCGGGTGCCGACCGGCCCGAACGGAAGGACACCCTCGTCGACGTCTTCCGGCGCGTCATGGAGGTGTTGCTGCTCCCGCCGCCGCAGCGGCTCCTGGGCGCCTTGCGGCAGGTCATGGGCCAGGCCCGGACCGGCTCCGTGACGCTGCCGGCCGAGGAGGAGACGGAGTACCGGCGTTACTGCGAGGACATCGTGACCATCCTCAGTTCCGGTGACGCGTTCGCCTACCGCAGCCATCGCGCCCTGTACCTGTGAGGTGCCCCGGATCCGCCGGGCGGTCGCTGAACCTTCCCGGCGCCGGGTCCGTTGTCCAGTTGGAAGGCCCCGCCGTCGGACACGCGGGCGGTGGGGCCGGGGCGGGCCTGCTGGGGGTTGTCCATCCCCCCCCGGCGGACGGATGACCGTCCCCGTGCCGGCGGCCCCGAGTCCCCCGCTCGGGGCCGCCGGTGTTTCCCGGCCGGGGGACCTGAAGCACGTGCCACGAAACGGGCGCCGAAACACTTCTCCTCCACGGGATCTTCCGACACGTGTCTCTGTGGTACGTTCCGTGCTCGGCCGGTCCGGTGACCGCGTGCAGCCGCCCGCACCAGGTGTGTGGGTGGCACGCCTGCCCGAGGCCCGGCTCTCTGGTGAGAAAGGTCTACGGATGTGCGCCACGCAGGTGCCGGCCAAGGAAGGCACCCGTCTCTTCGAGGAACTGTGCGCCGTGCACGGTGTCATGACCCGGGGCGCACAGCTCGTCGCCGGGTCCTTCACGCGGCTGGCGGGCGGTGCGGCCGTCGACACGAAGACGCTGGTGACGACCGTGCAGTGGTTCGTCGACTTCGTGCGCCGTCTCCACCGCGGCAAGGACGAGCTGTTCTGGCCGGCGCTGCGTGAGCGGTTCCCCGAGAGGGTCCGCCGACTCGACCGGCTGGCCGACGACGCCGACGCGCTGGCCGAGGCACTCGACGAACTGGAGAGTGTGATCGCGCGGATCGCCGAGGAGCGCCGGGTCGGCGGGTCGGTGAGCTGGGGGCACGCGATGCGGGAGGGCACGCTCGCCTCGCACCGGGCCCAGGAACTGCTGGCCGCACGCCTCGGCGTGGAGGAGCCGCTGCTCAGGGCGCTGGCCCCCGTCATCCGGGACGAGGACGTCGTACGGCTCCGCGAGGCGCTGGCCGACGCCGTCCCGCACGGCGGACCGCATCTGGTCCTCGGTCTCCTGGAGCACCCGGAGCCGCTTCCCGGCCGGGACCGGCTGTACGCCGGCCTCCCGCCGTCCGTGCGCTGGACCCGGGGGATGCTGGCGGGCAGGTTCCGCAGGACGCTCAGGGCACTGGCGGCGGACTGAACGGGCGTCCGCGGGTTCGCGTCCGCGGGTTCGCGTGCGCTCGTTCGGGTGGCGCGAGCCGTGCCTGGGTCAGCAGGTCATCGTACGGGCATGGCGGGCGCGGTCTTCTTCCGTGCGCGGTAGGCGGCCGCCTTGATCTTGTTGCCGCACGACTCCATGCCGCACCACTGGCGCCGCATGCCCCGGGAGCGGTCGATGTAGACGCGCGTGCACTCCGGGTTGCCGCACTCCTTCATCAGGGGGACGTCCGGGCCGCTGAGCAGTTCGACGGCCTGCCGCGCGACGGTCGCCAGGGCCTGCCCGGGGGTCGCCTCGTTGTGCCGCCCGGCCGTGGTGAGCTGCGGCGTCACGGGGGTCTCGCGCGCGGCGCCGTTGACCACGGCGAGTGCCTCGCGGTCGAACTCCTCACCGCGACGGCGGTTGGTGACGAGACGGTAGATGGCCTCGCGCACGGTCGTCGCCGCCCGGACGTCCTGCTCGTCGCCCGGTGTGATCGTGTCCACGAGACCGGACTCCAGGTACCAGGCGTTGAGCCGCTCCGGTGTCACGAACATCTCGAACCGGGTCGAGCGCCGGGCGCGGAGAGTGGCCGCGAAGTCGAGCGCCGGGTGCCCGCATACGAAGACGTGGTCAAGGTTCACATCACCATCTTGACAGGTGACTGCCGTGGAGCGCAAGACACGTCACCGTTCCGGGCGGTGTCGCTCGGAACGGGCTTCGGTCGTCACAGTACAGAGGGATCGCGATCACAGGCACCGGGAGGGGGCGGGAGACACCGGGTGGGGGCGCATTTCGGGCCGGCGGTCCCGCTCCGGCATCGCGGCCCCGGCACCCCGCCCCCGCACGCCCGAGCACCGGGTCGGACGGCGGGAAGAGGACGGCAAGGCGGCCCCGCCCCGCCATGCCGCCCTCGCCCCCTGCATCGCCCCCAGCGCCCGCCACCCTCGCAGGGCGCCCCCGGCTCAGCCCCGCGAACCGGACGCCCCCGGGTCATCCCGCCGTCCGCTTCCCGGCTCCAGATGGATCTCGCGGCCCTGCCAGCGGCGTCGCAGCCAGCGGTCGTGGCTGGCGAGGACGATCGCGCCGGGGCCGGTGCCGAGCGCGGCCTCCAGTTCGTCGCACAGGGTGGGGGACAGGTGGTTGGTGGGTTCGTCGAGCAGCAGCAGGTGCGGCGGGCGGGCCACCAGGAGGGCCAGCGCGAGCCGCCGGCGCTGCCCCACAGACAGCCCGCCGACGGGTTTGTCCATATCTGCCTCGTGCAGGAGACCGAGTGAGCCCAGCGGCACCTTCTCGGCGCGCGCCGGGCCCAGCGACAGCTCGTACGTGTCGCGGACCGTGCGTCCGGGCCGGTCGAAGACGGTGTCCTGGGTGAGCAGGCCGACCGTGAGCCGGCGTCGCCTGCGCACCTCCCCCTCGGCCGGCAGCTGTCCGGCGAGCACGGCGAGCAGGGTCGACTTGCCCGCGCCGTTGCCACCGGTGACCAGCAGCCGGTCGGTCGGCGAGACGTCCAGCGTGTCCAGCGCGAGCCGGCCGGGCACCCGTACGTCGCGCAGGGACACCAGTGGCTGGGGGCTCTCCTCCGTGCGGGCGGCCAGTTCCCCGGCCGCGAACCGCAGCGGCCGGGGCGGCTCGGCGACCTGGGTGCGCTCCAGCTCCTCCAGCCGCCGGGCGGCGTTGCGCACCCGGCGGGAGATCTGGTTCTGCACCCGGCCGGCCCGGTGGCCGTAGCCCATCTTCTCGTTGTCGGTGCGGCCCCGGTCCGGTGCGACCCGGTGCGCGGTGACGCCCGCGGACTGCCGCAGTTCCTCCAGTTCCTCCTGCTCCTCGGCGTACCGCCGCTCCCAGCGCTCCCGTTCGGCGCGCTTGTCCGCCAGGTAGGCGCTGTAGGTGCCGCCGTAGCGGACCGGACCGTCCACCGCGGGGTCGAGGTCGATCAGGTCGGTGCAGACCGCGTCGAGGAACGCCCGGTCGTGACTGGCGACGACCACGGTTCCGGGCAGGCCGCGGACCTGCTCCTCCAGGAACGCGGCCGCCGTGTCGTCGAGGTGGTTGGTGGGCTCGTCCAGCAGCAGCGCCGACGGCCTGCGCACGAGCAGCGCGGCCAGGGCCAGCCGCCCGCGCTGCCCGCCGGACAGCGAGCCGAGCGTGCGCTCGTGCCCGACCGAGCCGAGGCCCAGGCCGTCCAGCACCAGGGCCGCGCGGCGGTCGGCGTCCCAGGACTCGCGGTCCTGGGCCTGTTCCAGCCGCCGGCCGTAGGTCTGGAGGAGTTCGGCGTGGCCGGGATCGTCCTCCGGGACGCGGGCCAGCTCCTCGCCGAGCCGTTCGAGCTCCGCGAGGTCCTCACGGGCCTCGCGCAGCGCCTGATCGAGCACCGCGGCGATGGTCGAGCCGGCGTCGAAGGGCATCTCCTGGTGCAGGAAGCCGAGGTCGCCGGGGCGCGTGACGCTCCCCGCGTCGGGTTCGTCGACGCCGGCCAGCACCCGCAGCAGGGTGGACTTGCCGACGCCGTTCTCCCCGATCAGGCCGATGCGGTGGCCGGGAGAGGCGGTCAGGGAGACGCCGTCGAGGACGCGACGGCCGCCGAGGGCGCGGACGACGTCACGGGCGAGCAGAGCGGGTTGGGGCACAGGGAACCGTCCAACGTGATCGGTGGTCGGCCCGCCGGGCACACGGCCTCGGACGCGGGTCACGTCACACGCCGGCGGCTCACACCGCCGGGGCCCCGGTCTCCTTGAGCGCCCCGTCGGCCAGCCGCAGCCAGCGGTTCACCCCGATCTCGGCGAGGAACCGCTCGTCGTGGCTGACGACCATGAAGGCGCCCTGGTAGGAGTTGAGCGCGCTCTCCAGCTGTCCGGCGCTGACGAGGTCGAGGTTGTTGGTCGGCTCGTCGAGCAGGAGCAGGTGGGGGGCCGGTTCGGCGCACAGCACGCAGGCCAGGGTGGCGCGCAGCCGTTCGCCGCCGGACAGGACGCCGACGGGCAGATGGGCCCGGGCGCCGCGGAAGAGGAAGCGGGCGAGCAGGTTCATCCGCTCCGCCTCGGGCCGTTCGGGGGCGAACCTGGCGAAGTTCTCCGCCACGGTGCGGTCCAGGTCCAGCAGGTCCAGGCGCTGCGAGAGGTAGGCGATGCGTCCGTCGTTGCGCTTGATCTCCCCGCCGTCCGGGGCGAGGTCGCCGGTGATCAGCCGCAGCAGTGTGGTCTTGCCCGCGCCGTTGGGGCCGGTCAGCGCGATGCGCTCGGGGCCGCGGATGGTCAGGTCGACGCCGCCGTCGGCGAACACGGCCTTGCCCGCGTGGCGGACCTCCATGCCCTCGCCGAGGAAGAGGTTGCGTCCGGCGGGCACCTGGGTGTCGGGCAGTTCCAGGGTGAGGCGCTGCTCGTCGCGCAGCGCGCGTCCGGCCTCGTCGAGGCGGGCCTTGGCCTCGCTGACCCGGGAGGCGTGCATCGTGCCGGCCTTGCCCGCGGCCTCCTGCGCGCCGCGCTTCATGTTGCCGGCGAAGATCTTCGGCAGCCCGGCGTTCTTGAGGTTCTTGGCGGCGTTGCTCGCGCGCCGCTCGGCGCGCTCGCGGGCCTGCTGCATCTCCCGCTTCTCCCGCTTCAGCTCCGCCTCGGCGTTGCGGACGTTCTTCTCGGCGACCTCCTGCTCGGCGCGCACGGCCTCCTCGTACTCGGTGAAGTTGCCGCCGTAGAAGCGCAGTTCGTCGCTGCCGAGTTCGGCGATGCGCTCCATGCGGTCGAGCAGCGCGCGGTCGTGGCTGACGAGCAGCAGACAGCCGTTGAAGTCCCCGAGCACGTCGTAGAGCTTGCGCCGGGCCGCCAGGTCGAGGTTGTTGGTCGGTTCGTCGAGCAGCAGCACGTCGGGGCGCTTGAGCAGCTGGGCGGCGAGGCCGAGGGAGACGACCTGGCCGCCGCTGAGCGTGCTCAGGCTGCGGTCCAGGGTGAGGTCGGCGAGGCCCAGGCGGTCGAGCTGGGCGCGGGTGCGCTCCTCGATGTCCCAGTCGTCGCCGATGGTGGTGAAGTGCTCCTCGCTCACGTCACCGGATTCGACGGCGTCGATGGCGCGGATCACCGCGGCGACGCCGAGGACCTCGGCGACGGTGAGGTTGCCGGTCAGGGGCAGGCTCTGGGGGAGGTAGCCGAGCGTGCCGGCCACCGACACCGAGCCGGTGGCGGGCTTGAGTTCGCCGGCGATCAGCTTGAGCAGGGTGCTCTTGCCGGAGCCGTTGGGAGCGACGAGGCCCGTGCGGCCGGTGGTCACGGTGAAGGACAGGTCGTGGAAGACCGGGGTGTCGTCGGGCCAGGCGAAGGACAGGTTCGAGCAGACGACGGCGGCGTCGGACATGGAGGCGACCTCTGAGGTACTGAGGGCAGAGCTTGGACCTCTGCCCAGGGCAGACGTGGGAAAAGGGGTACGACGAGACAGACCACGTCGGCGGCGCTCCTGAGCACCGGCCGGTGGCCGTCAGATCCGGATCTCACCCGGAGATGTCGTCTTCACCCACCACGTCTGCGACTCCTCGATACACGGTCAACGTCCCCGCAAGTGTAACAGGCGGGCGTCCGTCGTTTCCCGGGATTCGTCCGCCGTTTCCCGGGAGTGAGGGTTCACACATATGTGCGCGTCCGTTGACAGTCCTGGACGAACGTGCCACCATCGTCACCAGTTGAACAGGTGACGGTGTCGGAAACGGCCGACCGTGTGCACACGTGTGGGCCCGCCCGAACCGGTGCCTGCGTCCGGCCGCACCTCGCCGGGATCGTCGCCACCTCTAAGGAGCACACTGACCATGGCAGGAAAGCCGAAGCGCGGGGCCGGGGGCGCACCGGTGGGACGGCGGGCGATGCTGGGCATGCTCGGAGCGGGAGCCGCCGGGCTCGCCGCCGCGCCCTATCTCCAGCGCGGCTGGGAGGGGTTCCTCGGTGCCGCCTCCCAGGTCGACGCCACGGGCCTGACCGGTCTGCTGCCCAACCCGGGCGGCTTCCGGTACTACAGCGTCGTCGGCTCGGTGCCGCACAAGGACGCGACGAACTACGCACTCAAGGTCGACGGTCTGGTGGAGAAGCCGAAGACCTACACGCTCGACGAACTGCGCGCGATGCCGCAGACCCGGGTCGTCCACGACGTGCTGTGCACGGACGGGTGGCGGGTGGACAAGACACCCTTCGAAGGGGTGAAGCTGGCGGACATCCTGGACGCCGTCGGGGTGCGCTCCCCGGGCGCGGCGGTCCGCTTCACCTGTTTCGACGGCGCCTACACCGAGAGCCTCACCCTGGAACAGGCCCGCCGCTCCGACGTCCTGGTGGCGCTGAACATGCAGGACAAGCCCATCACCCACCAGCACGGGGGACCGGTCCGCCTCTACGTGGCCCCCATGTACTTCTACAAGTCGGCCAAGTGGCTGTCCGGCATCTCGGTCACCGACAAGGTCGTTCCCGGCTACTGGGAGGAACGCGGTTATGCAGTCGACGGCTGGCTCGACGACGCCGACCGGCACAGCGACGCGGCCTGAACCGCCCGGCCGTGTGCGCCGGTTCAGCACCGCCGAGCGCATGGTCCACCGGGCCACCGGCTACCTGATGCTCGTGTGCCTGGTCACCGCCGCCTGCCTGTACCTGGGGCCGCTGGCCCAGCTCGTCGGGCGGCGCCACCTGATGGTCACGCTGCACGAGTGGTCGGGCATCTGCCTGCCGGTCCCCTTCCTGCTCGGACTCCTCTCCGCCGACTTCCGGGCGGACCTGCGCAGGCTGAACCGCTTCGCGGTGTACGACCGGCAGTGGCTGCGGGCCGTGCGCAAGCGCCGGAACTGGCCCGAGGCGCGGCCGGCCGGCAAGTTCAACGCGGGCCAGAAGATCTACGCGGGCTGGATCGCCGGCGCCGTGCTGGTGATGATGTCCACCGGTCTGCTGATGTGGTTCATGGGGCTGCTGCCCTTCATCTCCCGCACCAGCGCGATCTTCGTCCACGACCTCCTGGCCTGGGCCATCACCTTCGTACTCCTCGGACACATGCGCCGGGCGTTCGAGGATCCGGAGGCGCGGCTCGGCATGCGCACCGGATACGTCAGCCGGTCCTGGGCCGAGCGGTACCACTCCCGGTGGCTGAAGGAGGAGCGGATGGGTACCGTGACCGGAGAAACCGAGGAAGCGGACAAGGTGTGACATGTCCCCCGAGAAGGGGCGGCTCTGGCCGGAAGGGTTCATGGACGACCGCAGCGCTCCAGACGCCGGGTTCCCGGACGGCCGGGGGCCCGGAGCCGCCGGGGTGCTCGGGGACGAGCTGACGGCGCTGCTGCACCGTGCCGTGCACCAGGCCGCTCACCGTCTGCACGCCGTCACGGCCGCCGTGTACCTGCTCACCCCCGACGGCGGCGAACTGCGCGCCGCCATGATCGGCGGCAGCCCGCCGTCCATGCTCACGCTTCCCGGCCGCATGAAGCTGGACTCCCCCTACGCCTCCGCGCGCGCCCTGGCCGGGCAGCGTCCGGCGTTCCTGGCCGAACCGGACCCGCTCGCCGAACCGGAGAGCGGGGCGCTGGCCTACCCGTACACCGTCGCCTCCGTCGCGCTGGAGGCGGAAGGGCGCCGTTTCGGTTCGCTGACCGTGCTGCGCACCGAGGACAGCGGGGACTACGGCAGCACCGACTCCCGGGAACTCACCCGGATCGGCGACCGGCTGGGCGTCCTGCTGGCCGGTCTCCACGCCCGCGGCGCCACGATCGCGCCCGGCAGCCTGCCCGTGCTGGTACCGGTGTTCGGCACCGCCGAACCGCCGGCCGCGGCCGGGGAGCAGGCCGCCGTCCGGGGGGTGCCGGGTGTGCCCGGCTCCGCGGGGATGACCCTGCTGTACGCCCTCCAGCGGCTGACGGAGATGCTGAACCGGGCGACCACCATGGAGGACGTCGTCGGGGTGGCGGAGTTCTGTGTCGTGGCCCCGATGCGCGCCCGAGCGCTGGCGCTGACCTCGGCCGCCGAGGGCCGGCTGTGGGTACTCGGCCACAGCGGGGACTCCGCGGACCTGGTGGCCGAGCTGCACGGCGGCGCCCTGCACGCGGACACGCCCGCCGCGCGGGCGATGCGGGGGCGGGCGCTGTTCGTCCCGGGCTCCGCCGGCGCGCGGGCCGCGGGCCGCGTCCCGGACGCCGGCCCCGGGGATCCGTCCAGCGGTGTGCCCGGCGACGGCGGGGGCGACGGGCGGCGCGCCGCCGCCTACCTGCCGCTGGTCGGCAGCCGGCACGTGGTCGACCTGCCGATGACCGGCGCCGCCCCGGTGGTCGGGGTCTGCTGCCTGTCGTTCGACGGGCCGCGCACGTTCCCGCCCGAGGAGCGGGCCGTGCTGACCATGATGGCCGGGCTGCTGGGCGCGGCGGTCCAGCGCATCCAGCTCAGCGCCGCACGCCAGGCGCTCACCGAGGGCATGCAGCGGCGGCTGCTGCCCGCCGCCCTCCCCGAGGCGCCCCGGCTGCCCACCACGGCCCGGTACCGGCCGGCCCAGGCCGCGAGCGAGGCGGGCGGCGACTGGTACGACGTGATCACCATGCCGGACGACCGCGTGATGCTGGTCGTCGGGGACGTCGAGGGCCACACGCTGGAGAGCGCCGCCGTCATGGGCCAGCTGCGCACCTCGGTGGCCGCCTACGCCACCGAGGGCCACGGGCCGGCCGCGCTGCTCGACCGCACCGACCGGCTGCTGTCCCGCATGGGCACCGAACTGCTCGCCACCTGCTGCGTGGTGGCCGTGGACACCGGGACGGGGGTGGCCGAGGTGGCGCTGGCCGGACATCCGGCGCCGCTCGCCCGGCTGTCCGACGGCACCGTCCGACCGCTGTGGGCACCGGCCAACGTGCCGCTCGGGCTGCACGGGCGCACTCCGTACCGCTCCCGGGAGCACACGCTCCCGCCCGGAACCGTGCTCGTGCTCTACTCGGACGGGGTGCACGAACCGGATCGCGACGACGTCGGCGCCCGCCTGGGTGCCGGCGGGGCGGGCGCCGACCTGGAGACCCTGGCGGACCGCCTGCTGGCGGGCACGCCGGGCCGGCGCGACGACGCCGCGCTGCTGCTGGCCCGCTACGAGGGAGCGGACGACTCCGCCGCGCCCCGGACCGCGCGTTTCCACGTCCACCGGCGTGATCTGCGGGCGGTCCGGGAGGCCCGCGGCTTCGTGCACGAGTGCCTGTGCGAGTGGGGTCTGGCCGATCTGTCGGACGACCTCGAACTCATCACCTCGGAACTGGTGACCAACGCGCTCGTCCACGCGGGCAGCGATGTGGACGTGCGGCTGCGGGCCTCCGGTCACCGGGTGCGTCTCGAGGTGCGGGACTCGGACAGCGACCCGCCCGTGCCCACCGCGTACTCGCTCACCGAGGAGGGCAGCGCGCGGGCGGAACACGGCCGGGGCCTGTACCTGGTCGACGCATTGGCGCACACGTGGAACACCTCTCCGAGCGGCCGGGGCAAGACGGTCTGGCTGGAGATGGACATCCCCGGCGCGTAGGGCCCGCCCTTGCCCGACCGTCGAATGACCCAACCGCCCATCGGCGGGTGCCGGCACCGGACCGTGGCCACGGACCGTCAACTGACGGTGGTGGGGCCGGGGCCGGCCCGGCCAGAGTGGGAGCACGGGCCGAGCAGGCGCCCACGGCTGCGGGGCGACGTCTCCGCGCGGCCGTACGACATGTGGTCGCAAGACATGTGGTCGCAAGACATGTGACCCTTCCTCTTTCGTCACCAGTTAAACCGGTGATAGTGTCTGGCTCAGTCTTCGGCACCCGAGACCGCCTCGGGTCGCGTACCGAGGTCGCGGAGGCACGCGAGCGGACGTCCGCCCGTGCAGGCCCGCCGGCCCCGCCCCTGTTCAGCTCATGTGATGTGCACCTGCGTCGCCGCGGTGAGGCGCACACCTACTTCCGGGATGGAAACCAATGAGACGCACACTTCTGACTGCCCTCGCCGCCGGTGTGCCGCTGGCCGCCGCGCTGTGGGTGCCGACCGCGTCGGCGGAGCCGGCGAACGCCGCCTCCGCGCCGCTCGGCTGCCGGTCGCTGCCCGTGAAGGCCCCCGCCGGCACCAAGGTGGAGAGCGTGACCGTCGTCAGCCACGCGGCGGGCACCGTGGACGTGCCCCCGGTCACCCCGCTGCCCGGGGCGCAGATCCCCGACGTACCGGCGTTCTGCGACGTGACGGTGACGCTGACCCACCCGGGTCAGGGCGACCACGCCAAGGTGCGCGTCTGGCTCCCGCTGAAGGGCTGGAACGGCCGCCTCCAGACGATCGGCGGCTCGGCCTACGCCGCGGGCGACTACGGCGCGGGCCTGGCCGCCGCGGTCAAGAACGGGTACGCCGCCGCGACCACCGACGCCGGCGTCAGCACCTACATCGACACCGGCTGGGCCCTGACCGGCGGGGGCAAGGTGGACAAGGCGCTGCTGAAGAACTTCGCCAGCCGCTCCGAGCACGAGGCCGCGGTCGTCGCGAAGGACGTCATCGGCGGCTTCTACAGCAGGCCCGCCTCCTACGCGTACTTCAACGGCTGCTCCACCGGCGGACGCCAGGGCTACATGGAGGCCCAGCGCCACCCCGACGACTACGACGGCATCCTCGCCAACGCGCCCGCCGTCAACTGGGACGAGTTCGAGGTCGCCACCCTGTGGCCGCAGGTGGTCATGAACAACGAGAAGACCTACCCGACCTCCTGCGAGTTCGCGGCCTTCACCGGCGCCGCCGTCAAGGCCTGTGACCCGCTCGACGGCGTCAAGGACGGCCTGGTCAACGACCCGGCCCGGTGCGACTTCGACCCGCGCCGGCTGATCGGCACCAAGGTGGTGTGCGACGGCAAGGAGCTGACCATCACGGCGGCCGACGCGGCCGTGGTCCGCAAGATCTGGGACGGCCCGCGCACCACCTCGGGCAAGAAGCTGTGGGCCGGCGTCCCGATCGGCGCCGACCTGTCGGCCCTGGCCGGCGTCACCCCGCCGGACGCGAACGGCGTCGTCAAGGGCTTCCCCTTCCCGGTGCCCGCCGCCTGGGTCCAGACCTGGCTGGAGAAGGACCCCTCCTTCGACCTCACGAAGATCACCTACAGTGACTTCACGCGGCTGTTCAAGCAGTCCGAGGCCGAGTACGACAAGATCATCGGCACCGACGACCCGGACCTGTCCGCCTTCCGCAAGTCCGGCGGCAAGCTGCTGACCTGGCACGGCCAGGCCGACCAGTACATCCCCGCCCAGGGCACCGTGAAGTACCGCGAGCAGGTCGAGCAGGAGCTGGGCGGAACCAAGAAGGTCGACGACTTCTACCGTCTCTTCCTCGCCCCGGGCACGGCGCACTGCGGCCTGAACAACGGCAGCGGTGCCACGGCCGACGACCTCGGCGCGCTGCGCACCTGGGTCGAGAAGGGCAAGGCCCCCAGGACGCTGCCCGCCACCCTGGTCAACGCCGAGCACAAGACCGTCACCCGCGACCTGTGCAGCTACCCGTCGGTGTCCCGCTACGACGGCCACGGCGACCCGGCCGCCGCCTCCAGCTTCCGCTGCGTCCTGCCGTCCCGGCACTGACCCGGCCACCGACCACCCGACCCGAGAAAGGCCCCATCCCTCATGAGCACGCAGACAGCGGCACCGTCGAACCCGGCGGCGGCGGACGGACGTTCCTCCCTGCTGAGGCTGTACCTGGGCCGCGGCGTGCTGGCCGTGGCATGGGCCCTGGCGTTCGCCGGAGCCCACGAGAACGTCGACGCCGTGGCCATCACCCTGCTCGTCGTCTACCCGCTGATCGACGCGGTCTCCTCGCTGATCGACTACCGCGCCACCCCTGACGGTTCCGAGCGCCGGGTGACCGCGTTCAACGGGGTGCTCAGCACCGTGGCCGCCCTCGCGGTCGGCATCGCCGGGGCCGGCGGTGTCGCACCGGTGCTCCATGTGTTCGGTGCCTGGGCCGTCGTCTCCGGCGCCGCCCAGGTGGTCGTCGGGCTGCGGCGGCGCGGTCCCGAGCTGGGCAGGCAGTGGCCGACCCTGATCTCGGGCGGGCTGTCCTTCCTGGTCGGCTTCTTCTACAACGTCCAGGCCGCGGGCGACAGCCCCTCGCTCGACGTGCTGTCCGTGTACGCCACGGGTGGCGGGGTGTGGTTCATCCTCCAGGCCCTGCTGCTGGGCTGGAAGGCCCGCCAGCTGCGCACCCGGACCGTCTGACCGAACCCCGACCGGTGCCGTCCCGGCCCGCGCCCCGTGGCGCGGGCCGGGACTTCGTCGTGCGCCGGGCCCTTCGCGGGCGGCCGGGTCAGCCGACGCGGTAGCGCACCGGCAGGGACAGCACGCCGCGGATGATCCCGGAACCGATCCAGTCGAGCGAGTCCGGCGGTGCCGCCAGTTCCAGTTCGGGGACGCGGGACAGCAGGGTGCGCAGCGCGATGGCCGTCTCCAGGCGGGCGAGCGGGGCGCCGAGGCAGTAGTGGATGCCGTGGCCGAAGGCGAGATGGCGGGCGTTCGGCCGGGTCACGTCGAGCACGGCGGGGTCGTCGCCGTCCTGCTGCGAGGCGTCGTGCCCGGCCGAGCCGAGAGCGACGACGACCATGCCGCCCCGGGGGATCGGCACCCCGCCCAGTTCGAGGTCCTCGGCGGCGTAGCGGCTCGTGGAGCGCTCGACGGACGTGTCGTAGCGCAGGAACTCCTCCACCGCGCCGGGCACCAGCTCGGGCCGCTCGCGCAGCAGCCGCAGCTGGCCGGGGTGCCGCAGCAGGGCCAGCACGGCGTTGCCCAGCAGGTTCACCGTGCTCTCGTGGCCGGCGACGACCAGCATCATGGCGGTGCCGACCAGTTCCTCCTCGGAGAGCCGGCCGTCCTCCTCGTCGCGCACGGCCACCAGGGCGGACAGCAGGTCGTCCTGGGGGTGGTGGCGCTTGTCGGCGACCAGGCCGGCCAGCAGCCCGTGCAGAGCGGCGAGGGCCGGGCGGTGCCCGGGCGAGGCCACCTGGAGGGCCTGCCCCGACCAGCGGTGGAAGTCCAGGTGGTGCCGGTGCGGGATGCCGAGGAGTTCGGCGATGACCGTCGCGGGCAGCGGGGCGTTGAAGGCCTCGACGAGGTCCAGCTCGCCCGACGGCGGCATGGCGTCGATCAGGTCGTGGGCGATCCGCTCGATGCGCGGGGCGAGTTCGGCCGTACGGCGGGGAGTGAAGGCGGCCGAGGCCAGCCGGCGCAGGCGGGTGTGCTCGGGCGGGTCGGCCTCCATCATCTGCGCGCCGAGTCCCACCGACGGCTGGTGGAGGACGTATCCGGCGGCGGCCAGGGCCTCGGCGGCGGGCGTGGCGTCCTTGAGCAGGGCGGGATGGGTCAGCGCCTGACGGGCCAGGTCGTGGCCGACGACCACCCAGCCCTTCAGACCGAGGTGGAACTCGGCCGGGTGGATGGGTCCGAACTGCCGGAGCCGGGCGTACCGTGCGGGGGAGTCGGCCTTGAAGGCGTGATCGATGACCACCCTGCCGTCCTGGTACGGGCAGTGCTCTTGCGCGCTCATGGATGCCTCTCGCGTTCTGTCGGTCCGGGACCGCCCGGGGCGGTCCCGGCCGGCACCCGACGCGCGGTCAGGTCGTCGTGATGGGAGAACGAGCCGGGTCCCGCGCCGGTTCAGCGCGGGCGGCCCGTGGACGGACACGCCGAAGGGGCATGCGCGCCGCGCATGCCCCTTCCGGTGCCGGAGAACTCAGTTGTCGCTGTTGAGGATGGACAGCACCTGGAGCACCTGGAGGTAGATCCACACCAGTGTCATGGTGAGACCGAAGGCGGCCAGCCACGCCTCCTCGCGGGGGGCGCCGTAGGCGACGGCGTCCTCGACCTGCTTGAAGTCCAGGGCGAGGAAGGCCGCGCCGAGCAGGATGCCGATCACGCCGAAGAGGATGCCGAGGCCGCCGCTGTGGAAACCGAGGCCGTGGCCCGCGCCGAAGGCGGAGAAGAGCAGGTCGGCGGCGAGCAGCAGCAGGAAGCCGGTCGCGGCCGAGGCGACGAACCCGGCGAAGCGCCGGTCGACGCGGATCCAGCGCATCCGGTAGGCGATCAGGACGCCGGCGGACACGGCGAAGGTGCCGAGCACCGCCTGGACGACCACGCCCGGCGCGATGTACGTCGAGGTGGCACTGGAGATGACGCCGAGGAAGACACCCTCGAACGCCGCGTAGCCGAGGATCAGCGCCGGGGCCGGCGCCCGCCTGAACGCCTGGACCAGCGACAGGACGAAGGCGATCAGGGCGGCGCCCACGGCGATGCCGTACGACCGGCCGATGTTCGCCTCGTCGACGGGCAGCAGCAGCCAGGACAGCACGGCCGTCAGCACCGCGGTGCCGAGCGTGGTCGCGGTGCGGACGACGACGTCGTCCATCGTGATCGCGGTCCCCGCGGTCCGTGCGCCGGCGTCGGGGCCCGCACCGGCGGCCGGGGCGTAGGGATTGGTCAGGTAGTCGTCCGCCGGCCGGCCACCGGCCGTGGCGCCCACCGGGTGGCGCGTGTGCGCCCCGGCGGGGGCGGCGTCACGGTTGGCGCCCCAGCGGGAGAAGACCGGGTTGCTGCTCTTCACGTCATTCCTCCTCGTCCGCCGCGGGTGCGGCCTGCGGCACAGCGCTGTCCTCGGGTGTCCGGGGGCGGCACACATGTGATGGTGCCGCCCGCCGGTCCACTCCCGGCAAGCTTGTGCGTCACCACTCTGACAGGTGACGCACCGGGGTGCAAGTCCTCCCTGCCCGGCCCCGCTCACTCCGACGGCGCCGCCGGACCGTCGAGCAACCGGAGCAGGAAGCCGTCCCAGTCCAGACCGTCCATCTCCGTCTCCGCCGAGGTGATCCGGTAGCTGGCCTCCAGCCACTCGGCGAGCGGCCCGGTGGGCAGCTCGAAGAGGGCCTCCACCTCCTGCGATTCCAGGAGCAGCCAGGACGAGGGGCGCTCACCGGGCAGCGTCGGCCACATCCGCACATCGGCGCAGCCGCTCATCGACGTCAGGCCGCGGTACAGCAGCTCGCGCCCGATCCGCCAGATGAGACTCGGTCCCCGCTCCGCCAGGAACTCGACGGTGATCACCGCGGGCATCTCCGCGTCGAACCGGAACTCCGCCTGGAGCGGCTGCCGGGTGAATTCGTCGAGCATCTGGTCGAGGTCCAGGAACAGCGACGGCAGATGCCGGGGCGTCGACCGCGCCCGCAGTGGTGACTGATCACGGTGCATGACGGGAGTTCCCCTCCGTGGTAGGAAGCCTGCGCCTCCCACTGTTCGCCCGGGGACCCGATCCGCACATCGGTCACTTGACGGTCGAAGGACGGGGCGCCGCGGGGTGCCCGATGACGCGGGGATCCGCCCCGCGGGGCAAGGGGAACGTGACGTAAGTCAATGTGCTGCCCCGCGCCGCGGCCGTGGCCGAGGTGTCCACCCGTGCACACGTGCGTCAACGCGGACCCAGGACCGACCGGACCGTTGTAGTCTGTGCACGCCCCTCGCTCGGTCGAGGAGTGGGGGGCTGCGACGGCCGTCCCGCACCCCCCGTCGGGACGGCCGTTGTCATGCGAACCATCCAGGGCCTGCGGACCGTACACCTCATGTAGGAGGACCGGCGCGGTGCCGCACCGCGCCGGTCCGCTCGGACCGAGGTGTGGAGTTCACCGATGAAGGCCTTCCGATACGTGTCCCAGGGCACACCCTTACGGCTGATGGACGTGCCGGACCCGGTGCCGGACGCCGGCTGGGTGGTGGTGGACGTCGAGGCCGCCGGTCTGTGCCACTCCGACGTCCACGCCCTCGACGGCACGATGGAGTTGACCCGGCGCCCGCCCTTCACCCTCGGCCACGAGGTCGCGGGCACCGTGTCCGCCCTCGGCGAGGGCGTGCGGGAGTACACGGTGGGCGACCGCGTCGCCGTCGCGATCATCGCGCACCCCGAGGTCCAGGCGCACTACGCACCGGGCATCGGTGTCGACGGCGGCTACGCCGAGCGCCTGGTGGCCCACGCCTCCACCCTCGTCCGCATACCCGACGCCGTCTCCACGGTCCACGCGGCCGTCGCCACCGACTCGGTCGTCACCGCCTACCACGCCGTCCGCACCGAGGCCCGCGCCAGGCCGGGGGAGGTGATCGCCGTCGTCGGACTGGGCGGCCTCGGCCTGAACGGGGTCCGTACCGGAGTGCTCGCGGGAGCCACGGTCTACGGTGTGGACATCAACCCGGACACCTTCGACGCGGCCCGCGCGGCGGGGGCGAGCGACTGCTTCACCGACGTCACCGCACTCGCCGGCCTGCGGCCCGACGCCGTCGTCGACTTCGCGGGCGTGGGCTCCACGACATCCGCCGCGGTCGACGTCGTACGCCGCCGCGGCCGGGTGGTCGTCGTGGGCCTGGGCACACGGACCACGAGCTTCGCCACCGGCAACCTGGTCCGCAAGAGCGTGGAACTGCGCGGCTCGTACGGCGCCGGCAAGGACGAGTACCGGCAGGTGCTCGACTACATCGCCCAGAGCCGCATCACACCGGCCGTCGAGGAGATCCCGTTCGCCGAGCTCAACGAGGGCCTGGACCGCATCCGCCGCGGCGCGGTCCGGGGCCGTCTGGTCGTCCGGCCGGGCAGCAGGTGACCCCCGCCCGCCCTGCCCCCGGCCACACCACCGCACACGACAAGGACAGCCGCATGACCCGGACCAACGCCCAGTACCGCCTCGTGGCACGCCCCGTCGGCCTGCCCGCCGCCTCCGACTTCCAGTACGCCGAGGAACCGGCCCCGCAGCCGGGCGAGGGGGAGTTCCTCGTGCAGGTCGACTACCTCTCCCTCGACCCGGCGATGCGTTCCTGGATGAACGAGGGCCGCAGCTACGTGCCCCCCGTCGGCCTGGGCGAGGTGATGCGCGCGGCCGGCATCGGCCACGTCGTCGAGTCCCGGCACCCCGGACACCCCGTGGGCGAGGTGGTGAGCGGCACCTTCGGCGTCCAGCGGTACGCGCTCAGCGACGGCGGGGACGTGGCCCCCGTCGACCTGTCCCTGGGCGAGGCGCCGGTCCACCTCGGCGCGCTCGGCTACAGCGGACTGACCGCGTACTTCGGTCTGCTCGACATCGGCCGGCCCGAGCCCGGCCAGACGGTGGTCGTCTCCGCGGCGGCCGGTTCCGTCGGCGCGCTGACCGGGCAGATCGCCCGGATCAAGGGGTGCCGCGCGATCGGCATCGCCGGAGGTCCCGACAAGTGCCGCTTCCTGGTGGAGGAACTCGGCTTCGACGGGGCCGTGGACTACAAGGCCGGGAACGTGCGGGCCCAGGTGCGGGACCTCGCGCCGGACGGCGTGGACGTGTTCTTCGACAACGTCGGCGGTGACATCCTCGACGACGTCCTCACCACGCTCGCCCACGGCGCCCGGGTGGTCATCAGCGGTGCCGTCTCGCAGTACAACTCCGAGCAGGGCTTCAGGGGACCGGCCAACTACATGCAACTGCTCGTCAAGCGGGCCTCCATGACGGGGTTCGTCATCTTCGACTACGCCGCGCGCTACGGCGAGGCCCGCGCCGAACTCGCCGGCTGGCTGCGCTCCGGGCGGCTGAAGGAACGCACACATGTGATCACCGGCGGCGTCGAGCGGTTCCCCCAGGCACTGCTCGGGCTCTTCGCGGGCGAGAACACCGGCAAGGCGGTACTGGCCCTGTGAGCCCGGTCGTCGCCACCGGAGGGTGAGCGCGGCCGGCGCCGGTACGTCCGGCCCCCCAGGAGGCCGGGGCGGCCGGGCCGGACCGCCCGCCCCGGTGGCGACGACCCCGTGTTCCGGCGCGGGCCGGGCCTCAGCGGGCCGGGGCCGTGCCGGCATCCGGCACGGGCGCCGGGTCGATGCGGATCGTCGCGGCCCGCGCCTCCGGGCTCGCGACGAGGGCGTCGGCGACCGCGCCGTACTTGGCGCGGAAGGCGGCCTCTAGTTCGGGGGAGAGGTCCAGGTCACGGGTCCGGAAGCAGACCTTTCGGGTGACGCCGGCCACCTGGATCCGTCCGTGGCCGCGGTCCCGTGCCGCCCGGTACCAACGGGAGCGGACTCCCCGGTAGGCGCGGACGTACAGCTCGCCGTCGACGACCACCATGCCGATCTCCACGCCGTCCCGACCGTCGTCCCCGGCGGTCAGGGTGAGGGCGTAGGTCTCGGAGAGCAGGGCCTGGTCCTCGGCTGTCCAAGCGGTCATCGGGTCACGTCCTCCGTCAGGTCGGTGCCGGGCTCCGCGGCGGTCCAGGAGGCGAGGATGCGCAGGGCGTCGTGGGAGGGGCTGCCCGGTTCGGCGGTCAGCACCATCAGACGCTGCCCGGAGCCGTCGGGGCTGGCCCAGGTGTCGCAGTCGAGGGTGAGGTCGCCGACCAGGGGGTGGTGGTAGTGCTTGGTGCCGTAACCGGCGCCGCTGACACGGTGCTCGGCCCACCAGGTGCAGAAGTCCATGTCCCGGAGGGACAACTCGCCGACGAGGTGAGCGAGTTCGGGGTCGTCGGGGTCGGCCGCGGCCTCCATGCGCAGGGCGGCCACCGCGTCGCGGGCGTCGTGGTGCCAGTCCCGGTGCAGGGCCCGGACGGCCGGGTCGGTGAACAGCAGCCGGATGTAGTTGCGGCGGCCCGCGGGGAGTGCGGCGAAGTCGGTGTAGAGGGCCGCGGCGGACGGGTTCCAGGCCAGCACGTCCAGACGTCTGCCGAGGACGAGCGCGGGGGTGTCGGTGAGCTGTTCGAGCAGGCGGCGCATGGGCGGCCGTACGGGCTGGACGGGCCGGCGCCGGCGCTTCGGCCGGTCCTCGCTCCGCCCGGCGAGACCGTACAGATACCGCTTCTGGTCGTCGTCGAGGCGCAGCGCGCGCACCAGGGTGACCAGCACGGGGGCGGAGGCGCGGACGCGGCCCTGTTCGAGGCGGGTGTAGTAGTCCACGCTGATCGCGGCGAGCCGGGCGACCTCCTCGCGGCGCAGCCCCGCGACCCGCCGGGCGGAGTCCGTCTCGGGCAGGCCGCACTCCTGCGGCGTCAGCTGCGCCCGACGCGCCCTGAGAAATGCGCCGAGGTGGGAATGGGATGCCGAATTCATGTCTCCAGTGTCACGCACCCCGCCCCGTCGTCGGCACATGTGTGAGGGGGCAGGTTCTTTCCCGGGCAGGGACTTGTCTCTTCCGTGCGGGGGCGGGGTGGCGGAGTGTGGGTGTGTGCCCGGAAAGGGTGCGGCTCCCTGTCGGGGGG
>NZ_JBEYRP010000042.1:0-47041 GCF_040704085.1 Streptomyces sp. NPDC047841
GGTGTGATCAAGATGGTGAAGGCGATCGAGCACGGGCTGCTGCCCGCGTCGCTGCACGTGGACGCGCCCAGCGAGCACGTCGACTGGGACGGCGCCGGCGTCGAACTCCTGACGGAGCACACGCCCTGGCCGCGGCTGGAGCGTCCGCGCCGGGCCGCGGTCTCGGCGTTCGGCATCTCCGGCACCAACGCCCACGTGGTACTGGAGCAGCCGGCGCCGGCCGAGGCCGGGACGGGCCCGACGCAGTCCCCCGCACCGGCGGGACCGGTGCCGTGGGTGCTGTCGGCCCGTTCCGCCCCCGCCCTGCGCGAACAGGCCGCCAACCTGGCCGACGCCCTGCGGGACGGCCTGGCCGACGCCGACCCGGTGGCCGTCGCCCGCGCCCTCGCCACCACCCGCAGCCGCTGGAATCACCGTGCGGCCGTCGTCGCCCGCGACGCCGAGGACTTCCACGCGGGACTCCGGCAGCTCGCCGACGGCGGTTCGGCACCCGGCGTGCTCAGCGGCCTCGCCCGCGCCGGAGCGGTGGCCCACATGTTCACCGGGCAGGGCAGCCAGCGCCCCGGCATGGGACGGGGCCTGTACGAGACGCACCCGTTCTTCGCCGCCGCCCTCGACGCGCTGTTCGCGGAGTTCGACCCCTACCTGGACCGTCCGCTGCGCGACATCGTCTTCGCCGGACCCGGCACCCCCGAGGCCGCGCTGCTCGACACCACCGCCTACACCCAGCCGGCGCTCTTCGCCCTGGAGGTCGCCCTCTTCCGCCTCCTCGAACACTGGGGCGCCCGGCCGGACATGGTGCTCGGCCACTCCATCGGCGAGATCGCGGCGGCACACGTCGCCGGGGTGTTCACCCTGCCCGACGCGGTGAAGCTCGTCGCGGCCCGGGGCCGCCTCATGCAGGCGCTCGCCACGGGTGGCGCGATGGTCGCCGTGGAGGCGACCGAGGAAGCGGTCCGCGAGGAGATCGAACGCCAGGGCCACACCCACGGCGTCGACGTCGCCGCCGTGAACGGCCCCGCCTCCGTGGTCCTGTCCGGGGACGCGGACGCCGTCACCGAGGTCGCCCGCGCCCTCGCCGGGACCGGGAGCAGGACGAAGCAGCTGACGGTGAGCCACGCGTTCCACTCCTCCCACATGGACGCCATGCTGGACGCCTTCCGCGCCGTCGCGGAGCAGCTCGACTACCGGCCCGCCGCGCTCACCGTCATCTCCTCGCTCACCGGCGCACCCGCCACGGACGGGGAACTGGGCTCGGCCGACTACTGGGTGCGCCACGCGCGCGGCACGGTCCGCTTCGCCGACGCCGTGCGGTGCGCCCGCGAGGAAGGCGCCGAGGTGCTGATCGAGCTCGGACCCGGCGCCGTGCTGACGCCCATGGCCCTGGACTGCCGGCCGTCCACGGACCCGTGGCCCCTCGTGATCCCGTTCCTGCGGGCCGACCAGCCCGAGGACCTCGCCGCGGCCCGCGCGCTGGCCCAGGCCCACGTGCACGGCGTCCCCGTCGACCTGCCCGCCTGCCTGGGCGCGGGCCCCGCCGCACGCGACCTGCCGACCTACCCCTTCCAGCGCGAGCGCTACTGGCTGGAGCCGGCCGCCGCGACGGCGGACGTCACGACCGCCGGACTCGAGACCGCCCACCACCCGCTGCTCGGTGCGGTCCTGGACCACCCGGAATCCGCCGGTCTGACCCTGACGGGCCGTATCGCCGCCGGCAGCCCGGCCTGGCTCACCGACCACGCCGTCGCCGGAACGGTGCTCCTGCCGGGTACGGCCGTCCTCGACATGGTGCTGTACGCCGGCGCCCACGTCGGCCTGACCGAGGTGACCGAGCTCCTGCTGGAGTCGCCGCTGGCCGTGCCCGCGAGCGGGGACGTCCTGGTGCGGCTGGTCGTCGGCGAACCCCAGCAGGACGGCGACCGGACGGTGACCCTGTACTCCCGGCCGGAGAACGCCGGCCCGTCCACCGCGTGGACACGACAGGCCCACGCACGGCTGGGCGCCGGGACAGCGGCCCCGGCGGACCCGGACCCGTTCCCGGAGCCGGGCCACTGGCCGCCGGCCGGAGCCGAGCCCCTGCCCGTGGACGGGTTCTACGACGAACTCGCCGACATGGGGCTGCACTACGGCCCGGCGTTCCAGGGGCTGCGCGCCGCCTGGCGGGACGCCGGCACCCTCCTCGTGGAGGCGGAACTCCCGAGGGCCACCGGCCCGGACGAGTTCCTGGTCCATCCCGCCCTCCTCGACTCCGCGCTGCACGGCTTCCTGCTCACCCCGCCGGACGTCGCGGACCGCACACCGGTGCTGCCCTTCGCCTGGAGCGGCGTGCGGGTCGGACGGACCGGCGCCACCTCGCTGCGGGCACGCATCACCCCGCTCGCCGCCGACCGGCTGCGGCTGGAGGCATGGGACCACGACGGCCGGTTCGTCGCCCGCGTCGACTCCCTCGCCACCCGGCCGGTGCCGGTGGCCGGCATCGCGGGCCCCACCCCCGGCGACCTGTACGTCATCGACTGGAGCGAACCGCCCCTGCCGCAGGGGCCCCCGGCACAGCGATGGGCCCTGCTGGGCGACCCGGCGGCGCTCGCCCCCGGCTGCGCGGTGCCCGCCGGGACCGCCGCCTACCCGGACGTCGCGGCACTGGCCCGCGCCGTCGACGCCACCGGTGCCGCACCCGGCCTGGTCGTGCTCGCGGGCCGGGCACGCCCCGCGGCCGGACCCGAGCCGGTGGAGCAGACGGAGGCCGTGCGCACGGCGCTGACGGAGCTCCTCGCGACCATCCAGGCCTGGCTGGCCGAGGAACGCCTGTCCCAGAGCCGTCTGATCGTCGTCACCCACGGAACGGAACCGGGCGCCGGCCTGCCGAGCGCCGCACTGCGCGGCTTCGTACGGGCCGCGCAGCGCGAACACCCGGACCGGTTCACGCTGATCGACAGCGACGGACAGGACACCGCGCCGGACGTCTTCCACGCCGCCTGCCGGAGCGACGCACCGGAGATCGCCCTGCGCGCCGGCACCGCCCGCGTGCCCCGCCTGGCACCGGTCGCCCGGACCGGCGACACCCCGCCGTCCGCGCCGGCCACCCCGCTGGACCCCGACGGCACGGTCCTGATCACCGGTGCCGGCGGCTCGCTGGGCCGCCGGGTGGCCCGCCACCTCGTCCACCGGCACGGGGCACGGCGGCTGCTGCTCGTCAGCCGCCGGGGCGCCGCGGCCCCGGGCATGAGCGAACTGGAAGCCGAACTGTCCGCGGCAGGTGCCCAGGTCACCACGGCGGCCTGCGACGCCGCCGACCGCGAGGCACTGGCGGCCGTCCTGCGCACCGTGCCGGCCGACCACCCGCTCACCGGGGTGTTCCACACCGCGGGCGTCCTCGCGGACGGCGTCGTGGAGTCCCTGACACCCGACGACATCGACAGCGTGCTGCGGCCCAAGACGGACGCCGCGCTCCATCTGCACCGGCTGACCCGCGAGGAGAACCTGGGCGCGTTCGTGCTGTTCTCCTCGGTCGCGGGAATCCTCGGCTCGGCGGGACAGGCCAACTACGCCGCCGCCAACGCGGCGCTCGACGCCCTGGCCGCACAGCGCCGGGAGGCGGGCCTGCCCGCCACCTCCGTGGCGTGGGGCAGCTGGCTCGCCGAGGACGACGGCGCCGGGATGACCGGAACGCTCAGCGACACACAGCTGGCGCGCCTGCGCCGCACCGGAGTGGTCCCGCTCGCCGGCGGCGACGCGCTCGCCCTGCTGGACCGCGCCCTGACGCTGCCCCACCCGGTGCTGACAGCCGCCCACCTCGATCCGCGCTCGCTGCGCGAGCAGGCGGGCTCCGGCACCCTGCCCGCCGTCCTGCACGGCCTCGTGCCCGCCCGGCCGGCACGTGCCGCGGCCGGGCGCGACACCCGGCCCGCGCCCGACGGCGCCGAGACGCTCAGCCGCCGGCTCGCGGGAGCGGACCCCGCCAAGCGGCGCGGCATCCTGCTCGACGCGGTCCGCCGCGGGGCCGCGGCGGCCCTCGGACACACCGGCCCGGACGCCGTGCGGGCCGACCGGGGCTTCCTGGACATGGGCTTCAACTCGCTGACGGCGGTGGAGTTCCGCAACGATCTGGAACGGCTCAGCGGATTCCGGCTCGGCACCACCGTCATGTTCGACCACCCGACACCGGAAGCGCTCGCCGACCACCTGCTGGCGCTGAGCGGGTCCGACGACCCCGCACCGGCCTCCCGGGCGCTCGCCCCGCTCGACGAGTTCGCCCGGTCCCTGCCGGAACTGACCGACGACGAGGCCGTCCGCGCGTCCGCCGTGGAACGGCTCAGGGGACTGCTGCTGGCACTCGACCGGCCGGCCGCCCTCCGAGACGCCGCGACTCCCGCCGCGGACGACCTCGACGACACCGACGACGAGGACATCTTCGACCTCGTCGACCGCGAACTCGGGGCCTCCTGATGAGCCACCGAAAGCCCTCCGAGCCTCCGAGAGGACGGACCAGCGTGCCGACCGAAGCGACCACGACACCTACCTCCCCCGCACCATCGGACTCGGAGCGGACCGCGACCGAGCGCAGGCTCCGCGAGTACCTGAAGCGGGTCACCGGCCAGCTCCAGGTGGTCAAGGCCGAGTTGCGTACCCTCGACGACGCCAGGCACGAGCCGGTCGCGATCGTCGCGATGAGCTGCCGCTACCCCGGCGGCGTCCAGACACCCGAGGACCTGTGGCAGCTCGTCGCCGACGGCAGCGACGCCACCGGCGACTTCCCCGGCAACCGCGGCTGGGACACCGACGCCCTCTACGATCCGGACCCCACGACCCCCGGCCGCACCTACAGCACCCGCGGCGGCTTCCTGTACGACGCCGACCTGTTCGACCCGGAGTTCTTCGGGCTCAACCCCCGCGAGGCGCTCGCCACCGACCCGCAGCAGCGGTTGCTCCTGGAGCTGGCCTGGGAAGCCCTCGAACGGGCCGGCATCCCGCCGCGAAGCCTGCGGTCGAGCGCCACCGGTGTCTTCACCGGCGTCATGTACAGCGACTACGCGGGCCGGCTGCGGCCCATGCCCAGCACCTTCGAGGGTTACCTGGGCAGCGGCAGCGCGGGCAGCGTCGCCTCGGGGCGGGTCGCCCACACCTTCGACCTGCGCGGCCCGGCGGTCACCCTGGACACCGCCTGCTCGTCGTCCCTGACCGCCCTCCACCTCGCCGTCGAGTCCCTGCGCCGCGGCGAGACCACCCTCGCCCTGGCCGGCGGCGTCACCGTCATGGCCACCCCGGACACCTTCGTCGAGTTCAGCCGCCAGCGCGGTCTCGCCCCGGACGGCCGGTGCAAGCCGTTCTCCGCCCACGCCGACGGCACCGCCTGGGGCGAGGGCGGAGGGCTCCTCGTCCTCGAACGGCTGTCGGACGCCGTACGCAACGGGCACCCCGTTCTCGCCCTGGTCCGCGGCAGCGCCGTCAACCAGGACGGCACCAGCAGCCAGCTCACCGCCCCCAACGGGCCGGCCCAGCAGCAGGTCATCCGCCAGGCGCTGGCGAACGCCCGCATCACCCCCGCCGACGTGGACGCCGTCGAGGCGCACGGCACCGGCACCACCCTCGGCGACCCCATCGAGGCCGGCGCGCTGATCAGCGTCTACGGCCAGGGCCGGGACGCGGACACCCCGCTCGGCCTGGGCTCCGTCAAGTCCAACATCGGCCACACGCAGGCCGCGGCCGGAGTGGCCGGCGTGATCAAGATGGTCATGGCCCTGCGCAACGACCTGCTGCCGCGCACGCTGCACGCCGAGGAGCCCTCGCCGCACGTCGACTGGTCCGCGGGCGGCGTCCGCCTCCTGACGGAGCAGCGGCCCTGGCCCCGCGGCGAGCGCCCCCGCCGGGCGGGCGTGTCCTCCTTCGGGATCAGCGGCACCAACGCCCACGTCGTCATCGAGGAGGCGCCGCCCGCCGCGACGGCCGCCGCCCCGCCCCGGCCGGTGGTCACCACCGAGGTGCCGCCGTGGATCCTGTCCGCCCGCACCGAGGCCGCCCTGCGGGACCAGGCCCGGCGGCTGCGCACCTGGCTGGACGGCGGCGCCACGGCGGGCGACGCCGAGATCGCCGCCGTCCTGGCGGGCGGCCGGTCCCTGCTGGAGCACCGCGCCGTCCTCCTCGGCGAGGACCGGGACCGGATGCGGCAGGCTCTCGACGCCCTCGGCGCCGGCCGCAGCAGCCGGCACCTGGTCGACGGCGATGTCACCCCGGCCGGACGCACCGTCTTCGTCTTCCCCGGCCAGGGCACCCAGTGGGAGGGCATGGCCGGGGACCTGCTCGAACGCTCGCCCGTCTTCCGGGAGGCCCTGGAAGAGTGCGCCGAGGCACTGGCCCCGCACACCGACTGGTCGCTGATCGAGGTCGTGCGCGAGGGCGGCCGGTCGGAACTGCTGCGACGCGTGGACGTCGTGCAGCCCGCGCTCTTCGCGATGATGGTCGCCCTGAGCAGGCTGTGGCGGTCGGTCGGCATCGTGCCCGACGCGGTCGTCGGCCACTCGCAGGGCGAGATCGCCGCCGCCCACGTCGCGGGCGCGCTCGACCTCGGCGACGCGGCCCGGGTCGTCGCCCTGCGCAGCCGCGCCCTGACCCGACTCGCCGGCACGGGGGCGATGGCGTCGGTGCCCCTGCCCCCGGCCGAGGTCGCCCGGACGGCGGCCGAGAGCCGGCCGGGAGTGGAGATCGCCGCCGTCAACGGGGTGTCCGCCACCGTCGTCGCGGGCGACCCCGAGTCCGTAGCCGCACTGGTTGAGGAGTACCGGGCGGCCGGTGTGAAGGCCCGGCTGATCCCCGTCGACTACGCCTCGCACTCCCCGCACGTGGAGGTCATCCGGGACGAGGTCACCGGCGCTCTCGCGGGCCTCGCCCCCCGGGCCGCCCACACCGCGTTCTACTCGACCGTCGAGGCCGGCCCGGTCGAGACGACGACCCTGGACGCCGCGTACTGGTACCGCAACCTCCGCCAACCCGTCCGGTTCGAGGAGACCACGCGACGGCTCGCCGAGGACGGCTACGGCGTGTTCGTGGAGTCCAGCCCGCACCCGGTCCTCACCACCGCCGTCCAGGAGACCGCCGAGGCGGCCGGGGCGGCCGTCTTCACCGTCGGCACGCTGCGCCGTGACGAGCCCGCCACCCGCCGGTTCCTCACCTCCGCCGCGGAACTGCACACCCAGGCCGCCGACGTCGACTGGCGCGCCGTGCAGTGCGCCGCGCCGCCCTGGCACGCGCCCGTGCCGACGTACGCCTTCCAGCGGCGCCGCCTGTGGATCGACACCCCCGACGGTGCCGTCGACGCGCCCGCGCTGGGCCTGCGGGACACGCCGCACCCCCTGCTCGGCGCCGCCCTGAGCACCGCCGAGACCGGTGCCACGGTCCTGTCCGGCCGGCTCGCGCGGAGCACCCACCCCTGGCTGGGCGGACACGCCGTCGCCGGCACCGTGCTGCTCCCCGGGACGGCCCTGCTCGACCTCGCCCTGCACGCGTCCGCGGAGACCGGGGGCGCCGGGGTCGAGGAACTCACCCTGGAAGCGCCGCTGGTACTGCCCGAGGACGGCGCGGTCGGCATCCAGGTGGCTGTCACCACCGACGCCGACGGACGGCGCCGCGTCACCGTCCACTCCCGGCCCGCGCGGGAGGACGACGCGGGCGGGTGGACCCGCCACGCCTCCGGCCTGCTGGCCGAGGACCCCGCACCGGAGACGGACGCGGCAGGCCCGGGCGCCGCCTGGCCGCCGCCCGGCAGCCGCCCCGTCGACCTGACGGACGCCTACGACCGCCTGGCCGACCTCGGGTACCACTACAGCGGCGCCTTCCGCGGCCTGCGCGCCCTGTGGCGTGACGACACCCACCTGTACGCCGAAGTGGAACTGCCCGCCGAGACCGACGCCGCCGGCCACGGCGTCCACCCCGCCCTGCTCGACGCCTGTCTGCACTCCCTCCTCACCGAGGAGAACACCGCCGAGGGCATCCGGCTGCCGTTCCACTGGCGGGACGTACGCCTGTACGCCGCCGGCGCCCGCACACTGCGGGTCACGCTCAGCCCCGTGGGAGAGGACTCCCTCGCCCTGCTGGCCGTGGACACCGACGGACGCCCGGTGCTGACCGCCGCCGCACTGACCCTGCGCCGCATCGACCCCGCCGGGCTCGCCACGGCCGCGCAGCAGGCCGGGGACGGCATGTTCCACCTGGGCTGGACGGCACTGCCCGACCAGGGGGCGGCCCGGCCCGCCCCGCCCGGCTGGGCCGTCGTCGCCGCACCCGTGGCCGGCGGCCAGGCCGCGGCGGAGGAGGCCGCGCTGCGGATCGCCGGCCTCACCACGAGCCCCGGGCTGCCCCCGTGCCACTCCGGCCTGCCGGCCCTGCGGGCCGCGACCGGCACCGCGGCCCCCGCACCGGACACGGTGCTGACCGTGCTGCCGAGCGACCCGGAGGCCGACCCGGTCGAGCACACCCACGCACTGACCGCCGCCGTGCTCGGCCTGCTCCAGCAGTGGCTGGCCGACGAGACGCACGCCCACGCCCGGCTCGTGCTCGTCACCCGCGGAGCCGTCGCCACAGGGGCCGGGGAGCCGGCCCCCGACCTCGCCGGAGCCGCCGTCTGGGGCCTGGTCGGGGCGGCGCTGGCCGAGACCCCCGACCGGTTCGCGCTGCTCGACGTCGACGACGCCTCCTGGGACGCCGTCCCCGCCGCCCTCGCCACCGGAGAGCCGCGGCTCGCCCTGCGCGCCGGAACACCGCTGCGTCCCCGCCTGGCCCGTGACACCGGACCCCACCCCGACCTGGCGGTCCCCGACGACGGACGGCCGTGGCGGCTGGACCTCTCCGAACGCGGCAGCCTCGACAACGTCGTGCTCGCCGCCGGCCCGGAACTCGGGCAGCCGCTCGGACCCGGACAGGTGCGGCTGTCGCTGCGGGCGGCCGGCCTGAACTTCCGCGACGTACTGATCGGTCTCGGGATGTACCCGGGCGACGGTCGGATGGGCGGTGAGGGCGCGGGCGTCGTCCTGGAGACCGGCCCCGGGGTGACCGGTCTGCGGCCGGGCGACCGCGTGCTGGGACTCGTCACCCACGGCACCGGTCCGGTGACCGTCACCGACCACCGCCTGCTGACCCGCATGCCCGACGGCTGGTCCTTCGCCCAGGCCGCCACCGTCCCCATCGTCTTCCTCACCGCCTACTACGGGCTGCGCGACCTCGCCGGCGCACGACCGGGGGAACGGCTGCTGCTGCACGCGGCGACCGGCGGCGTCGGCATGGCCACCCTCCAACTCGCCGAGCACTGGGGACTCGACGTACTCGCCACCGCGAGTCCCGGCAAGTGGCCGGTGCTGCGCCGCCTCGGCGTCCCCGACGAACGCATCGCCTCCTCCCGCGACCTCGGCTTCGAGGCCATGGTCGCCGAACGGACCGGCGGACACGGAGCCGACATCGTCCTCAACTCGCTGGCCGGGGAGTTCGTCGACGCCTCCCTGCGCTGCCTGCGGCCCGGTGGGCGGTTCGTGGAGATGGGCAAGACCGACATCCGCGACGCCGGCACCGTCGCCCGCGACCACCACGGCGTCCGCTACCAGGCGTTCGACCTCCTCGACGCCGGCCCGGAGCGGATCGCGGAGATGCTCGCCGACCTCGCCCGGCTCTTCGCCGACGGCGTGCTCACACCGCTCCCGGTGCACAGCTGGGACGTCCGCCAGGCGCGGGAGGCCCTGCGTTTCCTCAGCCAGGCCCGGCACACCGGGAAACTGGCGCTCGCGCTGCCCAGGCCGCCCGGCGCCGACGGCACCGTGCTGCTCACCGGCGGCACCGGCACCCTGGGCGGCATCGTCGCCCGGCACCTCGTACGGGACCGCGGCGTCACCCGCCTGGTCCTCGCCGGCCGCCGGGGACCCGACGCGCCCGGCGCCGCCGAGCTGGTACGGGACCTGACCGGGCTCGGCGCGCACGTCACCGTCGCCGCCTGCGACGCCGCCGACGTCCGGCAGCTCGCGGCCCTGCTGGCGGACATACCGGCCGCCCACCCGCTGACCGCCGTGGTCCACCTCGCCGGGGTCCTCGACGACGCCACCGTCCCCAACCTCACCGACGCCCGGCTGCACTCCGTGCTGCGCGCCAAGGCCGACGCGGCGTGGAACCTGCACCGGCTCACCGAACACCTGGACCTCTCCGCCTTCGTCCTCTTCTCGTCCCTGGCCTCGACCGTCGGCGCACCGGGACAGGCCAACTACGCCGCCGCGAACGCGTTCCTCGACGCGCTGGCCCAGCACCGGACGGCCCGCGGGCTGCCGGCGCACTCCCTGGCGTGGGGCCTGTGGGCGGAAGCCTCCGGGATGACCGGCCACCTCGACGGGGGCGACCAGGCCCGGCTGCGGCGCACCGGTGTCCTGCCCCTGAGCGAGGAGACCGCGCTGCGCCTGCTGGACACCGCCCTGGACCACGGCCACGCGACGGTCGTCCCGGCGCTCTTCGACACCGCGGCACTGCGCCGGCAGGCCGAGAGCGGCATGCTGCACCCGGTCCTGCGCGACCTGGTCCGTCACACCCCGAGGCGGGCCGCCGGCACCACGGCGGCACCCGAGGACCTGCTGCCGCGGCTGAACGCCGCCGATCCGGCCGAGCGCCGGCGTCTGATGCTGGAGGCGGTCCGGGAGAACGCGGCGCTCGTCCTCGGCCATGACGCGGCGGACGCCGTCCTGGTCGCCCAGCCGTTCAAGGAACTCGGCTTCGACTCACTGACCGCGGTGGAACTGCGCAACCGGCTGAACCGGGTCACGGGGCTGCGCCTGCCGGCCACGGTCGTCTTCGCCCATCCCACCCCGGCCGAACTGGCCGACCACCTGCTCGGCGAACTCGCCCCGCAGTCCGCGGACCAGGCGCTGCTCGCCGGCCTGGGCGACCTGGAGGCGAGACTCGCCACCGAGGAACCCGGAACCGCCGTACGGGACGAACTCCTGACGCGTCTGGAGGCGCTGGCGCGGCGACTGCGCCCGGACGCGGCGGAGGCGGCCGGGCCCGGGGAACCGGAGACGGAGATCCACAGCGCCGCGACGGAGGAGATCTTCGCCCTGATCGACCGGGAGCTCGGACGGTGAGCGGGGACCGCGCAGACCACACCACCGGGAGGGGCGGCCCAGCCGTGACCGAAGAAGGCAAGCTCACCGAATACCTCAAGCGCGTCACCGCCGACCTCATCAAGACGCGCCGGCGGGTGCAGGACCTGGAGGCGGAACGCCAGGAACCGATCGCCGTCGTCGGCATGGCCTGCCGCTACCCCGGAGGGGTGCAGTCCCCGCAGGACCTGTGGCACCTCGTCGACGCCGGCACGGACGCCATCACACCGTTCCCGCGCGACCGGGGCTGGGACATCGAGCAGGTCTGCCACCCCGACCCGGAGCACACCGGCACCAGTTACGTCGACCGCGGCGGATTCCTGCACCAGGCGGGCGACTTCGACGCCGCCTTCTTCGGGATGAGCCCCCGCGAGGCCCTGGCCACCGACCCCCAGCAGCGGCTGCTGCTGGAGATCACCTGGGAGGCCGCCGAGCGGGCCGGCATCGATCCGGCCGCGCTCAAGGGCAGCGACACCGGGGTGTACGTCGGGGTCATCGCCCAGGACTACGGCCCGGTCACCCCGCACGGCGTCCCCGCCGGCATCGAGGGGTTCGCCGTCGGCAACCAGACCAGCGTGGCCTCCGGGCGGATCGCCTACACCCTCGGACTCAAAGGGCCCGCGATCACCCTGGACACCGCGTGCTCCTCCTCCCTCGTCTCGATCCACCTGGCCGTGCAGGCGCTGCGGAACCGCGGCTGCGCCCTCGCGTTCGCCGGCGGCGCCACCGTGCTCCCCAGCCCCCGCGGATTCATCGAGTTCAGCCGGCAGCGCGGCCTGGCCCCCGACGGCCGCTGCAAGCCGTTCGCCGCCGCCGCCGACGGCACCGCCTGGGCCGAGGGCGCCGGAGTGCTCCTGCTGGAGCGGCTGTCCGACGCCCGCCGCAACGGCCACCCGGTGCACGCGGTCATCACCGGCAGCGCCGTCAACCAGGACGGCGCCAGCAACGGCCTCACCGCCCCCAGCGGCCCCGCCCAGGAACAGGTGATCCGCCAGGCCCTGGCCGACGCCCGGCTGCTCACCGCCGACGTCGACGTCGTGGAGGCGCACGGCACCGGGACCCCGCTCGGCGACCCCATCGAGGCCGACGCGCTGCTCGCCACCTACGGGCAGGGCAGGCCGGCCGACCGGCCGCTGTGGCTCGGTTCGGTGAAGTCCAACCTCGGGCACACCCAGGCGGCGGCCGGGGTCTGCGGCGTGATCAAGATGGTGGAGGCCATGCGCCACGGCCGCCTGCCGCGGACCCTGCACGTCGACGTGCCGTCGCCGCACGTGGACTGGTCGGCGGGCGCGGTCAGGCTGCTCACCGAAGAGGCCCCCTGGCCCGCGGTGGACCGTCCGCGCCGGGCCGCCGTCTCCTCCTTCGGCATCAGCGGCACCAACGCCCACGTGATCGTCGAACAGGCCCCCGAGCCGGAGCCGGCCCCCCGGGAGCCCGGCACCGGCGAGCCCGGCACCCAGCCCTGGATCCTCTCCGCGCGTACCGAGGCCGCCCTGGCCGACAGCGCCAGGCGGCTGCTGCACCACCTGCGGACCCGGCCCGAGGAGACGCCCGCACGGATCGGCAGGACCCTGGCGTCGACCCGCTCCTCCCTCGAACACCGCGCGGTGGTCGTCGGAACGGACCACGCCTCCTTCGCCGACGGCCTGCGCGCGCTGTGCGAGCACGGCACCTCGCCGCGGCTGCGCACGGGCACCGCCGGGGCGCCGCCCCGCACGGCGTTCCTGTTCTCGGGCCAGGGCGGCCAGCGCCTCGGCATGGGCCGGGAACTCCACTTCGCCTACCCGGCCTTCGCGACCGCCTTCGACGAGGTCTGCGAGGCCCTGGACCGGCACCTCCCGCGGCCGCTGCGGAACGTCGTCTGGGCGTCGGGCAACGGGCCGGACGCCGGCCTGCTGGACCGCACCGAGTACGCCCAGCCCGCCCTGTTCGCCCTCCAGGTCGCCCTGTTCCGGCTGCTGGCGGCCTTCGGCGTGCACCCGGACCACCTGATCGGACACTCGGTCGGCGAGCTGGCCCTCGCGCACTGCGCCGGCATGCTCTCGCTGGAGGACGCCGCCACGCTGGTCGCGGCCCGCGGCCGGCTGATGCAGACCCTGCCCGACGGCGGTGCGATGATCGCCGTCGAGGCCACCGAGCAGGAGGCGCGCGAGGCCGTGGACGGCCTGGAGGACCGGCTCGGCATCGCCGCCGTCAACGGTCCCCGGGCCGTCGTCCTGTCCGGGGCGGCAGCCGAGGCGGAGCGGATCGCGGAGCGGTGGCGCGTCCAGGGCCGCCAGGTCCGCCGCCTCACCGTCAGCCACGCCTTCCACTCCCCGCTGATGGACCCCGTCCTGGACGACTTCCGCCGGGTCGTCGCCCAGGCCGACTTCCAGGAGCCCCGCATCGCGATCGTCTGCGGCGCCACCGGGGCGAGCGCCGACGAACGGCTGCGCTCGCCGGAGTACTGGGTGGAGCACCTGCGCGGCACGGTGCGCTTCCACGACGGTCTGACCCGGCTGCGCGAACTGGGCACCGAGGCGTACGTGGAAGTCGGCCCCGACGGTGTGCTCGCGTCGCTGGTCCAGCGGACCACGTCCGTCACCACCCCCGCGGACCCGCAGACCGCGCCGGGCGCGGTGCGGGTGGTCACGCCCCTGCTGCGCCGCGACCGGCCGGAGCCCGAGACCCTGCTCACCGCCCTGGCCGTGCTCCACGTCGAGGGGACCGACGTCTCCTGGAGCCCAGCCTTCGGCGGGACCGGCCCGGAGCCCGCCGAGCTGCCGACCTATCCCTTCCAGCGCAAGCGCTACTGGCTCCCCTCGGCCCCCGCCGAGGACCGTCCGCCGCAGGAGCGGTTCTGGACGGCGGTCGACCGCGGCGACGTCGGGGAGGTCGCCCGGATCCTGGGCACGGACGACGACCGCCCGCGCACCCTCGCCGACCTCGTCGCCGGCCTCGCCGCCTGGCGCGGACGCCCGGAGACCGCCGCGTCCGCCGACGGCGTCGTGCACCGGACGGTCTGGCCGTGGACGGCCGTGCCCGGCGTGCCGCTGCTGACCGGTCACTGGCTCGCCGTGCTGCCCCCCAACGGCGCGCGGCAGCCGGACCTCTCCGCGGTCACCGCCGCCCTGACCCGCGCCGGCGCGGAGGTCGTCCCCGTCGTCCTCGACGACGGCGCGGACGTGGCCGCCGCCCTGCGGGCCGCGCTCGGCACCGTCACGCGGGCGGGCGCGCAGACCCCGGACGTGGCCGGCGTCCTCTCGCTGACCGCCTGCCACGGGCGAGCCGAGGACCCCGACGAGGACGTCCCGGCGGACCTCCTGACGGCCCGTCGCCTCGACGCGGCCCTCGCGGAGGCCGGCCTGGACGTGCCCTTGTGGTGCGTCACCCGGGCGGCCGTCGCCCCCGACGGCGACCGGCCCGGCACCGCCGCCGCCCTCCTGTGGGCGCTCGGTGAGACCCGGCGCTCCGCCAGGACGCCGTGGTACGGGCTCGTCGACCTGCCGGAGACACCCACCCGGCGCGAACTGGACTGGCTGACCGCGGTGCTGGCCGACCCGACGGGACCGGACCACGTGGCGCTGCGTCCCGGCGGTGTCCGGGTGCGGCGCCTCGCCCGCGACACGGCGTCGCCGCCGGCCACGGTACCGGCCCTGACCGGCACCGTCGTGATCACGGACGGGGGTGCCCGGCTGACCGGGGCGGCGGCACGCTGGGCGGCGGAACGCGGCGCCGGCCACATCCTGGTGCTCGCACGGCCCGGCCGGCCCTTCGCCCCCGCGGAGGATCCGGCCGCCCTGACGCACGGCCGCCCCACCACGGTCGTCCCCTGCGATCCCGCCGACCGGTCCCGGCTGGCCGCCGCCCTCGCGGCCGTACCGTCCGAGCACCCGCTCGGCGCGATCCTCCACCTCGGCCCGGCCGGCGACCCGTGGGACCCGGCCGGCCAGGACGCCGGCGTACGGGCCGCGGCCGACGCCGCGCGCCATCTGGACGACCTCACGCGGGACCGCCCGCCCGCGCACTTCGTGCTGTTCTCCCGGTTCGGCAGCCCGCTCGACGGGGGCAGCCGGATCGAGGACGCGCTCCTGCACACCGTCCACGACGCACGGGTACTGCGGCGCCGAGCGTCCGGGGCGTCCGGGGTCAGCGTCGCCTGGAGGCCGGCGGACGACGCCGGGTCCGATCTGGTGGCCGCGCTGGACCGCGCGTTCGCCGGCCGCGAGCCCTCGCTCGTGGTCGCCGCCGTCCCGCTCACCCAGCTGCTCACCGAGTACGCGGGACGGTCGGCGCACCCACTGCTGCGCGACCTGTTCGACCCGGCACCCGCCGACCGCGATCCCGGCGCCGCGGACGAGCGCAACCGGCTCACCACGCACCTGCGCGGACTGCCGGCCGGGGAACGCCACAGCGCGCTGCTGTCACTGGTGCGCAGGAGCACCGCGTTCGCGCTCGGGCACAGCACCGTCGACGCCGTGCCCGAGGACGTCGCTTTTGTGGACCTGGGGCTCACCTCGTTCACGGCCTTCGAACTGCGCAGCAGGCTCGTCGAGATCACGGGCATCGAGCTGCCGCTGTCGGAGATCTACGAGCACCCCAGTCCGTCGGCGCTCGCCGGCTACCTGCACGCGGCGTTCGAGGGCGTGAGAGCGGCCTGAAGGATGCCGAGCCGAAGGACGCGGGAGGACGCACAGGGCGGGTTCGGCCGCAAGGCCGCCGAGGACGGTCGGGAAGGGAGTGACGGGCACCGTGGATGCCGCTGACATGAAGGTCGACGCCGATGTGGTGGTGGTCGGAGGAGGGCCCGTCGGACTGTTCCTGGCAGCCGAACTCGGGCTGGCCGGAGCCTCCGTGGTGGTCGTCGAGAAGCTCGGCCGGCCAGGCCGCGCCGACAGTCCCGCACTGCGCGGAATCACCACGCGCACGATGCGCACCCTCGCCCTGCGCGGACTGGACCGGCCGGTCGCCCGGGCCGCCGAGCAGGCCCTGCGCGGGCTGATCAGCCGGGCGAGCGGCCGGGACGCGCGGCAGGCGCCGCCCCGGCCGGTGGACGGCCAGGTCACCTCCACGACCCTCGGCAGCGGCGGGGCCACCAAGGGGCACTTCGGCATGGTGCCGCTGACCGATCCGGCCGGTGACTTCGCAGAGGTGGCCCTGCTGCCGGTGCCGTACGCCGCGCTGCTCGAGGTGTTCGCGGAGCGCGCCGTCCGGCACGGCGCCGAGATCGTCCGGGGGCGCGCCGTCGCGGACCTGGTGACCGGCCCGCGGGGCGTGACCGCCTGCCTGGAGGACGGGCAGCGGATCCGGGGCCGCTATCTGGTGGGGGCGGACGGCGGGCGCAGCGTGGTGCGACGCCTGGCCGGATTCGACTTCCCCGGCACCGATCCCACCCTGTTCGCCGTCGGCGGCGAGGACGTGACCCTGCTCGGCCCGCGGCAGCTGCCGCACGGCTTCACCAGGACGCCGCGCGGGGTCCTCATGGTCGACGTCGTCCCCGGCCAGATCGTCGCCCTGGAGTACGACGCACCGCCCGCCGCGCGTCTGGCACCGGTGACCCGGGAGGAACTCCAGACGGTGCTGCGCCGGGTGAGCGGAACGGACGTCACGGTGGCCTCCGTCGGCGCGCCCTTCCGCTACAGCGACAACGCCCGGCAGAGCTCGGCCTACCGGCGCGGCCGGGTGCTGCTGGCCGGTGACGCGGCGCACGTCCACTCGCCGTTCGGCGGGCAGGGGGTCAACCTCGGCATCCAGGACGCGGCCAACCTCGGGTGGAAACTGGCCCGGGTCGCGCGCGGCACGGCACCGGCGGAACTCCTGGACACCTACACCACCGAACGGCATCCCGTGGCGGCCCGGGTGCTGCGCAACTCGCGCGCGCAGGCGGCCCTGCTGCGGTACGGGCCGGAGGTGGACGCCCTGCGCGAACTCCTCACGGACCTGGCGGAACTCCCGCAGGCCAAGGCGCTGCTGATCGGCATGGTGCACGCCCTGGACATCACCTACGGCAGTGACGGCGGGCATCCGCTCGTCGGTACGTTCCTGCCGGAGCCGGTGACCGCCCGGGCGGACAGCGGCCCCGGGCCGGCCGTCGCTCTCGCGGACGGCCGTGGTCTGCTGGTGGGCGCCGCGGACGCGGCCGACCTGTGCGGGATCGCGCGGTCACGCGACGACGTCCGCTGGGCCGAGGGGTGGTGCCCCGGCCACCCGGAGGTGGCCGCGCTGCTCGTCCGCCCGGACGGCTACGTCGCCTGGGCGCGCGACCACGGCGGCGAGCACGACTCGCCGACCGCGGCGCTGGACCGCTGGTTCGGCCCGTGCCCGGCCGGGTTCGCGACGGCCTGAACCGCTCCGGCGTACCGCTTCAGAGGGAGTTTGGCGCGCTTCGGCACAGTGCTGTCATGTCCCCGCACATCGGCCGCTGCCTCCGGTTTCTCTACGACGCCCTGGTCGCCCTCGGCCAGTGCTGGTGCCACGTTCCGCCCCCGCCCCCGGTCCTGACCGGGCCCCCGCCGGGCCACCCCGAGCGGCTGTGCCCGCCGGGCACGGAGAGCGAGGCCGAGCGGATGCTGTTCCGCCGGCTGCGGTCGCAGACGGACGGCACCGCTCAGCCGGACAACGCCATATGACGACTTCAGGACGCCGTCCGAGGGCGGTGTCACGTCGAGAGAAGGAGCACGGCAGATGACCCCTCAGCGACTGTCCACCGACGACCCGCAGCAGATCCTCGACCTGGCCAATCGCTTCGCCGAGGCACAGGCGCTGCTGGCCGCCGTGGAACTCGGACTCTTCACCGCCCTGCGCGGGGGCGGGGCGACGGCGGACGAGCTGTGCCGCCGGCTGGAGCTGGACCCGCAGCCGGCGGCGGACTTCCTGCACCTGCTGATCGCCCTCGGCCTCCTCGACAAGGACGGCGAGAAGTTCCGCAACAGCGAGGCCGCGGAACGCTTCCTGGTCGAGGGGGAGCCCGGTTACCTGGGCAGCTCGCTGGGGTACTACAGCCGCCTGATGTACCCGTCGTGGGGCACGGTCGCGGGGGCGCTGCGGGGCACGGCGGTGGGGAGCGGCGACGCGCCCCGGGGCGACCACTGGACGAGTGGGTTCTACGCCTCGGTGGTGGGCGACCGGGGCACCCTGGAGGACTTCCTCGACGGGCTGGACTCCTACAACTCCGTTCCGGGGCAGCTCCTCGCCGAGGCGGTCGACTGGTCCGGGTACGGCAGCGCGCTCGACGTCGGCGGTGCCCGCGGCCATCACGCCTCGCACATCGCCCAGGTCGCCCCGCACCTGTCGGTGGGCGTCTTCGACCTACCGCAGCTCAGGCCGCACTTCGAGGAGTTGATGGCCAAGAGGGGAGTGTCGGAGCGCACGCGCTTCCACGGCGGCGACTTCTTCACCGACGCGCTGCCGGCGGCGGACGTCGTCATCTTCGGCGACGTCCTGCACAACTGGTCGCCCGACGTCCGCCGGATGCTGGTCCGCAAGGCGGCGCAGGCCGTCAACCCAGGGGGACTGCTGCTGGTGTTCGACCGGATGATGGACGACGGGCGCTCCGACAAGGCGAAGCTCATCGCCAGCCTCAGCATGTTCCTGGCCACGCGGGGCGGCGGCTCCGAGTACCTGGAGTCCGAGTGCCGCGGCTATCTCACCGAGGCGGGCTTCGAGGGCGTCACGGCGCGGCCCTTCGGCACCGCCGGCCATGTGCTGGTGACGGGTGGCAAGCCGCGCTGAGCCGCGGCGGACACGACGAAGGCTGCGGAGGCGGACCGCCTCCGCAGCCTTCGTCGTGCGGCTCAGGCGTGCAGGTGGATGCGCAGGTTGACGGTCATGGTGGAGACCGGCAGGATCAGGCCCCACTCCCGGGTGCCGGTCAGCCCGAGGAACTTGCCGCCGGTGCCGATGGCCGGGAACCGCGCCCACTCGCCGCCGAGCATGAGCTGCCGGTCGATGGTCCCGCTGGAGCGCAGGGTGCCGTCGGGCAGCTCGATCGCCTCGTCGTAGTGGGTCATCAGGTGCCCGTTCGGGGCGACGTGCGTGGCGGTCACCATGCCCACGGTGTGCCCGATCGTCGCGCCGTCCGCGTCGTAGATCTCGTCGAAGTACACGATGGCGTCCCCGACCTTCTGGATGGGGAGCGGCTCGTTCTGGCCGATGTAGTGGTACTTGACGGTCTTCTCCGTCACGTTGTCGATGACGATGTTCTCCATGGCACTCCCTGAGGTCGGCAGGACAACGGCACTTCTGGAACCACGTCCATGGTCGAGTCGGGCGCTAAAGGCCTCCTTGCGCCGGTCTTTCGCAGAGGGGCGGGAGCGCCGTCCGGGACAACGCCGCCGGCCGGCATCGTGGGTGATGCCGGCCGGCGGTGTGTGGGGGGTGTTTCAGGGGCTCGTGCGGAGGTGGATGGCGGCGCCGGGACAGAGGGCGACGGCCTCTTGTACGGCCGCCAGACGGGCCGCGGGCACCTCGGGGCGCAGCAGGACGGAGGTGCCGTCGTCCTGGTCCTGGTCGAAGACGTCCGGGACGAGCCGCGCGCACTGCCCGCCGGCGATGCACCGTGCCGTGTCGACCGTCACCGTGGTCACGGTGTCCGCCTCACCCGGGCCGCCGGTCACCACGTGACCGGCACCGAGTCGTAGCCGTAGATCAACGTCTCACGGGTGAACGGCAGTTCCTCGACGGGCACGGCGAGGCGCAGACCGGGGATCCTGGCGAACAGGGTGCTCAGGGCCACCTCCACCTCCAGGCGGGCGAGGTTCTGGCCCAGGCACTGGTGGATGCCGTACCCGAAGGCCAGGTGACCGGGGCGGCCCTCGCGGCGCAGGTCGAGGCGGTCCGGGTGGGCGAAGACGTCGGGGTCGTGGTTGGCCGCGGCGGTGGACAGCAGCATGCCCTCGCCCTCGCGGATGACCCCGTCCGGCAGTTCGATGTCCGCCGTGGCCACGCGGTTGGTGACGTGGTCGGCGTGGCTGACGAAGCGCAGCAGCTCCTCCACCGCCGCGGGGGCGACAGAGGGGTCGGCCTTGAACAGGGCCAGCTGCTCCGGATGGGTCAGCAGGGACACGGTGCTCAGCGAGATGAGGCTCGCCGTGGTCTCGAACCCGGCGATCAGCAGGAGCAGGGCCAGGCCGACGAGGTGCTCGCGGTCGGTCAGGCCGTTCTCGTCGAACCTGAGGACCAGCTTGCTCAGCAGGTCGTCCTCTTCGGGAGTGTCCGCCTTGGCATCCACCAGCTCACCGAGGTAGACCCGCATGTCGGCGAGGTTGCCGGCCCACTCCTCCGCGCTCGCGGTCCGGCTCACGACGGTGCGGGCACGCTTCTGGAACATGTCCCGGTCGGCATAGGGGACCCCCAGCAGCTCGCAGATCACGAGGGAGGGCAGCACCAGGCTGAGCTGCTGCACCAGGTCGGTCGGACGGGGGCCCGACAGCATGCGGCCGACGCACTCGTCGACGACCTCCTGGATGTACGGGCGCATGCTCTTGACCCGCCGGAAGGTGAACTCGCTGACCACCGTGCGCCGGTACGTGGTGTGCTCCGGCGGGTCGAGCCACGGCAGCACGCCCTTCTTGTCGACCGCCTGCTGTCCCTCCACCAGGGAGGGGAAGCCGGGGCGCATGGGGTCCGAGCTGGCCCGGGGGTCGCCGAGCAGCTGACGCACGTACTCGTGCTTGGTGATCAGCCAGGCGGTCCGGCCGCCGCTCAGAGAAACCCGGGTCATCGGCGACTGCGCCCGGATCGCGGAGTACTCCGCAGGGGGCTTGAACGGGCACTCCCGGAGGATCGGAAATGCTGTGGAGCCCGCGTCGGGCGCCGGTTCGGCCACGGTACTCTCCCTCGGTCCGTGAACGGTGTGACGCTCCGCATGCTCGCGTCGCGCACTAAAGCCACCCTTAAAGTCGGCCGGCCGCGTACGGCCCGGAAAACGCCGGCTGGGGCGCCCCTTGCCTCAGGGACGCCCCAGCCGGTGCGGAGCACCGGGGGAGAGTGCTCACGCCTTGGCGGAGGGCTTGGGGACGCGGATCACCAGCAGGGCGACGGCCAGGGCGCAGCCGACGAACACGATGCTGCCGGTGAAGGCGCTGCGGACGCCTTCCGTCACCACCTTGTGCACCGCGTCGACGCCCGTGCCGGCGTGCTTGGCGGCGTCGTCGGCGGACGTGCCGTACACGGTGACCAGGATGGCCAGGCCCAGGGCACCGCCCAGCTGCATCATCGTCTGCAGCACGCCCGAGGCCGCGCCGGCGAGCTGCTGGGGGACGCCGCTGAGTACCGTCACGTTCGTGGGCATCAGGCAGCAGCCCGCGCCGACCCCGAAGAGCAGCATCGGACCGAGCACGCCCGTCACGTAGCTGTCGGAGACCGAGATGGTGCTGAGCCAGACCGCCGTGACGGTCATCAGCAGCGCGCCGACGACCATGAACCGCTTGGCGCCGTGCTTGGGCAGCATCTTCGGCACCGCCCGCGCCACGACGAACATGCCCAGGGTCATCGGCAGGAAGGCGAGGCCGGCCTGGATCGGGGAGAACTCCAGGACGTTCTGGATGAACTGGCTGAGGAAGTAGAACAGGCTGAGGATGGTCGCCGTGAACATCAGCATGTTGGTGTAGGCGGCCGTGCGGGTGCGCTCCGAGAACAGCTGGAGCGGGACGATGGGCTGCGCGGCCCGGCGCTCGGCCAGCAGGAACGACACGAGCAGGACCACGGCGGCGGCGAAGCAGGTCAGCGACACCGCGTTGCCCCAGCCCTCGGAGGGCACCCGGATGAGCCCGTACACCAGGGCCGTCACACCGGCGGTGCCGGTGATCGTCCCGGCGAAGTCGAAGCGGCCCGAGTGCGAGGGGGTCTCCCGGATGCACATCGGGGCGAGCACCGCCACCGCCAGGCCGATGGGTACGTTGACGAACTGGATCCACCGCCAGGACGCCAGGGAGGTCAGGATGCCGCCCAGGATCAGACCGAGCGAGGTTCCGGTGGCGGCGGTGGCGGAGTAGATGCTCAGGGCCCGGTTGCGGGGCGCGCCCTCCTCGAAGTTGCTGGCGATCAGGGCGAGGGTGCCCGGTGCCGCCATCGCCGCGCCCACTCCCTGCAGCGCCCGGGCCGTGACCAGCAGCCACGGCGTGCCGGCGATGCCGCCGAGCAGCGACGAGACCGTGAAGATCACGGTGCCCACGACCAGCACCCGGCGCCGGCCGAACATGTCGCCCATGCGGCCGCCGAGCAGCAGGAGGCCGCCGAAGGCGAGCAGGTAGGCGTTGATCACCCACGACAGGCCGACGGGGGAGAAGCCCAGGGCCTTCTGGATGCTGGGCAGCGCGATGTTCACGATCGTGGAGTCGATGGCCACCATCAGGTAGCAGGTCACGATGACCGCGAGGGTGAGGGCGGAGCGGTTCGGCCGTAACGACGCGCTCGCCGGCTGCCCCGGTGCGCCCGGCTCGTCCTTGGCGGGTGGCGAGCCGACGGTGTTCTGGTTGGACATGCTGCTCCTTGGAGGACCGGGGCGATGGGGGCCGCGCGCTGTCGACGACGCCGAAGAGCCGGAGCGGGATACCGCCGGCCGCGCGTTCACTCAACGAGCGTAGAGTGAAGCGGCACTTACGGTCAACTCGTGTTGAGCGAAGCGGTTAGCATGGATGTGTGAGTACCGAAGAGCCCCCGCTCTCGCGAGCTGAGCGACGCCGCTCGACCGAGAAGCGCATCCTGAACGTCGCGCGTCAGCTGTTCGGTGAGCTCGGTTACGACCGTGCGACGATCCGGAGCATCGCCAAAGCGGCCCAGGTCGACCCCGCCCTGGTGATGCAGTACTTCGACAACAAGGAGAACCTCTTCAGGCAGGTCGTCCGGCTCGACGCCGCGGAGACCGCCCCGGAGACCGCCGACCCGCTCATCGCGCAGCTCATGGCGGGCCTCGGCGTGAAGCTCGCGGGCATGCCGGCCCCTTCGCTGGCCATGCTCCGCTCCATGCTCACCCACCCGGACATGGCCGCGGAGATGCGCGAGACGTTCGACCGCCAGATCAAGCAGGTCTCCGCGGTCATGGAGGGGGAGGACGTCGAGCTGCGGGCGGCACTGCTGATCATGGCCCACCTGGGCGTCGTCGTCGGCAAGCACCTGCTCGAACTCGAACCCCTGCGCGACACCCGGCCGGAGCGGATCATCGAGCTGCTCGACCCCTGCTTCAAGACCCTGGCCGATCCCGCGCCCTGACCCCCGACCGCGACAGCGGCCCGAGGCGGCGGGCCGCTTCCTCCGCGAGGGGGACGTCTCCTGCGCCGGTGCCGCGGGCTCAGCCCGTGTGAGGCCGGGCCAGACCGTGGTCGTAGGCGAAGATCACCGCTTGGATGCGGTCGCGGGCGCCGATCTTGGACAGGACGCGACCGACGTGGGTCTTCACCGTGGACTCCGACAGCACGAAACGCGCGGCGATCTCCCCGTTGGACCAGCCCTTGCCGATGGCGACCAGGATCTCGCGTTCGCGGTCGGTGAGGGCGCCCAGGCGCGGATCCTCGGCAGAGCCGGCCCCGCCGGGGGGCACGAGACGGGCGAACTCGTGCAGCAGGCGGCGGGTGAGGGCAGGCGCGATCACCGCGTCGCCGACGGCCACGGCGCGGATGCCGGCGAGGAGTTCCTCGGGGCGGGCGTCTTTGAGGAGGAAGCCGCTGGCTCCGGCGCGCAGGGCCGCGTAGACGTACTCGTCGATGTCGAAGGTGGTCAGGACCAGGACCCGGGAACGGTCGCCGGCGGCGACGATGCGGCGCGTGGCCTCGATGCCGTCCATGCCCGGCATGCGTACGTCCATGAGGACGACGTCGGGGCGCAGTTCGGCAGCCTTGCGGACGGCCTCGCTTCCGTGCGCGGCCTCGCCCAGCACCTGCGTCTCGGGCACGGAGTCCAGGAGCATGCGGAAGCCGTATCGCTGGAGCGGCTGGTCGTCCACGATGAGCACGGTCGTCATCGGACGCCGGCCCGGGGAGCGAGGTCGAGGGTGGCGCACACCGTCCAGCCGCCACCGGCCGGGCCCGCGCTCACGTGTCCGCCGTAGAGAGCCGCTCGTTCCCGCATGCCCACCAGACCGTGTCCTTCCTCGTTCGCCGGGCCGGGACGGCCGGCCGGTACGGACGGGCCGGAGTCCTGGACGGTGATGGTCAGCAGTGTGTCCTCGACGACGACCGCCAGGTTCGCACGGGCGCCCGCACCGGCGTGCTTGAGGGTGTTGGTCAGTGCCTCCTGCACGATGCGGTAGACCGCGAGCTGCACCCCGCTGTCGAGGGCGTCGACGTCACCGGCCGTACGGTAGACGACTTCCAGGCCGGCGGCGCGCACCGCCTCGCACAGCGCGCCGATGTCCGCGAGACCGGGCTGGGGGCTGAGTTCCGGCTCCCCGCGCGGGCCGTCCGGCTCGCGCAGGACACCGAGCACCCTGCGCAGTTCGCCCAGGGCCTGGCGGCCGGTGTCGCCGATGAGGTGCAGGGCCTCCCTTCCCCGCTCCGGGGAGGCGGCGGTGGCGTAGGCGCCCGCGTCGGCGAGTGTGATGATGACGGACAGGTTGTGGCCGACGATGTCGTGCATCTCGCGGGCCACCCGCGCCCGCTCGGCAGCGACGGCGAGCCGGCCCCGCTGGTCGCGTTCGGTCTCCAGCCGGGCCGCACGGTCCCGCAGCCCGGCCAGCTGCGCCCGCCGGATACGGATCATCAGACCGAGCGCGAGGGCCGCGGTCGCCGTGCTGAGCAGGAAGAAGAGCGCGTCCCCGACCGGGACCGCCGCCGACAGCCTGGCCGCGACCAGGCCGAGTGCCCCCGCTGTCACCGCGCAGGCCCACGGCAGCTGCCGCAGCCGTCCGTGCAGGGTCAGGCTGTACAGGGCGACGAGGAGGGCGACGTCCGCGCGGAGGGCGGCGCCGACAGCCCACTGGAGGGCGAACACGGCCGTCACCGCGCCGAAGGCCACCGCGGGTGCCCGGCGCCGCCACAGCAGCGGCAGCACCAGCCCGGCCTGGAAGGCCAGCACCCCGGCGACGGGCAACCGGGTGAACGCCACCCGGAAGCGGTGTGGTCCGTCACCGTCGCCGTCCCCGCCGGCCAGGCCGGCGGCGTGCAGCAGGTCGGGCAGGCAGAACACCACGAGGATCAGCACCACCACCGCGCTGTCCAGGACCCACGGGCGGGCCCGGTCGGCGCACCGGAGCCGCTGGCCGGCCCGGCCGAGCCGGGCGACCAGCGGCCCCATCCCGCTGAGCTCTTCGGTGGTCACTGAGGTCACCAGCCCATGATGCGGTGGCCGCGCTCAGACGTCGCTGCGCAGCAGCCGGTACGACGCACCGGCGAGTGCCAGCGCTGTCCAGCCGAGGAAGACCGCGAGTCCGGCGCCGGGCGACAGGGTGGTCGAGTCATGGGTCAGGGCGAAGACCGACTCGCCCGCGTGGCTGGGAAGGTAGGGGGCGATGTGCCCCTGCCACGAGGTGGGCAGCAGGGAGACCAGTCCCGGGACCAGCATGAGGGCGGCCACGAGCACCGAGATGCCGCCGGCCACGGACCGCAGCAGCGCGCCGAGGGCGGTGCCGATCACGCCGACCAGGCCGAGGTAGAGCCCGGCGCCCAGCAGGCTGCGGACGACACCGGCGTGACCGAGACCCAGGGCGGCGGGCGTGCCGGAGACGATCCGGCTGCCGACGAGGAAGGCGACGAACGCGCCGGCGGTCGCGATCACCAGCGCGACCGCGCCGAGCACCGCCGCCTTGGACCAGAGCACGGGCAGGCGGCGCGGCACGGCCGCGAGGGTCGAGCGGATCATGCCCGTGGAGTACTCGCCCGCGGTGACCAGCACGCCGAGCACGCCGAGGGCCAGCTGGGCGAAGTTCGTGCCGAAGAGGGACAGGCTCACGGCGGTCGCGGTGGCGAAGTCGCGGTCCAGGTGCCGGCCGGAGCCGACGGCGGAGCGGTAGTGGCTCGCCGCGATGACACCGAACGCGACGAGGAACAGCAGGCCCAGTCCGAGGGTGATCCAGGTGGAGCGCAGGGACCAGAGTTTGGCCCACTCCGAGGCCAGCACGCGCCGTCCGGTCACCCGGTAGACGGGCCGCGACGTGGCGGCCGTGGCGGTCCCGGGTGTCTCAGGGGTCTTCGGGGTCGCCGTGAGGGTGCTCATGCCGCGCTCCCGGAGGTCTCGGTGCCGGTCGTGGAGCCGTGGTACTCCACGGCGTCCCGGGTCAGTTCCATGAACGCCTCCTCCAGCGACACCGCCTTGGTGGTCAGCTCGAACAGGGGGATGGCGTGCTCGGCCGCCTTCAGGCCGATCTCCCGGGCGGAGACGCCGGTCACCTGCAGCTCCTCCGAGCCGATGCGGCCGGTGATCTCCACGCCCGGCCCGGCGAGCACGTCCCGCAGCCGCGCGGGGTCGTCCGTCGCGACGCGCACGGTGTCGCCGCCGGCCTCGCGGACCAGGTCCCGCACGGTCGTGTCGGCCAGCAGCCGCCCCCGCCCGACGACGATGAGGTGGTCGGCCACCAGCGCCACCTCGCTCATCAGGTGCGAGGAGACGAACACCGTGCGCCCCTCGGCCGCGAGGGAGGTGAGCAGGTTGCGGATCCACAGGACGCCCTCGGGGTCCAGCCCGTTGACGGGCTCGTCCAGCATCACGGTCTGCGGGTCGCCGAGCAGCGCGGCCGCTATGCCGAGCCGCTGGCCCATGCCGAGGGAGAAGGCACCGGCCCGCTTCTTCGCGACGCTGCCGAGGCCGGCGAGCTCGACGACCTCGTCGACCCGGCGGCGCGGGATGCCGTGGGTGAGGGCCAGGGCGCGCAGGTGGTTGTGGGCCGAGCGGCCGGGGTGGATCGACTTGGCCTCCAGCAGCGCGCCCACCTCCTGCAACGGCGCCTCGTGGCGGGCGTAGCGCCGGCCGTTCACCGTGACGGAGCCGCTGGTCGGCGCGTCCAGCCCGACGATCATGCGCATCGTCGTGGACTTGCCCGCACCGTTGGGTCCCAGGAAACCGGTCACCGTGCCCGGCTTCACGGTGAAGTCCAGACCGTCGACGGCTGTCTTCTCCCCGTACCTCTTGGTGAGCTGCTGTGCCTCGATCATTCACGTTCTCCCTCGGACTTCGGCGCCCGTGCCGCCCGGCGCCTCCTCTCTCACGCTAGGGCCGTGACCTGCCGTATCCGGTGGTACCGGGGGGTGAACCAGGCCGGGCGGGTGGTACCGGGGTACTACGATCCGGGTCGCACCGAGCCGGGTGCGAGGCCGCCGGCGGCCGACGGCCGTCCCGGCGCGGCCACGGCCCCGGTGCCCGCGCGCGGACGCTGTCCGCGCTTCGCGCCGGGCCCCCTGGTCGTCCGCCTGAGCATGACGCGCAAGGACGTCACCGGACCCGGGCCCGCCGCCCGACACGCGGTCTGACCTGCCACGCGCAAGGCCTTCAGGACGCGTACAGGCACCCTGTGCCACGGTCGTGGACCACGGCCGCCCGGCGGCCGGCTCATCCTCATAGGGCGCTCGTCCCGCTTCCCGGGGGCGAGCGCCCTGTCGTACGACCGGACAGGAGAGTCGCCTTGGAAGAACCGGAGGTCCTCACCGACCTCGACGTGGCGGGCACGTCGGGCACGGCCACGTCGGTGATGAAGAAGCTGCCCGAGGTCACGCTGGCGTTCTGGATCATGAAGATCGCCGCGACGACCCTGGGCGAGACGGCGGGCGACCTCTTCGCGCAGACCCTGAAGCTGGGCTACTTCCTCACCACGGTCGTGCTGTTCCTGGTCTTCGTGGTGACGCTGGTGGTCCAGCTCCGCTCCAGTCACTACAACCCGTTCTTCTACTGGACCGTGATCCTGTCGACCTCCATGGCCGGCACGACCATGTCCGACTTCATGAACCGCGACGCCAGCGCCAGGTACCTCTCGAACGGCGCGACGAAGCTCGGCTGGGGGCCGCAGGGTCTGGGCCTGGGCTACCCCGCGGGGGCCGCCATCCTCCTCTCGATCCTCCTGGTGATCTTCCTCGTCTGGAAGCTGAGCGGGATGACGTTCCGGATCCGCGACATCGTCACCTTCCGGGGCGAGGCTCTGTTCTGGTCGGCGATCCTCGTCTCGAACACCCTCGGCACGTCCATGGGCGACTTCCTCTCCGACAGCTCCGGCCTCGGCTACCTGGGCGGTGCGCTGCTCGTGACCGGGGTGCTGGCCGTGCTCGCGGCGCTCATGAAGGTGCCCGTGGTGCCGAACGTGCTGCTGTTCTGGACCGCCTTCGTCCTCACCCGCCCGCTGGGCGCCACCGCGGGCGACTTCCTCACCAAGCCGGTCGCCAAGGGCGGCCTCGACCTGGGTACCGCGGGCTCGTCCGCCGTGCTCCTCACCGTCCTGTTCGCGCTGATGGCGTACGCCCACGTGCGGGAACGCCGGTCGGTGAAGGAGGGGCAGGCACCGGTCACCCGGCGGGCAGACTGACCGTGAACCTAGCCCCCGGTGTGTGCCCGGGGTCGTGCGTCACCTCACCGCCGACGGCGCGGGCCAGACGGCGCGCGAGCGGCAGCCCCAGGCCCGCGCCGTCGTGCCCGTCGCCGGGGTCGGCGCGCCGGCCGGGCTGGAACAGCTCCTCCCGGAACGCCTCCGGCACACCGGGGCCGTCGTCGACGACGTCGATCCGTACGGCGCCGGGGATGCGCCGCGCGGACACGGTCACCCGGGAGTGGGCGTAGCGGACGGCGTTGGTCAGCAAGGGGCTGAGGATGCGTTCGAGGAGGGCGGGGGCGACACCCGCCTCCAGCTCCGGTGCTTCCGTCTCCACCGCCGTCTTCACCCGCTCCGGGCGGTCGAGACGCCGGAGCAGGCGGTCGAGGACGGGCAGGATGCCCGTCGTCCCGGGGACCGTCGCCGGACGCAGCGCGCTCTCGCGGGCGTCGTTCAGGAGGGTGTCGCAGATGGTGCGCATGGACCGGGCGGCCTCGGCGATCACCTCGTGGGTGGCGCGGGTCTCGGCGTCCGTGCGCGGGCGGCCCCGCCACCAGTCGAGTTCCATGACGATCCGGGTGAGCGGTGTGCGCAGTTCGTGGGACAGCTCTCCGGTCAGCTGCTGTTCGTGGCGCAGGACGGTGCGTGTGCGGTCCAGCAGGGCGTCGAGCGAGGCCCCGAGGCGGGCGAGTTCGGCCGGGTGGTCCTCCGTGCCGAAGCGCTCGTCGGAGCCCATGGCGCTCCACTGGGTGGCCTGGTCGGTCATCGTCCGCACCGGGCGCAGTGCCCGGCCGACGGCCAGGCGGGTGAGGACGTAGGTGCAGCCGAGCATCACGGCGTCCAGGACGAGTGATCCCATCAGCAGGGTGCCGGCCGAATCGCGGTACGGGGTCAGGTCCAGGGCGGTGACGACGGTGGCGGTGGCGCGGCGGCCGGGGACGCGCTGGGCGCACAGCCGGACGGGCCGGTGGCCGTGTGCCCGGACGGTCGCGCAGGTGTCCCCCGGCCGGGCGGCCAGCCGGTCGGCGGCCCGGGCCGGCGGGTCGCCGGCCGTGGCGGACGGCGGCTTCTCCAGCAGACGGGTTCCGGCGTAGATCCACACGTGGGCGTCGAGGAGGCGGTCGTTGACGGTCTCCAGGACGCGCACCCGGCGGCCGGTGGTGTCGACGGTCGCGGCCACGGCTGCCGCCCGGCTGCGCAGTTCGTCGTCCGCCTGGTGCTGAAGGTGCCGGTCCATCACGGCGTTGAACACGACGGTCAGGACCGTCATCAGCAGGGCCGCGGCGGTCAGCGCCACCAGGGAGAGCCGGCCGCGAAGGGTGCGCGGGGTCAGGCGCCGCAGGACACGGGGGGCACGGTTCATGACAGGCGGTGCCCGATCCCGCGCGCCGTACCGATCGTCAGGCCGCTGCCCGCCTCACGCAGCTTGCGGCGCAGCCGGCTCAGGTACTGGTCCAGGGTGTTGTCGCTGACCTGCGCGCCCTCGGGCCAGCCGGCCCGCAGCAGATCGCGGCGGCGTACGAGGGCGCCGTCCGAGGCGGCGAGCGTGGCCAGCAGCCGGAACTCGGTGGGGGACAGGGTGAGGCGGGCGCCGCGCACGGTCGCGCTGTGGTCCACCGGGTCCAAGGCCAGGTCACCGGCCGAGGCCACCCTCGTGGTGACCGTCCGTCTGAGGGCGGCTCTCAGCCTGGCGGCGAGCTCGGCGAGGTGGAAAGGCTTGGCCAGGTAGTCGTCGCCGCCGGCGGAGAAGCCGGACAGGCGGTCGGTGAGCCGGTGCCGGGCGGTCAGGAAGATCACCGGTCCCAGGAAGCCGTTGGCGCGCATCGCCTGGCACACGTCCCGGCCGTCCGCGTCGGGCAGGCCCACGTCCAGCACCGTCGCCGCGATGCCGTCGGCCGCCAGCCGCAGGGCGGTGGCACCGTCGGCGGCGGGGACGGGCTCGAAGTCCTCCTCGTACAGGCCGCGGCGCAGGACGTCACGCAGGGCGTGATCGTCCTCCACCACCAGGATCCTGGGGCGCATGGTCCTCCGTCGGCTCGGCGGCCGGAATCGTCGTGCGGTCGAGGAAGGCGGCGGGCGGGACGCAGGCAGCGGCGCACAGGCACGTGGCCAGCCAGCCCACGGCGAACAGCCAGCCGCCCATGACGTCGGTGAACCAGTGCACGCCCAGGTAGATCCGGGTCAGGCCCACCAGCAGACCCCAGCAGGCGACGGCCGTCCGCAGGGCCGTGCCACCGCGCGGGGCCCGCAGGGTCAGCGCGAGGATCAGCATTCCGGCGGTCAGGGCGGACGTCGTGGTGTGCCCCGACGGGAACGCCCAGCCGCCGGCGTGCGCCGCCCAGTCCGGCTGCGGTGGGCGCGGCCGGTGGACCAGCTCCATCACACCCATGCGCAGCAGCTGCCCGAGCCCGAGGCAGGCGAGGCAGAGCGCGGCGGCCTGCCACCGCTGCCGCGCGGTACGCCCCATCACGGCGCCGGCCAGCGCGGCGAGCAGATAGGGAACGACGCCGGTACCGGTGCCGGTCACGCCGCGCGCCACGGCCACGGCCGTCTCCGGGCGGTGGCCGACCGCCCAGGTGTGAAGGCCGTGGTCGAGCCAGAGCGGAGCACCGGCCCGGCCGCCGACGACCATGGCCAGTACGGCGAACGCCGCCCACGCGCCGAGGGCGACGCTGCCGGCCAGCTCGGCGGCCTCCTTGCGGTTCACGAGGCCGACAGCAGCGGACGCAGCGGAGCCGACGCGGCCACCCGGCGGGCCAGTGCCGGAGCACCGCGCCGGACAGCGAGCATCGTGACGAGAGCGATCAGCCCGCCCACCACCAACCCGGTCACCACGTCGTGCGGGTAGTGCACGCCGACCCAGACCCGTGAGGCCGCCATGGCGGCCGCCGCCACGCAGGCAACCGCGCCCAGCCGCCGCGAGACGAACAGCAGCGCCACGGCGGCAGCCGCGGCGATGGCCGCGTGGTTGCTGGGGAACGACCAGTCACCCGGCGCCGGACAGGCCTCCAGGGTGCTCACCCGCAGGCTCCGGCACGGCCGGTCCTCGCGCACCGCCAGCTTGAGCACGGCGTTGACGCCGTACGCCAGCACCACGACCACCGGAACGGCCAGCGCGGTCACCGCCGCTGTCGCCCCGGTCCGCCGGGCACGCCACCAGCCGGCCACCATGAGCAGGGCGAACAGCGCCAGCCCGTAGGCCGACCACAGCGTCACCGCGGTGTCCAGCCAGCCCGGCGAGCGGTGCGCGAGATCCGTCACGTCCCGATAGGCGGAGCCGTCGATCGACGCCCCGTCGAACGCGAGCATCATCGACGGACCCCCTTCGCCCCGGCCCGGCCGCGGCCGCGGCAGAACTCCACGGCGAGCGGCACCAGCGATATCACGACGATCAGCGCGACCAGCGGCAGCAGATAGCGGTCCACGTTCGGGATCGAGGAGCCCAGCGCGTACCCCGCCAGGGTCAGGCCGAGGCTCCACACCAGGCCGCCGGCGATCTGCCACACGGTGAACACCCGGACGGGCACCCCGAGCGCTCCCGCCAGCGGATTGAGCACGGTCCGCACCACGGGCACGAACCTGGCCAGGACGACGGCTCTGGCGTGCCCGTAGCGGCCGAGCAGTTCCTCGGCTCTCTCCGCTCCCTCACGCAGCCGGGCCGAACGGCTGCGCGCCAGCAGGACACCGCCCGCGCGGCGCCCGATCAGGTAACCGCACTGGGCGCCGGCCAGCGCGCCCACCGCCGCGGCCACCAGCAGCGGACCGAGGGACAGCTTCACGCCGTGCTGCCCGGTGCCGGTGCACAGCAGGCCCGCGGTGAACAGCAGGGAGTCACCCGGCAGGAAGAAACCGATCAGCAGGCCCGTCTCGGCGAACATGACCGCCCCCACTCCCAGCACGCCGAAGGCGGCCAGGAGCGACTGCGCGTCAAGCGGGTTCACCGCGAGCTGCGACGACAGAACCACAGGTGTGGTCATCGGCAAGGGTCCTTTCCGGACGGACGACTGGGCGCACGGCGCCCGGCATGCGCGCCCCCAACGGTCTACAATCCCGTAGACGGTCTACGGAACTGTAGACGATCGTGGGGGGAGGATCGTTCCCATGGGCCTGGCGAAGGACGAACGACGACCGGCGGGTGAACTGGAGGCCGCGGTGATGGCCGCGCTGTGGGCCGCGGGCGCCCCGCTGACTCCCGCGCAGGTCCAGGCCAGACTGGCCGGCGGCCTGGCCCGGACCACCGTGACGACGATCCTGTCCCGCCTGCACGAGAAGGGCACCCTGCGACGGGAGCGCCAAGGCCGCGGCTACGCCTACCGCCCGGTAGAGGATCCACACGGTCTGACGGCGCTGCGCATGCACAGCGAACTCGACCGCGACAGCGACCGCGAGACGGTCCTGGCCCGCTTCGTCGCCCAGCTCAGCTCCGATGACGAGCAGGTGCTGCGCCGGCTGCTGGAGGAGGGCCCGTGACGCTGCTGATGCTGCTCCTGCCGCTGCTCCTGCCCTGTGCGGCGCTCCTGCCGGCCGGCCGGCACCTCGACCGCTGCTCACCGCAGGCCGCGCTGTGGACGCTCACCCTCTCGGTGCTGCTCCTCGCGGCCGGTACCGTGACGGCGCTCGGCACGCTCGCCCTGACCGGCCTGCTCAGGATTCCGGCGTTCGCCGTCCTCGCCGAGCTGGTGCGGCCGCTGCCGACGCCCTCCTCGCGACTGGTCCTGTTCCTGGCGGCCCTGGCGGCCGGCCTGCTCGTGACAGCCGTCCTCGCCGTCGGCCGCTCCGTCGTACGGCAGGCCGCCGGGCTGCGCACCGCCCGGACCCAGGCCGGCCGTCGGCCCGCCGCGGGCGACCTGTGCGTCGTCGAGTCCCCTCGCCCCGACGCCTACGCCCTGCCCGGCCGTCCGCCCCGCATCGTCGTCACCACCGCCATGCTCCGCAGCCTCGACGCATACGAGCGCGAGGCTCTCTTCGCGCACGAGCGTGCCCACAACAGGGGTGGCCACCACTACTTCCTGCTGGCCGCGGAACTCGCCGCCCACTGCCATCCCGCGCTGCGCCCGGTCCGCGAGGTCATCGGGCTGGCCGCCGAGCGGGCCGCCGACGAGGCCGCCGCCGCCACCGTCGGCGACCGGCGCGTCATCGCCCGCGCCATCGCCCGCGCCGCCCTGGCGGCCCATGCGGCGGACGCCTCCCGGCCGGCGGTCACCCCCGCGGCCACCTCGGGCCCCGTGCCACAGCGCGTGACCGCCCTCCTCCACCCCGCCCCGCACACCCCGCGGGCCATGTCGTGGATGGCAGCCCTGCTGGCCGCCTGCGCGCTCCTGTCCTGCGCCACCGCGGCGGCCGGCGCGCTCCACGTCCACCAGGACATCGAGGTCGCCCAGGCAGCGGCCGGCCGCTGAGCCGCGGCACGGGCCTGTGATCTCGGGACTGTGATCTCGAGGCTGTGATCTCGGCGGGCCAGGGCGCTCACGCCTTGCCTGGCCGCCGCTCGGCAGGGCCCGAATGCGCTGCCGCCGCACGCAGGCCCGGCCGCGGCCCGTGGTGGTAGACCACCCCGGGACGCAGGCCGCCGGTCGCGGCGAACATCTCGGGGACGGTGACCAGGACGTAGCCTCGGGCCTTCAGCGCCTGGATGAGGTGAGGGACAGCCGGCGGGGTGGTCGCGTACCGGTCGTGCAGGACGACGATCGCGCCGGATCGCACACGGGCCAGCACGCGCCGCTCGATGAGGCGGGAGTCGTGGTACTTCCAGTCCTGCGAGCTGACGTTCCACATCACCACCGACAGGCCTTCCGCACCGGCTGCCGCACGCACCTTGGCGTTCCACGCTCCGAAGGGCGGCCTGAACAGGGTCGGCCGGTGCCCTGTGACGGAGGCGATCTGCGCCGCCGCGGTCCCCAGCTCGTAGTCGATCCGGGCGGGCGTGAGGCGGGTGAGGTGGGGGTGGGTGACCGTGTGGTCGCCGATCGCGTCGCCGTCCCGCTGCTCCCTCCGGACATCGGCCCGGTACCGCAGAGCGTGCGGTCCGATCAGGAAGAACGTGGCCACGGCGTGCTGGCGCTCGAGCGTGCCGAGCACGGCCGCCGTGTATTCGGTCGGTCCGTCGTCAAGGGTCAGCGCGACACACCTGACGACCCGGCAGTCGACGACGGGAGCCGGCGCGCCGGCGCCGAACCGGGCGGCCCCGTGCGACAGCGCAGCGCCCGGCGACGACGGCGGGCCCGGCACGGCCGCGAACGCGCCCGGGCCGGCCGTGGCCGCGACCGTCACCAGCAGCACCGCGCCGGCGATCGACGCGACCCTGCGGCGGATGTTCGTCATGATGCCGGCCACCTTGTGTCTGACGGGACGGGTGCCCTGGTCGGACAACGTCCCGGAGTGTTACGCGCCTGCCGGGAGCGGGCCGAGGACGCCCTTGATTCCCACTCTGCTCTCAACGGGGTGCTTCTTCAGCCGTCGCGGGCGGCCGGCGTGTGCACCCAGGTCACTCCCGCCCCCGTACCGCCATCTCCGCGAGCAGCGACCAGTCCTCCTGGGGAAGCGTCGCGTTGACGATGCGCGGCGTCTGGGCGAGATACGGCGGCAGGGTCCGCTGCGCCTCGCGGAAATGCTGGGAACGGACGTGTGCGGCGCCCGCCTCGTCGTCGCGGAACGCCTCGACGAGCACGTACTCGGTCGGGTCGTCGAGGCTGCGGGACCAGTCGAACCACAGGCAGCCCGGTTCGGCACGGGTCGCCTCGGTGAACGCGGCCGAGATCTGCGGCCATTGGTCGGCGTGCTCCGGCAGCACCCGGAACTTCGCGGTGATGAAGATCATTCCAAGCTCCTCGAAGACTTTCGTGTCGCGTGCGTCCACGGCCCGCGTGCCTCCATGGTCCGTGCGGGCCGCCGCCCGCGAGGCGGCCGACGCGCCGAGGGCGTCCGGACAGGGCGGTGTCCGGGGCCGGCCCCGGCTCACGAGCCGGGGCCGTCGAACTCGTCGGGGTCGAACTGGTCGAGGAGGAAGTCGACCGGTGCGAGGCGCGGGACGGCCGACGTGCCGTCGTGCAGAACCTGTTCCGCCCAGATGACCTTGCCGCGGGGTGTGTACCGCGTCCCCCACCGCTGGGCGAACTGCGCCACCAGGAACAGCCCCCGCCCGCCCTCGTCCGTGGTCGCCGCCCGCCGCAGGCGCGGCGAGGTGCCGCTGCCGTCCGAGACCTCGCAGATCAGACAGCGTCCGTGCAGCAGCCGCACGCCCACCGGCGGTGAGCCGTACCGGATCGCGTTCGTGACCAGTTCGCTGACGATCAGCTCCGTGGCGAATCCGGCCTCCTCCAGCCCCCACGTCCGCAACGCCTCCCTGCACCACGCGCGCACCGAGGGAACCAGCGCGGGGTCCGACGGCACGTCCCACTCGGCCACGCGCGCCGGCGGGAACGCGCGGGTACGCGCCGCGAGCAGCGCGATGTCGTCGCTGGAGTGCGACGGCTTCAGCGCGTCGATCACCGCCTGGCACGTCTCGTCCGGGGTGCGGTCCCCGGACCCCTCCAGCGCACGGCGCAGCCGCTCCATCCCGACGTCGATGTCCTGGGCGCGGTCCTCCACCAGGCCGTCGGTGTACAGCACCAGCTGGGACCCCTCCGGCAGGGACAGCTCGGCGGTCTCGAACGGATAGCCGCCCAGACCGAGGGGTGCCGACGCCGGCACCCCGGCGCAGCCCACGGTTCCGTCCGGGCGCACCACCACCGGTTCCGGGTGTCCCGCACGGGCCATGGTGCAGGTCTCCACCACCGGGTCGTAGACCGCGTAGAGGCAGGTCGCCCCGGTCACGCCCACACCCTCGTGTTCTCCCGCGGCATCACCCGCGCGCTCCTCGTCGTCCATGCGGACGACCAGGTCGTCGAGGTTGCCGAGCACCTCGTCCACGGGCAGGTCCAGGACGGCGAAGTTGTGCACCGCGGTGCGCAGCCGGCCCATCGTCGCCGCCGCGTGCAGGCCGCGCCCGACGACGTCGCCCATCACCAGGGCCACCCGGGCCCCCGGGAGCGGGATGACGTCGAACCAGTCCCCGCCCACTCCCGCCTCCGCGGGCAGGTACCGCCAGGCCACCTCCAGGGCGTCCTGGTCCGGCTGCCCGCGCGGCAGCAGACTGCGCTGGAGCGTCACCGCCATCGCGTGCTCCCGGGTGAACCTCCGCGCGTTGTCGATGGCCACCGCCGCCCGTACGGCCAGTTCCTCCGCGAAGGCGAGGTCTTCCGGCTCGAACGCCGGGGACCCCGCAGTCCGGTAGAAGCTCACCACCCCCAGCGCCACGTGCCGCGGCCGCAGCGGCACGGTGACCAGCGACCGCAGCCCGCTCTCCAGGGCCGTCCGGGAGCGCTCCGGATCCTGCTCCCGCCAGCCGTGGGCCTGCCGCAGGTCCGCCTCCAGCACGCCCCGTCCCTCCTGGAGCGTCCGCATCTGCGGGCTCCGGGCGGAGAAGGTGACCACTTCGCCCAGCGGATGCACCGGGATCTTCCGCTGCGCGCCGCCGATCGCCGCCCGGCGCAGTTGCCGCCAGCCCTCGGCGGTCGGCTCCCACCCCCGCAGCACGGCGTCGAGCAGATCCACCGTCACCAGGTCGGCGAACTGCGGCGCCGCCACCTCGGCCAGCTCCTGCGCCGTACGCTCCACGTCCAGCGTCGTGCCGATCCTCACCCCCGCCTCGTACAGCAGGTCCAGCCGCTCCCGCGCGACCTCGGCGCGGCCCGAGACCGCCGCCAGTTCCGTCGTGTCCCGCAGGGTCACCACGCTGCCTCCCCGGCCGTCCCGCGGATACGTCGGCCGTTTGTTCACCGCCAGCAACCGGTTCCCCGCGCGGTACACCTCGTCGGTGACCGCCTCCGGCGACGACAGCAGGCGCATGACCGGCTCCGGCAGTCCCAGCTCCTCCGCCGGGCGCCCCTGCACGTCCTCCGGCAGCCCGAGCAGCCGGGCCGCCTCGTCGTTCGCCAGCAGCAGCCGACCGTCGTCATCGGTGATCAGCACGCCCTCCCGCACCGCGTGCAGGACCGCGTCGTGGTGCTCGTACAACCGCGCCAGCTCCACCGGGGACAGACCGCGGGTGTGCCGCCGCAGCCGCCGCGACACCAGCGTCGTGCCGGTCGTGGCCAGCGCCAGCGCGGCCACGCCGCTGCCCAGGATGATCGGCAGCTGCGGCAGCCACAGTGCGGCGACGTTCCTGACCGTGAGCCCGGCGGAGACCAGGCCGACCACCGTGCCGCGCGGGTCGGTCACCGGGACCACGGCCTGCACGTCCGTCCCCCTGCCCGCGGGCAGCGGCGGCCCGCCGGCCTGCTCGACGACGGTACGGCCCCGCACCGCGGGCGCGATGGTGCCGACGAACTTCTTCCCGATCTCCCCCGGGTAGGGGTACGTGTAGCGAATCCCCGTCGTGCTCATGACGATGACGAAATCCATGCCCGCGCGCTTGCGCGCCGCCTCGGCCCGCGGCTGGAGCACCGCCGACGGGTCCCGGCTCCGCAGCGCGGCGGCCGTGCCCGGCGCGCTCGCGAAGGACTGGGCCGCGATCACCGACTCCCGCCGCCCCTGCTGCAGGGCGTCACGCGCCGCCTGGAGGATCATGCCCACCACCGTGGCCACGACCAGCAGGACCACGATGACGACCTGGAGGAGGAACACCTGACCGGCCGCACTGCGCATGTCCAGCAGGGAAGCGCTGCGTTCACGCGGGCGGCCCAGGGGCGGATGTCGTTCCGGGGTCCGAGGACGCCCGGAAAATACCTCCATACACCCTTGATAACACCACTGTGGGACAGCCGTACGCCGCGGCGCGGCGCTCCTGGGGGCTGCTAGGGAATGGCCAGCTCGGCCCAGATGGTTTTCCCGGACGCGGTGTAGCGCGTGCCCCAGCGCTGGGACATCTGGGCGACGAGGAAGAGGCCGCGGCCACCCTCGTCGTCCCGGCGCGCCCGCCGCAGGTGGGGTGCCGTGTGCGCGTTGTCGGACACCTCGCACAGCAGGCAGCGGTCCCTGATCAGCCGCAGGACGACGGGCCCGGTGGCGTACCGGATGCTGTTGGTGACCAGCTCGCTCACCACGAGCGCCGCGCCGAAGGACAGTTCGGACAGGCCCCAGTCCGCCAACTGGCGCTCGGTGCCCGTGCGGGCCCGCGCCACCATGGCCGGGTCCGGCGGCAGCTCCAGGTCCGCCACGCGGTCGTCGCCGAGCCGCCGGGTGCGCACGAGCAGCAGCGTGGCGTCGTCGGACTGCGGACCGGGCGGCCGGGCGGTGAGCGCGCGGTCGCACAGTTCCTCCAGCGGGCACCGCTGCCAGGTGAGCACCTGGGCCAGGCGGTCGATGCCGGTGTCGATGTCGGTGTGCCGGTCCTCCACGACCCCGTCGGTGAACAACGCCACCACGCTGCCGCTGGACAGACTCAGCTCGACGTTCTCGTAGGGCAGGCCGCCCAGCCCGAGCGGCGGTCCCGGCGCCAGCGCCGACAAGGCCACCGAGCCGCTCGCATCGGCCACGATCGGCGGGGGATGGCCCGCGCTCGCCCACACGCACCGGCCGCTGACCGGGTCGTAGATCGCGTACAGGCAGGTCACCCCGAGCGTCTCGTCGCCCAGCCCGTCGTCGGCGTCGGAGTCCGAGTCCTGCGCGACCAGGCCGTCCAGCCGGGTGAGCAGCTCGGCCGGGTCCAGGTCCAGCAGGGCCAGGGTCCGTACGGTGGCGCGCAGCCGGCCCATGGTCGCGGCCGCGTGCACCCCGTGGCCCACCACGTCGCCGACGGTCAGGCCCACCCTGGCGCCGGACAGCGGGATCAGGTCGAACCAGTCGCCGCCCACCCCCACGCGGCTGTCGGCGGGCAGGTAGCGGTACGCCACGTCGACCGCGCTCTGCTCGGGCAGGTGCCGGGGCAGCAGGCTGCGCTGGAGTACCAGGGCCGCCGCGTGCTGGCTGGTGTACCGGCGGGCGTTGTCGATGCCGACGGCGGCCCGCTCGGCCAGTTCCACCGCGAGCGTCTGCTCCTCGGGCCCGAAGCGGTCGGGGTTGCTGCTGCGCCGGAAGGTGGCGAGGCCCAGCACCGCGTTGCGGGTGAGCAGCGGGACGAAGAGGCAGCAGCGCGAGGCGGCCGGTCCCGTCCCGTCCGGTGTCCCGGACGGATCGGTGGAGACGACGGGGCGGCTGGTGGCCAGGCTCTGCGCCTGCGGCGACGAAGGCGGGTAGGAGACGGGAGTGGTCCGGAACTCCTCCGGCGTCCGGCCGTGCATCCGCAGCAGGCCGTGCCCCGGCGCCGAGCCCGTGGGCGGCTGCCGGCCCTCGATGACCGCCGGCGGCAGGTCCACCAGCACCTCGTCGGCCAGCTGCGGTACCGCCACGTCCGCGAGCTCGGCGGCCGTACGGCGCACGTCCAGCGAGGCGCCGATGCGCTTGCCCGCCCGTACGAGCAGCGACAGCCGTTCCTGGGCGCGGTAGCGGTCGGTGATGTCCAGGGACTCCTCGAAGACACCCAGCAGTTCGCCCCGGGCGTCCACCAGCCGGTGGTACGAGCAGGACCAGACGTGCTCGCGCACCGGGTCGGCGGGGGCGCGCCCGCGGTAGTGCATGCCCATGATCGGCTCGCCCGTCGTCAGCACGTGCTCCATGATCTGGTCCTCGTCCGGAGGGTGGTGGCGGGAGATGAACTCGCCCTCCGGGAAGAGATCCGCGGCCGGCCGGCCGATGTACTGGGCGATCCCCGCAAGCTCCAGATCGGTGGAGACGTTGCCCCAGACGACGCGCATGTCGGTGTCGAAGATGGTCAGGCCCACGGCGGACTCGGTCGTCAGCCCCTGGAGCATCGCCAGCTGCGCCTCCCAGCCGCGCAGCGCGTCCAGGTCGGCCGCGACCACGACGGTCGCGGCGGCGCCCCGGTGCGCGAGCGGGCTGAAGGTCACGGCCGCGCGCAGGGTCCGTCCGTCCCGGCGGCACAGGTCCACGACGGTGCTGCGGGGCCCGTGCCCCTTGCAGAGCTTGCACAGGGTGGACAGCCGCTGACCGGGGGCCGCCGCCAGCAGCCGGGCGGCCGGCTGCCCGAGCACGTCCTCGGGGGAATGCCCGAGCATGTGCTGGGCCGAGGATCCCCATCCGGAAACGCGGCCTTCGGCGTCCAGTACCGCGGCGGCGGCCTTGGAGAGGTCCAGCGGACTGTGGAAATCGACGTTGGCGGCATGCGGAAAACGATCCATGGCACCGCTTCCCTCCGTGCTCCCTCAGCATCCCGTGCCGGGCTGCGGACGACAACCGCACGCGCGACGGGCCCGGCGCACCGGGGCCGTCGCGGACCTCCGGTGCGCCGAGCCGCCCCGTGGGGCCGGTGCCGTGGCGGGCCGGTCAGCCGGTCTTCTTCCACTGCGGCCACTGCTCCAGCGCGGTGGTGACGCGTTCCGTCAGGGGCGGGACGGTCTTCGTCGCCTGTTCGTAGGCGGCGACCAGGTCTTGCAGCATCCTCGTGTTGCGCCGCACGTCGTCGGTGTCCGAGTCGAGCACGGACGTGCACTCGCGGGCCGCGTCCCGGCCCTTGGCCAGCAGAGCGGCCCACGCGCGGCCCAGCACGGGGTCGGGGACGCCCAGATGGCGCCGGGCGGTGGCCGTGTCGCGGGCGAGGCCGGCACAGATGGGGCGCAGGCTGTCACCGTCCACGGCACCGGTCGTGGCGTCCGTCGACTCCTTGAACCACGTCGCGAACGCGGTGTAGCGAGCGGTCACGGCGACGATGTCTGCCTGGCCGCTCGTCTTGAACCAGGCCAGCAGCTGGAAGCCGCGCACGCGAGCGTCGGTGCCGGCGGCCGGTGGACGGGCGGGCACCGCCAGGGCCGTGCCGGGGCCGGTCACCGAACGCACGGCCACGACGGACGACACCACGGCCAGGACCGCGACGGCGCCCACGGCGGCGCGGGTCGGCCAGGACCGCCGTACGTCCTCCGCGGGCGTGGAACGTCCCGGGGCGCGGGGGACCCGGGACAAGATCGCGGCGGCCAGGACGGCCCCGAACGTCGCCGGTGCCGTCGTCGCCACCAGGAGGCCGGTCAGCGACCAGGACGCCCCGGGCAGCCAGTGGCAGGTGTCGCCCATGACCCGCAGCGGCCCCAGGCAGCCGTCGGCGGACTGGAGCAGGAACTGCCCCGCCAGCGCCAGGACCTGGGCGATGCCGGCCGCGGTCAGGGCGCGGGGCAGCCGGTGGGCGCGGGTGGTGACGGCGACGACGGCCGCCGTCACCGTCACGCCGGCCCACAGGGCGACGGTCCGCCACCACAGGGAGACGACACCGAAGGCCGTGCCCCGCTCGCCGAGCGGAGGGCGCCAGGAGTGGACGTACGCCATCGTCACCGCGACCGCGGCGACCCCGAGCACGCCCCCGGCGAGGCCGGCCAGGAGCGTGGACCGCAGCCCCGTCGCCCGTGGCCGCCTGAGCAGCAGTACGGCCGGGTACGCCCACAGCACCACCGCGGCCGCCGCGACCACCGGGGTCGAGCCCGCGACGCTCAGGCTCGTGAGGACCGAGGCGATCCAGGGCAGCACCGCCGCGTACTGCTCCCGCGTCCCCCACGGGCCGGGGAACATCTGGCGGATGTCCTGCTCCAGACCGCCCGCCTGGTACAGGTCCCCGGCCAGCCACAGCTTGCCCGCCCCCAGCCACCAGCTCAGACCGGCCGCCGCCACCACACTTCCCGCGACGGCCGCGACCAGTACCGCCGTGCGCAGCGCGCGCCGCGTGCCCGGGGTGTCCCGCAGGGCCAGCCGGGCGCACCGGGCCAGCCAGCAGACGTAGGCCACGCCGCCGAGGAACGGGAAGAGCAGGGGTTCCGGATGTGCGGGCCACCAGCCCGGGCCGATGCTCGGTCCGGACAGCAACTCCCCGCAGACCAGGCCCAGTCCGAGCACCGCGCCGGCCCGCACACCCGAGGGGCCCGGAACGCCCCGGTGCGCGGCGTACAGGGCCGCGCGCCAGACCGAGACCGCCAGGAGGGCCGCCGCCGGGCCCCCGACGACCCAGGCGGCGGGAAGCGCGTCCCACTGGTCGCCGAGCGCGTTGCCGGCGACCAGGGTCACCGCCCCGAGCAGGAACAACGGCACGTCCGTCAGCGCGAACAGGGCCGCCGGGTCCTCCAGCGCGCGCCGCCGCTCCGCCCAGGACGGGTGACTGCGCCACAACGCCGGGACGCTCCGCGCCGGGCGGCCCCGTGCCCCGGCTCCCTCGGCCCGCGCCCGCCAGACCCCGGGATCGGCGCCCAGCGCCACGGCCCCCCGGTCGGCGTACAGCTCGCGGTGGCGCAGGGTGTCGGCGCGGGCCAGGACGACCAGCAGGAACAGGAACCCGGCGGTCGCGATCTCCCGGACCATGTACGGCCGGGAGGCGGGCCAGAAGACGGCGTCGGCGCCCATGAACCAGCCGGACTGCGCCGCGACGAGGCTTCCGCCGAGCACCAGGGTGAACGGGACGGCGGCCAGGACGAGGAAGGCCCGCCACAGTGCCGTCACGGCGTACGCGATGTCCACGTCCCGGTGGCGCAGATGGGCCAGTTCGTGCAGGAGCACCGCCTGGAACCGGGCCGGGTCGGAGCGCCGGACGTGCAGCAGGCCGTTGTCGAGGCAGAGCGTGCGCCTGCCCGCCCGGCCGAAGACGACGGCGCCGGCGCCGAAAGCCGTCAGGTCGACCACCAGGTCGGGCAGGGCGCGCACGCCGGCGACCGCGGCCAGCCGGGCGATCTCGGCCCGGATCTCGCCCCGCGGGTCCCGGCCGTGCAGCGGCACCAGACCGTGCCGCCGCCGCCTGAGGAGCGGCAGCAGCAGGTACACGGCCGCGGCCACCAGCAGGACGACGGCACTGCCGGCCAGGCCGTACCACTCCGGCGTCACGGGGGCGCCCTTGGCGCACTCCCTGATCGCCTCCGCGTGGGCGCTGCTCCGCGTCACGTTGTCGATGACGTTGCCGCCCGGGTCGTAGCCCGCCGCGAACTCGCAGAGGAACGCGACGTCGCGGGCGGGGTACGGCCGCAGGAGACCGGTCAGCATCTCGACCGTGGCCGCCGCCATGGCGACGACGAGGACGAGGAAGCGCAAGGAGGTCCCGGCGGGCAGCACGCCCGGGTCGGGGGCCGCCGGCGCCGGCGGGCGGGGTGCGGCCGCCTGCGTGACTCCGCTCACCGGACCGCCCCGTCCTCCTGACGGCCCTCGCCCTCGTCCGGCTCGTCCGGCTGGTCGTCGCCCGGGTCCTCCGCGCCGGCCAGGGCCAGCCGTGCGACGACGCTGTCCGCGAGGCCGTCGGCGTCCGCGAAGCCGCGCCGGGCCGCCTCCTCGCGCACCCGCCGTCGTACCGAGGCAAGTTGCGCGGGGGAGAGGTGCGGCACCTCGGGCGCGGCGGCCGGGCGGCGGGCGGACGGGCGCAGCCGTCCGAGGGCGGCCGCGGCCCGGTTCACCAGCCGCCCGGTGCCTTCCGCGACGGCGGCGCGGCACGCCTCGTCGACCGCCAGCAGGACCACGGGTGTGACCACGGCCGTGACGGTGTCGAGACCGAAGCCCAGCGGGTCGGACCGCCGGCCGGAGGACGCCTGCCGGATCCGCCGCACCACCAGGCCGTAGTCCAGGCCCGCCAGGTCGTCGGCCAGCGGCCGTTCGTCCGGCGCGTGCCGGTCGACGACGTCCCGCACCACATCCAGCACGGTCGCACGCATGCGCCCGCTCCTTCCCCCGTCCGTTCCCCTCGCGCACCCGTACCCGGGCGCGCTGTTCGGGTCCTTCCCGCCGCGGCATGCCGTACGCCTGCCGGAACCGCCGGTTCACGGGACCCCCGGGCAGGTACGGTACCGACCGGCCACGGTGGCTCGGAACGGCCCCGGAGTTCAGCCGCCGTCCAGTTCCTGCTCGCACCAGATCGTCTTGCCCCGCCGTCCGAACCGGGTGCCCCAGCGGGCGGCGAGCCGGGCGACGAGGGCCAGCCCCCGGCCGCCCTCGTCGATGGCGCGGGCGTTGCGCAGGTGGGGTGCGGTGCTGCTGCCGTCGGACACCTCGCAGATCAGGGTCCGGTCGCGGATCATGCGCAGCCGGATCGGCGGGCTCCCGTACCGGATGGCGTTGGTGACCAGTTCGCTGACGATCAGCGCGGTCGCGAAGGCCACGTCCGCCAACCCCCAGGCCGCGAGCTGGTGTTCGGCGAGCCGGCGGGCGGTGCCGACGACGGCCGGGTCCTTGGGCAGCGTCCACTCGGCGAGCCGGTCCTCCGCCAGGCCGCGGGTGCGGGCGAGCAGCAGAACGGCGTCGTCCTCGCCTTGGCCGGGCAGCAGGGCGTACACCGCGTCGTCGGCGAGGCGGCTCAGGGGGCGGCCGGGATGGCTCAGGACGCGCAGCAGGGTCTGCCGGGCGTTCGCCGCCGCGCGCACGAGACCGTTGGTGTACAGCGCCAGCAGGCTGCCGTCGGGCAGTTCGACGCGCACCGCCTCGTACTCGCAGCGCCCCGTGCCGAGCAGCGGGCCGGCGGGCGGTTCGAGGACCAGGGGGTCGCCGAGCGCGCCGAGGGCCACCGGGGGCGCGTGCCCCGCGCTGGCGGCCGTACAGGCGCGGGTCACCGGGTCGAACACCGCGTACAGGCAGGAGGCCGTGACCGGCCCGCCCGCGTCCCGCGTCAGCGCGGCGGTGGTCTCGTCGAGGCAGGTGAGCAGTTCCTCCGGCGCCAGGTCCCGGACCGCGAGGGTCGTCAGCGCGGTGCGCAACTGCCCCATGGCGGCGGCCACTTCGATGCCGCTGCCGGTGACGTCGCCGACGGTCAGGGCCACCCGGCTGCCGGAGAGGGGGATGACGTCGTACCAGTCCCCGCCGCCGCCCCGGGTGCCGGGCAGGTGGAGGGCGGCGGTGTCGACCGCGGTCAGCCGCGGCGGGGTGCGGGGCAGCAGATGGCGTTGCAGGCCGGTCGCGATGGTGCGCTCGCGGGCGTAGCTGCGGGCGTTGTCGATGCTGAGCGCCGTGCGCTGGGCGAGCTGCTCGGCCAGGCAGAGGTCGTCCTCGTCGTAGGGCCGAGGGTCGCGGTGGCGGTAGAAGCAGACGACCCCGAGGACGGTGCGGCGCACCACCAGCGGGGTGATCAGGAGCGAGTGCACGCCCGCGTCGGTCAGCAGCCGGGCCCGCTCGGGGTCGGTGGCCAGCCACGGTTCGTCCGGCGTCAGGTGCGTGACGAGCCGGGGTGAGGCGTCCTGCAGGCTCCGGCTGAAGGGCGTGGGGAAGGGAAAGGTGTCCAGTGTGCCCGAGGGGCCCTGCCGCGCGGGGTCGCTCACCGAGCGGAAGGCGACCCGGCGCAGCGGTACGTCCGCGTCGACCGGGCCCGCGGACAGCGCGGCGCCGCGCACGGCCTCGTCCACCACGTCCACCGAGACCGCGTCCGCGAACCGGCCCACCACCACCTCGGCCAGCGCGTCCGCCGTGTCACGCACGTCCAGGCTGGTCCCGATGGCGTGATGGGCGTCGTGCAGGATGTCCAGCCGGTCCGCCGCGTGCTGCGGCGCGGAGACGTCCTCCACGACGGCGACGCCCAGGACGGGCCCGTCACCCGGGCGGACCCGGAAGACCGACACCGAGAGCACCGTCTCCCGGCCCGGGTCACCAGGGGGCCGGCCGCGGATCAGGCGGCCTCGCACGCGCGCCTCTCCCGCGAGCACCTGACGGGCGAGCGAGAGCAGTTCCGGATCGTGGAAGCCCTCCGCGATCTCGTCGAGCCGCCGCCCGAGCACCGCGTCGCCGGGCAGTCCGCGCACCGCGCGCCCCGCGGTGTTGTAGCGCACGATCCGCACCTGTTCGTCGAACACGTACAGCCCCATGGGGGCCTGGGTGAACAACGCCTCCAGCACGGCGGCCGACAGGTCCTCGCTGTCGTACGGCGACGACATCGCCGGTCCTAGGGCCTGTCTGGCACTGCGCGTCCGCCGCGCGACGCCCCGCACGCTCCCCGACTGCCTCTCCGGGGTGGGAGGTGCCCGACCGTGCGGTGAGCGGGGAGGACGTCCGGCGAGTCGGGCGGGGGAGAGTACAGAGGGCCGGGCGCGGATCGGGAGGAGACCGGCGCGCGGGTCTGCGGGCCCGCGGCGGGACCCCGCTCGGCGAGGGGCGGACAGCGGCGCATCACTGGTCCCTTCGGCGTCGGCACCGGGCTCTTGCTCGAAACCCTGGCGGACGGACCGGACGGCAGCCATCGGGGCGGGCCGGGCGGGTGACGGCACAGGGCCGCGGGGCGTGTCCGGGCAGTGCGGGCGGGGCAGGCCGCTGACCTCGGCCGGGCAGCGGAATACGCGCGGGGGCGACCCTGTTGCAGCGGTGTAGTTGAAACGTCAACCTCTTGGAGGGGAGGACGGATGCAGTTCGGCATCTTCACCGTCGGTGACGTGACCCTCGACCCCACCACGGGCCGTACGCCGACCGAGCGCGAGCGGATCAAGGCCATGGTCGCCATCGCGCTGAAGGCCGAGGAGGTCGGTCTGGACGTCTT
>NZ_JBEYRP010000043.1:0-43015 GCF_040704085.1 Streptomyces sp. NPDC047841
CGGGCCGCCGTGTTCGGCGCGGGCGTGCTCGTCCGGGGCGGTGCCGCCGGCCGGTGCCTTCTCGCGGGCGGTGTCCGGCGGCAGCGTGCCCCGCGTCCCCACACTCCGCCCCGACGCTCGGGGCTGGTTGATAGCCAGCTTTCCCTCTTTGACTACGCGCTGGCAAGGCAACCTTGAACACCCGTGAGCCGGGGCCCCGCCGTCTGGCTCCGTGGGGCGGGCAACAAGCGTGGTCGGCGGCGTAAGGCTGCTCGGGCCGAGCCGTTCTTGATCCGTCTGCGGTTCCTGGAACGCGGGTGAGCCGAGTGCCCGCACGGGAGGTGTGGACCGTGGCATGCTGCTCGTCACCGGGCACGGCAGACGTCAACTTCCGTGCATCTACCGGTTTTTGCGGCCAGTAGCACATCACCGTGCGGGCTGCCGGCGTCTCCGTGGCCGGTGGCTCGCCCGTATGCCAGGGAGGTACTTCGTCATGTCCAGCATCCGTGAGGGCGCGCTGGCGCCCGTTCCCGACCGCGTCCGGCTCGGCCGGGCGCCGGTCAGTGCCGCGCAGGCTTTCGGCATCAGCGTCTTCCCGCTGCTCGGCGCGGGGCTTGCCCTCGCCGGTATTCCGGTGCGCGAGGTGCTCGTACTCCTCTCCGGGTGCGGGGCGATCGGTGCCGCCGTGTACGCGGTCGGCGGGAGCAGCCGGCGGCTGATGGAGGCCTTCGCGGCCGCCGTGACCGCCGCCGCCCGCAAGTGAGCGGGGGCTGGTGAGATGCGTCCGGTGAAGACCGCCCCCGCTGGCCCGCACCACGCCGCGCTGGCGCACCGTCTCCAGGAGCTTCGGCAGTTGGCCGGCCTCACCTTCGCCGAGCTCGCCGAGCGCACCGCGGCGCTCGGCGACCCGGCCTTGGCCGTCTCGGCCGCGACGCTCAAGCGTGCGGCCGGCTGCCGCACCCTGCCCAAGCAGGCCACCGTCGTGGCCTACGCGCGCGGCTGCGGCGCCACGGCCAAGCAGGAGGAGGAGATGCTGCGTCTGTGGGCCCGGGTCCGTGCCAGGGACCGCGGGATCCTGCGCCAGCTCCACGCGCCCGCGGTGCACAACATCCGCACCCGCCGGGAGTTCACCGCCGCGCTTGCGGCCGTCTACGAGAGGGCCGGGGCCCCGCCGCTTCGCACCGTCCAGCAGCGCGCCGGAACGGTGCCGCAGCCCGCGGGGGCTCCCTGTGAGAGTGAGGTGTTCCTGCTTCCCCTCGGGACCCTGTGGCGCATCGCCAACCGGCAGATCAAATGGCCCGCCTGGAAGCACGTCGAAGCGTTTCTGCGAGGCTGTGGAATCACTGGCGAGCGCACCCTTGAGTACTGGAAGCAGGCGTGGAAGCACGCCCTCGCGAAACCGGCCACGGCTGCCGTGGAGGGCCTGCAGCTGCGGGACCCGGGACGGCGGGCGCGCGCTGCCCGCCAGGACACGATGAAGTACAGCGAAGTCATCCATGCCATGAAGGGGGCTTCCGCAGCTCCCGGTCCCGGCAGCCTTGACATGGTGCCCAGCTGGAGGGTCAGGCCTCTCGATCCTGTCTTCCGGCGAGACGACGTCCTCGCCGACTTGCACAAGGACCTGTTCGGCTCCGCTCGGCGCAACGGTCTCGCGCCCGACACCGGGATCGACGCCATCCTTGTGTCTGCAGATGGCTCCGTACTGCTCGTGGAGATGAAGCAGCACTCCGCGAGGCCGTCCCGGCGCTCCAGCGCCCGCGGACCCCGGCGTACCAAGCAACGCGGGCGCGGCTGAACACCCTAGTCGTCGCGAGGTCGATGGGGAACCGGCTGCGGAGACAGGAGAGGTGCCGGACGCGGACGCTGCCCAGGCCCGGAGCCGCGGCACGAGCACGGGATGCAGTCGGCGCGGCTCCGGCCGACGACGGGACGGAGGTAGGCGGCGAGGGTGTGCCGACCAGGAGGTGGTTGTGGGCGAGGGCGTCGGGGAGTTCCGGTGGTACCTCGCCTCGATGTGGTGCAGACCTCCTGCGGCAGGGGGCTCCCGTCCCGGCTCGGGGGGTTACACGGAACGGGAGCCCTACATCCATCTTCCTCGCGGTTCGGGCCGGACACACGGCCAGCACGGGTGGCGCGAGCCCGACCAGTCACTGCCGAGGGTGCAGGCATGGTGCGGCCGGCTGTCGTGCATGCTTCCCGGTGCCCGGGCCTCAAGCGCGCATCTCGCGTACCGACGCCGAACGGATGGCATCCCCGGCCCGGCTCCCGCCCCTCCGTTGTCCGCTGGTGGTCTCAGCTCTCCGGTTGCCTCGGCACGAGACGGGAGAAGAATTCCTTCGCAGCCTGGGCGTCGAGCTCCCCTTCCGTGATCGCGGACCGCCGCTCCCCTTCCGTGATCGCGGACCGCCGCAGCGCTTCGCCCGACACCTGAGCGGGGATGCCGAGCTGCCGGTCCGCCTCGCTCATGATCTCGCCGAGGTACCACTGGGCCGAGGTCGGAAAGTGCTGGAAGAACCAGCTGACCATCTTCGCCAGAGGCAGCGACAGGATGAGGTCGAAGCCCGTGAGCTCACCGCCCCGGCGTTTAGCGGCGCGCAGCGAGGGGCGATCCGGACCTCGGCAAGGGAAGGCAACACAATGCCCAGGCTCTTCAGGCCGCGAGGGGAGATCTCGGGGAAGGACCTGGCCATGGTCAAGGCGATCCAGTCCCTTCGGATCTCGGCGGCCAGGTCGCGCACGCCGAGCCCGTCACGGACCCGGGAGGCGAGGGCGACGGCCTCCTTGGCCTCGACGGTGACCGTCAGGCCCGATGCCGTCAGGTAGGCCGCGGCGACGGCCGCGCCGAACAGCTCGTTACGGGCCTCCAGCGCCGGAACCCGCACCAGGAGGTGAAGGAGCGCGGCGGCCCGGTGGTGCGCCTCCGGGTACACGGGGGTTCCCATGCCCTCGTCGGCGTGCCGGGCAACGGCGGCCGCGAGGGCTCCCCAGTCGGTCACGTCCGGATCCGCCCGGAGGTACTGCTGCGCGGCGTCGAGAAGCCAGGCGCGGTCGACGTGCAGGATCACGCGGCGGCACCGCCGGCACCGGCCGTGCCGAACGCCTCGTCGAAGGCCGGCCCCCACGCGGTGACGAAGCGGCCCACGGCCGACACGAACCGGCGCCGGGCGACATCGTGCTCGAGGACCCGGCCGGCCAGTTCCGGCACCGTGACGCCGGTGCGCTCGGCCTCCTCAACGAGGGCGTCGTATGCCGCGTCGTCGACGTACCTGAATCTCTCTGGCCATATCGGCAGATTAGCAGCGGCCCAAGCCGGCCCGAGGGGGCTTCGAAAGACGCCCCCTCGGGGACGTACAGGCAGCCTTGGGCCGGACTGAGGGCTGCTGTCAGTGCCGCCAGCGATGATGTCGGTATGACGATCACGATGCGCAGTTACGGATTCACCTGGATTGACCCCGACGGCACCCCGCGCGTCTCCGCCGTCGCCTACGACGAGGTCTCCGCTGACCGGCGGCGCCAGGAACTGGAGCAGGCTGGGGCCACCGGCATAGAGAGAGTTACCGTGAAGCCCGGCGAGCTGCCGACCTTGCACCGCTGAACTTCCACCGCGGGTCACGGCCACGGCAAGGCCGAGGGGCACAGCGGTCGTAGGCGGTGAGCGTCAGCGCGGCAGCCGTGATCCGTTCGCGTTCGCCGTCCAGGCCCTCGTCGGTGGCTTCCAGTCAGCATGTTTCGTGGCACGCGCCCGCCCGTGCAGGGCAGTTACTCGCGCACGATGGGCAGGGGCCGGTCACCGCTCGGCCCTCATCCCCTGGACTCGCCGGGGACGCTACGACGGCCTGCTGCGGCGCTGCAGGCGGGCCTCGGCCGTGAGGGGGGCCGCAGGCGAAATGTGGGTCACTATCACCGCTCCCATGCCGGAGAATGCTCCGAAACACAGGGGAGGGACTTCGTTGACGTACGGCTTCGATGCACAGCTGGCCGAGGTGCTGAACGCGGCCACGGAGAACATCCGGCGGACGGTGGCCGCGAACCTGACACCGGCACCGAGGGTGGAGCTTCCGAAGCCGCGGCTGCTGGGGGGTCTGTCCCAGGCTGTCGCGCCTTTGCAGTCGGCGCTGGAACGCCTGGACGCGATGATGCCGGAGAACTGGCAGGGCCAGCGCCTGGCTTACAAGGACATGGTCCGGCTGATGCAGGAAGGCGTGCCCCTGGCGTGGGTGCCCCCGGCCGATGTGATCCGGCACCTGCTCGCCGCGCAGGACGTCGCCTGCCGCGTAGAGATCCTCGACGACCACCGGACGGAGATCCTCGCCTCGTGCAGCAAGGTCCTGGATGCAGTCACCGACGAGCGGTTCGCCGCGCAGCGGACCTTGCTCGAGGAATGCGTGCGGATGATCGAGGGCGGCATGTTCAGTGGTGCCCAGGCCCTCGCCGCGAACGTGTGGGACACCCTCGTGCGCGCTCTGGCCTTCGCCAACCCGGCGTGGCTCACCGACAAGGGCTGGTGGCCCGGCTACAGCAAGATCAGCCAGAGGGTCCCCAGCATCGGCATCGACGACGACGCCACGATCGGTCAGTTCCGCAAGGCGGCTGTCTTTCTGCCCTTCGCCACGGCACTGGAGGAGTTCCGGGGCCAGGACCCCGTCCCGGGCGGCTTCAACCGGCACGCCACCGCCCACGCTGCCGGCGTCGTCCAGTACACCGCTGCCAACGCCGTGATCGCCCTCATGCTCGCTGTCAGCGTCCTGCGCGAGATCGACGACCAGGGCTACCCCGTACAGCTGCGCGCCTGACAGGAGCCCGATGATGACCGAGCCCTTGGACGCCGTCCCCACCATCTACGCCGGCACCCGCTTCCGGTCCCGCCTCGAAGCAGACTGGGCCGTCACACTCAACGATCTCGGCATCTCGTGGAGTACGAGCCCGAGCTGATCACCCTTCCCTCAGGCACCCAGTACGTACCCGACTTCTGGCTTCCCGAGGTAGGGACATGGCTGGAGGTCAAGGGACCGAACACACCCCGGCGGGAGAAGGCGACAGAGCTCGGCAACGCCCGTGCCTGCCGTTGCACCGACGCCTGCAGTTGCCGGTGGCCCGGCGGCCAACTGGTCCTGCTGGGCTGGCCCTCCCACCGCAGCCCCAACCAGCCCGGCTATCGCGGCCGCTACGGTCACGCCTGGTGGGCCGCGGCGTACGGGCCGAGCGCCTACCTCACCGAATGCCCGTCGTGCGCCCGCGCCCAGTGGGTGACCCTGCGCCGGCCATGGCGGTGCCGCGGTTGCCGCGCCAGCCTCGGCGCCACCCCTCGCTTTTACAGCCCGGCGGAACAGCTGATCCGGTTCGGCGAAGGTGCCTCACTCACCTCGGCTCTCGTTGACGATGAGGCGGCCGGTCACTGCTGTCGTGAGCCGCCTGGTAGCTGCCAGCATGAAGGCTCTGTCGGCCTCACGGCCCAAGGCACCCGAACAGGATGCAGCTGTATCCGGTGTTCCCCGGGGCGCAGCGGGCCACGACCTGGCAGCAGCCTGACAACGCAGCCCGGGCGCGCCGACCAGCTGCGCACCACCCTGACCGCGCACGAACCGGTTGGGCCTTCAAGTTGCGAACCCTCTGGGAGACAATGACAGCGCGCGTCTGCTGGGCAGGAACATGGCGACCTACCTGTTGTGAACCCTCATGAGCTGATGGCGACGTGGCGGCAGGGCGCTGACTGGATCGCCGGGCGCATGTTGCGAACCCTCCTGGGCTGATGACGACTCGGTGGGCGGGGTCGGTATGGCCATGTGGCTCGGGTTGCGAACGCTCCTGGGCTGATGACGACGCAAGATCCTGCTGTTTTGTCGCTCGAACGTCGGATTGCGGACCATGTGGGCTGATGACGACCGCGGGCTGGGTGATGGCCGCCGGCGCCGCCTACGCGTTGCGAGCCCCCTTAGGGTGATGGCGACGACGCTCGACAACATCGAGGGCACCTACCCACCCGAGTTGCGAACCCTCCTGGGCTGATGACGACCGGTATCCCGCTCGAAGAGCTGGCCCCGAAGATGTTGTTGCGAACCCTCCTGGGCTAATGGCGCCTAGAGACGGGCCGGCAGCCGGAACTACGGCACCTACCCGTTGCGAGCCCTTCCGGGCTGATGACGACGTCGACGACGACTGGCACTACACCGGTACCGTCGCGTTGCGAACCCTCCTGGCTAAAGACGACGAAGTGTTGCACCGGCTTCGCGCTCGAACTGTGAGCGTTTCGAGGCCCCTGGGCTGATGACGACCCGGCTCCTGGCGATGAAGGACACGCCCAAGCTCGTGTTGTTGCGAACCCTCCTTGGCTGATCAGGGACTGGCTGCCCAGTGCTGCGTGCCGTGCCCACCTTCCCGTTACGAACCCTTCTGGGCTGATGATGACGCAGCCCGCGGCGGGCGCACGTCGAGGCGTACCTGTCGTGAACCCTCCTGGGCTGCTGACAACCATCTACCACGACTTTGGGCCGATCTTCGTTCACCCGTCTCGAACCCTCCTGGGCTGATGGCGACGCTGCGCTGCGGCGCCTACGCGGCCCAGCACCTTACGTTGCGAACCCTCCTGGCTGATGACGGCTCCGCTCACGTGGTTCTTCTTGCCCCACGCCTTCATGTTGCGAACCCTCTTGGGCTGATGACGACTACCCGGGCGCCGTCACCTACACCGAGCAGATCCTGTTGGGAACCCTCCTGAGCTGATGACGACTTCATCGGTGGCGAAGGCCTGCTCTACCAGGAACCGTTGCGAACCCTCCCGGGCTGATGACGATGCCCCCGGCAAGTACAGCCTCTACGACGACACGAAGACGTTGCGAGCCCTCCTGGGATGGTGACGACACCACCCACGCCACGGCTGGTCCGTCCCTAACCTGTTGCCAGGCTTCCTGGCTGATTAAGCCGCGGCCCTACCAAGGCCATCGCCCACATCACATGGTTGCGAACCCTCCTGGGCTGATGACCACAGCGGCTGACTACGCGCGAAGAAGCACCATCGGCCTCACACCCGGCATCTGGTGACAATACCTGACCCGTTGCCCGCAATGGTGGTATCTCCCAGCTCAGCGGACGTTGTCAGTGCCTCTGTGTACGTTGCTCCTTGGGACGCCAACTCCTCGTGGAGGAGGTTAATTTGGCGTGCCTTGACGCGGACTCATTCACCCCGGATGGGGAGAGAGGGGGGATCGTGCGGTTGCGTTTGGAGATTAGTACACGGGCTCGGGAGATCCCATGGGAGAACGTCCTCGCTCCCGGGCGAGGCATCGTGTACGACGCGCTTCGTCGGACTGCGCCCGATCTCGCGGAGAAGATCCATGAGAACGGATGGGGGCCGTACGGAATGGCCCCGTTCGGGTACAGCGCGCCGATGTTTCCGAGCGCGCGGCGGGTTCGCGGGAAGTATGCGGCGGGCGGGAGCGGTTATCTGGAGTTCGGCAGTCCGCTGCCGGAGCTCGTGCAAGCTCTGGCCCTGGCCTTCATGGACCCGGTCCGCTCGCTGCTGGACTGGGGCGGGGTCGCCTTGCAGGTCAGCAGTGTCACCGTCCAGCAGCCGCCCAGTTTTACTGCCGGCCGGGCCCGGCTGCGCACGGCCAGCCCTGTGCATCTGTCCGAGTACCGGCAGCCTGAGGCCGGCTCCCAGCACACCGCTGTGCGGGCGTTGCTACCGGAGGATTCTGCGTATCCGGTGGCGTTGGAGCGCAATCTCAACCGTCGGGCCGAGACATTCGGCCACGCCCCGGACCTCTCTGTCGATGCGATCACCTGGGTGGGCGTGCGCCGCGCCTTCCGGGTGTGCGGCCAGGGCCGTTCCGGTCATCGGACGGGGGCGCCGGTGGAGGTCGAGGTTCGCGGAGGCGCCGGAGCACTGTCTGCTCTGTGGTCTGCGGGGATTGGCCAGCAGACCGGGGCCGGGTTCGGGTGGGTGACCGCATGACCGAGATCACGACCGAGCAGATTTCGCTGCGGCTGACGCCTCATCCTCTGCAGCGGGTCGGGGCGTTCGCCCTGGCGGCGTTCGCCGGCGCCCGTCATCCGGACCTGGTGGTGGGCCCGCTGTTCGAGGCGGCCACCGAGAAGGTCACCGCGGCTGCTGTGCGGACCGCGCTCGTGAGGGATACCAAGGCAGAGGCGGGGTTTCTCCTGAAGTGTTCGTACAGCCTGTGGCCGAACAGCAAGATGAACCACCCGCGGAACAAGAAGCTCTCCGATACGGAGGTCACCGAGGCAGTTCGGGCCTGGCGCACCATCCCCGCACCGCAGACCTGGCCGCCGACGGGATGCGTGCTCTGCGGGGCAGCGGCGGTCGGGTTCTACGGCAAGAGCGACGTCGTGCTGGCCGAGTCGGTCGCCTATCGCAACAGCACACCGCGCGGGCACGCGGGTCTCGCGCTGTGCTGGCCGTGCGTGTGTTCCTTCCACGCGGTGCCCTTCGGCAGCCAGCTCTCGGGTGGCCCGAGCACGGTCGTGCACACCTGGGACGAGCGTTTCGCGGCGCACACCGTCGGCCGACAGGTCCAACGCAACGGACTGCTGATCACGCTCGGTGCGAAGCCGGCCAGTCCACCGGCCGACGTTGCCGTGCTGGCGGCGCTGCGTGGCTACGAGCACCGCGTCACAGCAGGCGTGGAGCTGCTGGTGTTCACCAACAACAACCAGGACCAGGTCCTCACCTCGCATGCCGTTGACCAGCCGCTCGCCGAGTGGCTGCGCACCACGACGCGGCTGCCCGATCGGCGGACCGGGTTCGCGTGCCTGCTGCGCTCCTTGCGCACCGACAAGAACAGCGGTGCGCAGAACCTGGCCTGGCGAGTGTTCCACCGCCCCGAGAGCATCCCCGGCGTACTCGCCTCCTACCTGACCGCCCGGACCGAGGCCTGTGGCCGGCCTGCGCCCGAGTCGCCGGCCGTTGCCGAACTGGCCGGCTCCTACCTGCACGAGGTGATGCACATGGAAGAGAAGGATCTCGCTGAGATCCGTGCGACCGCACAGCGCGTCGCCGCCCTGTTCAAGCCCGATGACACCGGGGGCAAGCTCACCGGCTTTCACGCCCTGTTCCGCACCGGCCGCGGCGCGGACCTGCGCAGCTGGCTGCAGCGCCACAGCGTCGAATGGGTCCTGACCCGCCCGGAGGACGGCGCTCCGCTGATCACCGAGCGCGGGTTCGAGCTGCTGTTCTCCCCCAGCCAGGACGGCAACGCCTGGTTCTTCCGGCAGTACCTGCTCACATCCGTTCTGGCGGAACTGCACCGCCGCGGCTGGCAGCCCAAAGACGCCAAGACGATCGTCGAGGACTTCGACCCCGACGCCATCGACCCCGCCGACACCGAAGCCCTTGAGGAAGGAATCGCCCCGTGACGCACCTTGCAGGAAAGCTCGCGCTCGACATCCAGGCCGGCGCCCCCAACAACGGCCGCGGCCAGGACAACGTCGGCGTCGTCAAGAAGATGCAGGTCGGCCGGGACACCTACCCCTACATCTCACCCCAGGCCGTGCGCCGCTGGCTGCGCGATAGCTTCCCCGCCAACGAGCCGGTCTCCCCCGTCCTGCGCGAGGGCAAAGGCAAGAAGCAGCAGGCCTACACCAAGGGCCGCCCCGACCTGTACGCGGACGACGACCTGTTCGGCTACATGGTCGCTGTCAAGGGATCGGACAGCTCCTGCCAGCGCGACACCGTCCTTGCGACCGGCACGTTCGTCAGCGTCACCCCCCAACGGCCCACCTCCGATTTCGGCACCATGACCCGCGGGTTCGCCACCGACGACAGTCCCCTCATCCACGAACACGAGTTCTACACCGCCGTCTGCGCCGGCGACCTCAACCTCGACCTCCCCCGCATCGGCACCTTCGAGACCGACGGACAGGGCATCCGCATCGCCCTGCACCCCCAGGCCGCCGAGGAAGCCACCGCAAAGGGCGCCACCGCAGCCACCTTCCGCGGAGTTGCGGCCCTGGTCCTGGACATCACCGAGCGACGCCGCCGCGCCGCCCTGGTACTGCGCGCACTCGCCGTTCTGCGGGGCGGCGCCAAGCCCGCCTCCCACTACGGAGACCGCACCCCGGCCTTCATCCTCCTCGCCCCCCTCAAGGGCGGCGTCAACCCCTTCACCCGCGTTCTGACCAGCAAGGACGGCAAGCCCGCCTTCGCCGCCGACACCCTGGCCGAAGAGATCACCGCCTGGCGCGACGAACTCGACGGAGCGGTACAGATCGGGTGGGCGCCCGGCTTCCTCGGTGACCAGCGCGACCGCGCCCGCCACGACCTCGCCGAGCTGATCACCGCCGGCACCGTGGTGATCGACCATCCGCGCACCATCCTCAACGGCCTGGCCCAGGAGATCGAAGACGGTTCCCACGACGACTGGTTCGAGGACGCCAAGGCATGACCGCCGCAACAACCGTCACCGCGCTCGAGGCCACCTTCACGGCCCCGGTCGCCAGCTTCCGCAATCCCCTGTACTCCGGCGTGCAGGTGCAGCTATCCTGCCCGCCGCCGTCCACGGTCGGCGGGATGCTCGCCGCCGCGGCCGGCGGCTGGCAGCACATCCCCGAAACCTTCCGGTTCGCGATGGCCTTCCACGCCCAGGGCCGTGGCGTCGACCTGGAGACCTACCACCCCCTCGACGCCAAAGGCCGGCCCACCACACCGGTACCGAAAGAGCGGGAATTTCTGGCCTTCATCACCCTCACGGTCTGGATCACCGACCGGCCCGACCGGTGGCGCACCATCCTGCGCCGGCCCGCCTGGCCGCTCCGTCTCGGCCGCAGTCAGGACCTCGTCGGCCTGTGTCTGGGCACCACCGAGCTGAGCCCCGCGCCGGGTGAGCAGCGCGGTGCCGTGGTCGAGGATGCACCCGGCCTGGCCGGAACCGCGCTGCGTCTGCCCACCGCGATCCGCCTGGACCGGACCCGCACCGTGTGGGGCACCTACCGCCACGACCCCGCCGGCACCACGGCGAACGCGGTTGCAGGCAGCTACCACACGCCCACGGGGCAGGCGGTCAGCCTGCTCCCGCCCACGCATCCCGCCACCGCGGAGGCCTAGCACCACATGGCGCCACCAACACCACCGCCGTCGGCAAAGCCGGCGCCTCCGGACAGCACGCGGGTGCTGCACACGGTCCTGGCCAAGAGCGCCCAGCAGAAACGGCCACCCGAGCGGCTGACCGACCACCTGCGGGCGGCCCTGGACGCGGCCCACCTGGTGGCCCGGCGCACCGGACGGATCGCCACCGCCGCCGGCATCCTTCCCGGGTTCTGGGAGGCGGTACGCCTGGCCGATCTGCTGCACGACGCGGGCAAAATCCCACCCGGCTTCCAGCAGATGCTCACCGGCGGCCCGGCCTGGGGAGAACGGCACGAGGTGCTCTCCCTGGCCTTCACCTCCCTGATAGCGGATGCGGAATTACGTGCCTGGGTGGCGGCCGGAATCGCCACCCATCACCGGCCGCTGACGAACTCCCCCCGCTCACTTGCCGCCCTGTATGGCACAGCGCCGCTCGCCGAGTGGAGGGCACGGTTCGGGCCGCTCGACCAGGCCACCGCCGACGAGCTCGCCGCATGGCTGTACCAGACCGCCGATGGGGCCGGGCTGCCCGTCAAGTCGCTGCCGATCGGCAGCGACTGGATCGCCCAGGCACACACGGAGCTCGGCGCGCTGCTGGACCGCTTCGAATACGGGACCGACAAGGATGAGGGACTCGTGGCGGTCCTGCTGCAGGGCGCCGTCACGATGGCGGATCATCTGTCCTCCGCCCATGCCCGGCCCCATCTCGTGCAGCCCATGGGCCCAGCCTTCGCCGCCCGGCTAGAAAACACGATCAAGACCAAGGGCTACACGCTGCGCCCGCACCAGCAGCGCGCTGCCGCGATCGACGGCCACCTGCTGCTGCGTTCACGCACCGGCAGCGGCAAGACCGAGGCCTCCTGGCTGTGGGCATGCCGGCAGACCGCCACCATGCAGACGGCCGGGCAGGGCGTGCCGCGCGTCTTCTACACCCTGCCCTACCTGGCGTCGATCAACGCCAACGCCGACCGCACCGCCCGGGAACTCGGAGCACCGGAACTGGTCGGCGTGGCGCACGGCCGCGCGGCCGCCTACCACCTGGCAAACGCCGCCTGTCCCGAGGACGGCGACGAGAAGCGGGTGAGCGCCGCACGCAAAGCCGTCGCCCGCCAGGCCGCCACCCGCCTGTTCACCGAAACCGTCAGGATCACCACCCCCTACCAGCTGCTGCGCGCCGCCCTCGTCGGCCCCGCCCACGCCTCACTGCTGGTGGATGCGGCGAACTCGGTGTTCATCATGGACGAGCTGCACGCCTACGACACCAAACGGCTCGGCTACATCCTGGCCATGATGGGCCTGCTCGAACGCCTCGGCGGCCGCTTCGCCATCCTCTCCGCGACCCTGCCCGACGCCCTCGCCGACCTGATCACCGACACCCTCACCCAGGCCGTCACCCGCACCGACGACGCCGACAGCCACCCACCGGCAAGACACCGCATCCGCACCCGCCCCCACCACCTCACCGACCCCGCCGCCGTCACCGAAATCACCGAACGTCTGCACCGAGGCGAGTCCGTCCTGGTCATCGCCAACAACATCCGCCAGGCCCAGCAGCTCTACGACCAGCTCGCCCCCACAGCACGCGCCCTGCACGGGCCAGAGGCGGCAACCATGCTGCACTCCCGCTACAAACGCCGCGACCGCGCCCGCCTCGAACAGCACATCACCGCCCGATACAGCACCGCCCGCACCCGCGCAGGCCGGCGGCTGCCCGGCCTGGTCGTCTCCACCCAGGTCCTCGAAGTTTCCATGGACGTCGACTTCGACGTGCTGTTCACCGCCGCCGCCGACCTCGAAGCCCTCGCCCAACGCTTCGGCCGGGCCAACCGCATCGCCGACAGGCCACCTGCCGACGTGATCGTGCATGCAGCCCGCTACAGCCCACGCAACAACACCCCCGGCCAGTGGTTCGCCGACGGCATCTACCCCCAAGCCCCCACCCAGGCCGCCTGGCGCATCCTCACCGCCCACGACGGACAACCCGTCGACGAAAACGAGATCACCAGCTGGCTCAACACCATCTACGCCACCCCCTGGGGCACCACCTGGCGGGAGGAAGTCCTGCACCACCGCGACCAGTTCGCAGCCACGTTCCTCGACTTCACCTACCCCTACGACGACCGCACCGACCTCACCCAACGATTCGACGAACTCTTCGACGGAACCGAAGCCATCCTCATCGACGACCGAGCCGCTTACGCCGCCGCACTCGACCAAGCCGACGGCCGCCCCGGCCGGCTCCTCGCCGACGACTACCTCATCCCCCTCCCCGCCAGTACCGCCCCACGAGCCCACTACGATAAGGACCTGAAGGTGTACATCATCGACGGCCAGTACACCAGCGAACACGGCCTCACCAACGTGACAAACTCCAGTACCTCACCCCAGCCAGAATCAACCTGACAGCCCACGCCAATCCCCTCATCAGCCTTCGAAGGATCGCAACGCGGTGGGCGGGCAGATGCCGTCGGGGAAGTGGGGGTCGTCATCGGCCCCGACGGGTTCGCAACATCGCCTTTGTGTCGCCCAGCATGCGTACAAGCGCCGTCGTCATCAGCCCAGAAGGGCTCGGAACATGGTGGTCTGTGGCTGCTACTTGCCGGTGGCGAGTGTCATCCATCAGCCCAGGAGGGATCGCAACGCCACCTGCTGGATGATCGGCTTGCGGAACCCCTTGATCTTCATTAGCCCGGGAAGGTTCGTAACGTGTTGAGCATGCGGCGCCCGATGATCCGGCGCCGGGTCGTCATCAGCTCAAGAGGGTTCGCAACGGCAGGGTGTTTACCAGGAACTGCTCCTCGTCCCCGTCATCATGAGCCCACGAGGGCTCAGAACGTATCCAGCTCATAGGTAGGCAGCCGCTGCGTAATACGCGTCATCACCCCAATCGGGATCACGACACGAACGCGCCCCGCCTCGTCAGCAGCATCTACGTCGATCATCATCAGCCCAGGAAGGTTCACAACGGGTAGAGGTCGTCGATGACGATCAGGCCGTTCGTGGATCATCATCACCCTTAGAGGAATCACAACTACTCAGCCAGCAGCGTCTTCGCAAGCGCCCGACGGTCGTCATCAACCCGAAAGGGATTGCAACATGAACCGCCCCTTTGTGTCCCGCGGGTGCAGTGCGATCGCCGTCAGCCAAGAGGGATTGCAACACGTGGCGGATAGTATGCTCGAATAGCGAGGCCAACCCGTGTCGTCATCACCCCAACAGGGTTCAAAATTCCCACACGTCATACTCGACCGGAGTCCCCGGCGTGACCATTATTAGCCCAAAAGGGATTGCAACCACATGATGTCCCGCGCGCCGACCTGGCCCATGACGGCAGATCGTCATCAGCCCAGAAGGGTTCGCAACGATGGATCCGGCGACTCGTACTCGGCTCTGAGCAGAGCCGGTCATCAGCTCAGAAGGGTTCACAACATGACGTCGATGCCGAGGGCCCGCTCAATCCCGGGGTCATCATCGACCCAGAAGTGTTCGCAACCGCTTGGTCCAGGCACGGCGCACGACGCCGACCCTGTCCTCATCAGCCCAAAAGGACTGGCAACTAGGCAGCCTGCTGCTTGATCTGCAGCTTGATGCGCGACGTCATCAGCCCAGGAGGGCAGGGCTTCGGCGTAGTCGGTGGGCGTCCGTTTCGTGCTCACTTGAGAGGGAGAGCGGGCGGTTCCTGTTCACGTCCGTTGCGCCCCGGAGCCCTTGCGTCTCCCTCGCACCATCGGGTGCAGCGAGCCGTCTGCGCTAGGAGATGATCCCGTGCGTGGATGAAGAGGCAGATACAGATGCGGACGAGGCTTGCGCATGGGCTGAGCGACTGGGTTGGGCGTTCGGACTTATAGCGGAGGATCCGGCTGCGAGAGGTGCAGCGCTCGTCCATCTGGCGGAGGCCCAGAGGAAGGTCACGGACGCGCTCGCCCGGTCCAACGAGATGTGGCTGCTGACGCGGCACCTCGGAGCGGACGAGCAGTACCGGGAGTCGGCCTTTCTGCAGGCGCGCCGGACTCATCAGCAAGCTCAGAGGCGTTCGCTGCCTGATGGGGTGTGGGGTGGTCCTGTGGACGGGGATCTGGCGGCGTGGCCGGGGCTGCCCTATGTGTTGCTCTTCCTGGAGTGGGAGGCGAGGTACCCGCTGAGTGGACGCAGCATGCGAAGGCGTGGGGTACGAAGCAGAGCCTGATCCGGAAGGTGGCCGGTGCTCGCCAGGACGAGGCGATCAAAGCGAAGCTCACTGACCTGGTCGAGATCGTCGTCCACCGGGCGTATCGCTGCAAGGATCGCGAATACGTGCGGGTTGCCCGGGCTGTCCTTAGCGCTGACCTACGGGACAGGCTCGATCGGGCAGCCGATTCCGACAGTCCGTGGGCCCGGTGCCACGCCGGGTATGTGCTCTGGCTCCTTGACCGCCCTGACCTGCCGAACACCCGTCGTGTCTGGCAGACCTGGGTGGCAGGCGAGGCTGCGACGTTGCTGTGACCGGGGGACGATGCAGGGAAGGTTCCCGTGATCACGGAGTGCTCTACGCCCCGTGACCTGCCTGGAAGACCGTGCCTGCCGACGCATCACCCCTGATTCAGCCTGCCCTTGACCGGCTTCGTGAGCAGTCCGAGGCCGGGCCCGGGGAGGTGCCCGGCCTGCTGGAATGGCTGGCCCAGGTGCCGGATCCGCGCGATTCGCGCGGCGTGCGCCATGCCCTGGCCGTCGTACTCACGCTGACCGCGTGCGCGGTGCTGACCGGCGCGACCTCGCTGCTGGCGGTCGGCGAGTGGATCGCGGACGCGCCGCCGCACGTGCTGAAGCGACTCGGCCTGCGCCCCGATCCAGTACTGCCCCGGAGGCTGGTGCCCTCGGAGGCGACGGTCCGTCGGCTGCTCGCCCGCATCGACGGTGATGCCCTGGACCGGGCGGTGGGCGGATGGCTTGCCGACCGCCGACCCGAGAGCACCGGGCTGCGCGGACTGTCCGTGGACGGTAAGTCCCTGCGCGGTGCAGCGAAGGGCCAGGGGCGGAGGATCCATCTGCTCGCCGCGGTGGAGCACACCACCGGGCTGGTCCTGGCCCAGCTCGACGTCGGCGAGAAGAACGGTGAGATCACCCGCTTCCAGCCGCTCCTCAACACCGTCGCCGACCTGGCCGCAACCGTGGTCACCAGCGACGCGCTCCATACGCAACGCGAGCACGCCACCTACCTCCTGGGCCGCGGGGCCCATTACATCGCGATCGTCAAGGGCAACCAAAAGAAGCTGTGCAAGCAGCTGAAGTCCCTTCCCTGGAAGGACATCCCGTTCCAGGGTCGCACCCGGGGTACCGGCCACGGCCGCGCGGAGATCCGCCGGATCAAGGTAGCCACCGTGAACAACTTGCTCTTCCCCGGCGCCCGCCAGGCCGTCCAGATCAAGCGCCGCCGCACCGACCGCAAGACCGGCAAGACCACCATCACGACCGTCTACGCAGTCACCAGCCTGACCGCCGAGCAGGCCACCCCCGTCCAACTCGCGAGACTGATCCGCGACCACTGGAAGATCGAGGCCCTGCACCACATCCGCGACACCACCTTCGCCGAGGACGCCTCCCAGCTGCGGACCGGCAACGCACCCCGTGCGATGGCGACATGGCGCAACCTCGCCGTCGGCGCCCTCCGACTGAGCGGCGTCAAGAACATCGCCGCCGGCCTCCGTCGCAACGCACGCGACACCCGCCGCCCCCTCGCACTCCTCGGCCTCGCATGATTACAAAACGGGCGCCCGCCGACTACGCCGAAGCCCTGGATCGGTATGGTCGCCGGGGAAATGAGGCCGGACCTCGGCCAGCCACCAGCGCAGCAGCACGTCCACCCCGTCGATCCCCGGCACCAACCGGGCCCTCGGTCCGCGGCCCTGGCTCCCCTTGCCGTAGCGGACATGCAGCTTGCCGAACGCACCCAGGTCTTCGCGCCAGTCACCGACATCGAGCATCACCGACTCGTTCAGCCGCAAGCCGACCCGCCGCCACAACGACGCCACCACATAGTTCCTCGCCGCCGGCAGATACTTCCGCGCGCCCGGCAACGCCTGCCGCCAGCCCTCGAACAAGGCCGTCACCTCCCCGGCAGCCGGCGGAACACGGACCACGCCGTAACCAGCGTGCTTGGGCCGGTTGAACTCATCGACCGGCTGCACCACCACACACCCGGTCCGTGTATGAATCTCGCTCTGATACCGGGCGGTCAGGAAGTCGTAGAACCGGGCGACCGTGTTCGCCCGGTCATACACCGTCGACCGCGCCAGATGCCGCTTGCCGCGCAGCGACGCCAGCCACCCGTCCACGTCCTGCGCCCGCGCCTCCCACACCCGCCGGCCCGTCGACCACAGCACGTCACACAGCACCGACCGGTCCTCCGCCAACGACCGGTCCGAAACCCCCGCGCGCAACCCCGCCAACAGGAACCGGTCCACCAACTCCTGCTCAAAACCAGCCGCTTCCTCACCCGCACCCTCGGCGCCACCAGCCGAGCGCACCAACGTCAGCACCACCACCGACCACCCCCGCTACAGACCCGCCGCACACCCCCTCCTGGATACAGCCAGCACCCTCAGCAATCCCGAACAACCCCCGTCAAACCCACCAACCGAGCGAACCCCGAACACACCAGCTCACCACACCGTCCCACCCCTCCACCCACCCCACGAACCCAATGCCTTTCGCACAGGCGAAACTTCGGGAGGCGTGCCGCTGAACGTCAGCGTGACGGTCACGCTGGCCCCTACGATGTTGCTCCGCTTGTCCTTCCTCTGGAGCACCATGCGCCTCGAACACATAAAGATCGACAACTTCCGCGGCCTCAGCCAGGTCAACATGCCGTTCTCCCGGTTCGGTTGCTTGATCGGCGAAAACAATGCAGGCAAGTCGTCGGTGTTCCAGGCCCTCAACATGTTCCTGCGATCGGGTACGGCCGCGGAGACCGACTTCCTGGCCTCCGCGCGGCCGGTGCGTATCCAGCTCACCTTCGCCGGCATCAGCGATGCTGACCTACTTCGCCTTGAGGAAGGACACCGGGCGCGTATAGAACCCGAGATCCATGACGGGCGAATCTCCCTGGCCCGCATCTACACAGGCCCCGGCAAGGGCGTGATGCGGTTGGTCAAGAAGGTACCCAAGGATCTTCGTTACCAGCGGTCGGCGCTCGACGACATCCTCAAGATCAAGAACGAGGAGGAGCTCAGGGAAGGCCTCAAGCTCACCTACCCGGACATTCATTCGTCCCTGCCACCCGGGAAGATCAACCGTACGGCCGTAAGACGCGCGTGGGCCAAGCTCGTCGCAGATCTCACTGACGAGGACATGACCATTGGTGACGAGCCGCTGCCGACGGGATTGGACAAGTCGGTAGCGGCACTCTTGCCTGAGCCGATCTACATCCCGGCTGTCAAGGAACTCAACGAAGAGGTCAAGACCACCTCGACAGCGACGTTCGGGCGGTTGCTGTCCATCCTGTTCGAGGACATCGAGCATCAGCTTCCTGCGCTGGAGTCCTCCTTCGAGCAACTGCGCACCCAGCTCAACGTGGTGACGAAGGAGGACGGCAAGGAGTCGGATGAGCGCCTGCCGGAGGTACGTCAGATCGAGTCGTTGATCCAACGGAATCTGCAGGAATCCTTTCCCCGCGCACACGTGCGTCTGGAGATTCCTCCGCCTCGTCTGCGCAGCCTGCTGGAAGAGGCACAGATCGCTGTCAATGATGGCATCAGCGGCCCGTTCAAGACCAAGGGTGACGGCCTGCGCAGGTCAGTGGCGTTCGCCATCCTGCGGGCTTACGTAGACCTGAAGGTCGCAAGGCCGGCCCGGGCGGACAGCGCACAGCAGCCCTGCCTGCTCCTGTTCGAAGAGCCTGAGGTGTTCCTGCACCCGCGCGCGCAGCGCAAGCTCTTCGAGGCGCTCACTGTCTTCTCGGAGTACAACGACGTGCTGGTCAGCACACACTCCTCCGCGTTCTACGCCCCGGGGGCGACAGGGACCTTCGTCAAGGTACTCAAGGACCATGCACTGAACCCGCCGGCCAGCCGAACCTGTGTCGTCGACCTGTCTGACCTGGACGCCCGCGACCAGTTCGAGATCATCACGCACGAGAACAACGAAGCGGCGTTCTTCGCCAATTCCGTGCTCCTCGTCGAGGGCCCCAGCGACCACTTCCTCATCCCCCATCTCGCGCGCACCCTCAACGCTGAGTGGGACTTCGACAAGCATGGGGCGGCCATCGCCAAAGTCGAAGGCAAGGGCAGCATCGCCCGGTACCGCAACTTCTTCCGTCGCTTCGAGGTGAGAGTCGCGGTCCTCGCAGACTTGGACGCAGTGCTCGACGGATTCGACAAGCTGGGCGCTAGCCGCGAGTGTCATGAGCTGCGCGACCGGATCGTCGCCAGAGTCAACCTGCTGGCGGAAGACGAAGATACCGAGGTCTCGAGCAAGACTCTCAAGGGTCTGCGCACCAGCGGGTCCGCTCGCGAGCTGTGGCGGCAGGCTCAGCGCAAGCGTGAGGAGCACGCCCAGGGCCTGTGCGAGTGGGAGGAGCTCGATGCTGCGGTTGCGGCCTTCTTCGCCCGTTCCGCTTCCGGCACCGCACGCAGAGTCCTCGAGGAGGCCCAGGATGCGGAGCTGAAAAAGATGAAGATGGAGCTCCTAATGATGCTCCGTAAGGAGGACATCTACGTGTGGGAGCTAGGGGCGATCGAGGCTTACTATCCGCCCCTGGATGCGAACGAGTCGAACAACAAGAACGACCGGGCCCGTAGATTCTGCGAGCGCTATCTCACTGCGGACGACATCCGCGGCTTGCCCGCCTTCAAAGACACGACCGCTTGTGAGTTCGACCTCATCTTCGAAGCCTTCTTCAGGTCGTCCCCCTTGCCGACCCAGAAAGTCGCGCTTCCCCTGCAAGTGACAGCGAGCGCGCTGGAGGGGGCATCCGGATGACCACCATTCCATGCGTCATGAGATCGGCTTGCTGTTTACGACGCTCCGTTCTGTAAGAAGACTGGCGCCCGTCACGGCGTTCGTGGTGCGGCGGTGCGTCGACCGCAGACTGCTGGTCGCTCTGAGCGCGACCCTGAGAGGACGCTGCATTACTCCGCCAGCCCGGGCAGGTGGACCAGATCTGCCAGCGGGCCCATCCCGCCGTTCACCTTCTACAGGTGCGGCTCTCGGCTCTCGTGTGACGCCGCCCCTTGAAGAACCTCTCCGCCGTGACCGCATCGTGATCAATCTGAAGGGGGGAGCTAGCTCTCCCGCGTCGGCGCCAGACTCTGTCCACAGGGCAGCACGCCCAGCATCAGGTTCGAGGCCGCCCGCGATCAGCGGGGCGGCCCGCACGTTGAGGAGCTGCCATGCCCGATACCACGCCACTCGCCCCGATGACCCCGCACGAGGCCGTCAGCGCCTTCAGCTACCTCCGGGCCGTCTAGGCCGACGGCGTCGAATTCCCAGGACTCCAGTACGGGTTGGGGCCGCCGACGGTCGCCGAGCCGGATGCCCTACAGGGGGCGACGGCGTTCACCCGAGAGCCTGCGTCCAGAGGACCGGGCCCGTCGGCAAATGCGGGAAGCAGTCGATCTGGCCGTCACGATCCGCGCGGTCGGCGTGCCGTGTTCGGGGGCAGGGTGCGGCTGCCTGTGAGCAGCGCCCTGAGGTAGGCGGTGTGCGCGGTGAGCAGGGCAATGGCGCGGTCGGTTCCGCCCGGCAGGAACGGCAGCACGATCAGCGCCGGGACCGCAGCGGCCAGGGCGAGCAAGACGGCCGGGGTGAGGAGGGTGACCAGCAGGACGCGCTGGATCGCGCCGAGTGCGGAGGGCGGGGGCAGGAGCGGGATCATCATGGCCCCCATCAAAAGCGGTGCTCTCTCGCTCTTAGTAATGGTCGGTGTCACATGTCAGTCCAGAAGCTCCGTGGGTGGTGGTCGAAGGCCGCGTTCCATGCTTCGCCCATCGAGTGCTGGAGCAGCGTGGCCGTCGTCCGGTGGGCGTGGGTGGCCAGCCAGTGAACGATCTCCGGCCGGGTGCCTGCGACGACATCGTGGGCGACCGGGCCGCCCGGCCACGGCCATGTCGCGGGGCTTGGGCTGAAGTGCACGCGGGCCCAGCGGGCGAGCCGGCGGAAGTCCGTGACGCTTCCGCTGTCCCTGGCCGCCTCGAGGCGGGCGCGGTAGAAGTCGTCGTGCAGGTGGTTCAGGACGTCGTTCATCGATTCCAGGGTCGCTGCGCGGGCCTCTGCCATGAGGCTGCTGCGCTGTGCGGCGTCGATGTAGCCGAAGTCGTAGGCCTGCGAGGCGGGCAGCCGCAGGACGGCTGGGACCGGCATGAGATCGGCTTCTCCGTCGTCGCTCCAGTCGAGGAGCATCGCCTCGATGAAGGTGCTGGCCTGGTCGGGGGCGAGTCCTGCGGCGGCCGCGACAACCGGCTCGATACCCTCCACCGGCCGCATCCGCCCGCCGTTTCCACGGGTTAGTGGCCACACCGCCAGGGTCCCGCCTGAGGTGAAGACCAGCAGCCGGCCTGCCGCCGCCCACCCGGCGTACGGCTCCCGCAGTGCGGCGCCGTGCCCGCTGGCCGCGCGGGCGCGCCAAGTCCGCAGGGTGCGTACCAGCCACCCCGGCGGGAGGTTCATGCGCTCGGCCGTACGGCCGCGGGCCACCAGCCAGGCCTCGAAGTCCTCGACCTCGACCGCGCGCTCGGCACGCCACACCGCGCCGCCGCCGCGGCCGGAGTCGTCCCAGTCCCCGATCCCCCGGCGCAGTTCCTCGCGGGTGGCGGCGTTCGCGTACCGGTAGTCCAGACGCAACTCCCGCCACTGTTCCCCCTGCTCGAATAGCATCCGCTCCGCGGCGTCCGTCCCGGGGCCGGTCAGCAGCAGGCGTGCGATGTTGGCCGCCACCCAGAAGCGGACCGCGGAATGCCAGCCCGTCTCCCCCTCCAGCGCCGCGGCCACCCGCAGCAGACGGGAACTGGCTCCCGGCCCACCGGCAGATGCGCCGGATGCACTTGCGTTCTCCTCGGGGAACTCCGCCCGCGACACCGCCTCGTGCACCGCGAGTTCGGGTGCGGTGCTCGTCGCCGCCACCGCCAGACCCCACAGGCCCCGGGCCGCCCGGTGCCGCAGGACAGGCCTCAGACCGTCGAGGTATGTGTCGGTGAACGGCTCCTGGACGGCGATGGCGGTCATCACCGCGTCGGTCAGCTGACGGCTCTGGTAGTCGCGGTGCGCCCGCTGGAACTGGCCAGGCAGCCGCAATGACACCGCCCGTGCCCGGTCGGCCACCCCCGGACGCAGGCGCAGCCGCAACGGCCCTACGAACTCCGGGGACCCACCGATGCTTCCGCCTGCCAAGCGCCGGCGGGTAGCGCAGCACCGTGGAGATGTGCGTGAGGCGCACGTCCGGTCCGCGGTGCTCCTGCGCCTCCAGGTGTTCGTCGAGCAGTTGACGAACCGTCTCGTCCCTCGACAGGCCCCGGCGAGCGGCAACGGCCTTCACTGCGGCAAGCGCACAGGCCGGAAGCCAGACATTCGTCTCCACATGAGTCGCCACGCAGCAAGTATTCCGACACCCATCGCCCGTGCCCACCGCCCTCGCTCGGCGGCTGGGGAATGCCATTCGGACCCCGGCCCACACCGGGGCTGAATGAGCGGCCGGCCATGGCTGCGCCGCGCCCGCATCGACTGCTGGTGACGTCGGTCGCGTTCGAGGGTGTGCGGCCGTCTACGGACTCCCCGGCCGGAACCGAGGACGGTGAGCCGTTCGCGTTCTCCTGGAATCCGGGTCCGGGGCTGTGGTGCCTGGCGTCGTCGGGCAGGAACGAGGCGGGCAAGTTCAGCGTCCTGGTGATCATCTTGTGTGCCTGCGGGGCCGCAACAATCTGCAGCGCGACGTGCGCCACTGGCTGCGCGACGTGCGGGTGGGCTTCGAGCTAGACGGCGAACCGCTGTGGGTGGAGATGGCTGTGCGGGCCGGCTCGCCGCACGGCCACGTGGTGTCCGCTCGGCCCGGCCCCGTGCTGGTCGCGTTCGAGGGACTGGGCGACTTCGAGGAAGGCATGGACGCCTTCATGATGGAGCGTCTGGGTCTGGAACCGCTGCGCACCGCGCAGGCCTCTCCGGGCGGGCCGGACGAGCCTCCCATCACCGGCGAGCTGTCGTGGCCGTCGTATGCCAGTGCCCTGCACATCAGCCGTTCCGGTCTGTGGGCACTGCTCGGCAGCGACACCCGGCACGGGCTGCCGATCCGGCTGCTCGAGCTGATTCTCAGTGCTCCTTAGGCGTCGACGAAGGTGGAGGCCGCCGTCGCGTCGAAGATCGACGCAATCATCCCCGACCACCCCGAAGTCGACTGGGAGCAGCTGCGCGCGGTGGAGAAAGGCCGGCGCTCACCGCTCGCCTCCCTGCGCCCGGCACCCGCGCCTGCCTGAGCTTGCGGGCACCCGTCCAGCGCTACGCCGGTGCTCCCCACCCGCCGCGTCCCAGCCGCCCAGGAAGGCGACCAGGGCGCGGCGCTGCTCTTCCTCCCGGGCGATCTGCCGGGTGGCATGAGGTCTTCGGTGCCCATTCCGCCCACCGGGCCGGACGTCAGGCAGCCCCCTTCGTGACGGGGACGTGCCCGACGTCGCGCGCGCCGTCAGCGGCCTACGGGTTCGGGGTAGCGTCGGCGGCGCCGGTCGGGGTCGTCGACGCCGATCTCGTACCAGGGCTCGCCGCGCTGGAGCCGGGGCAGGGTGTTCACCCACACCGCGATGGCGATGCCTTTCACGTCGTCGGCGAGCGCCTGGAGGCGGTTGTCGAGCAGGTGCTCCTCCTTGCCCGCCAGGACGACGTGCAGCCGCGGGAAGGTCTGGGAGCGGGCGTAGCGATGGCGCTGCCAGAACGGGAAGGTGCGGCCGTTGGTGCCGCGGGCTCCTTCCCAGACGCGGTGTCCGGCGTAGCGCTCGTAGTCCCAGACCTCCTTGGCGAGGCGGGCCTGGGACATGGTGCCGTTGTCGAGCTCGAAGAGGCGGACCTCGCTGGTCTTGGTCGGCAGTGCGAGGACTGCGTCGGTGTTGAAGCTCAGGCCGGTCTCCTTGATGGCGTGGTTGACCTCCACCTGCCAGTCGGTCAGGTGCTTGCGGCCGCCGTAGGCGAGGATCATGTCCGTCACCGCGACGCCGTGCGGACCGAAGCCGGCGCGAACGGCCTTCGCGCCGGTGCTGGCCTTCGGTCGGGGAGGCAGCTCGTTGCCGTCGGCCAGAGCCTTCTGCCCCGCCACGGTGAGGTTCCAGATCTGGTGCTTGCCGTCCTTGCCGTTCGTCTCCGCCAGCCCGAGCTCCGCCAGCTTGTTCATCGCCCTGCGCACGTACGACCGGCCGTCGGCGTCTTCCTTCGTGACTACCTCAGCCATCTGCTGCACCGTGGCTATCCGAACGCACCCCAGCATCCGCAGCGCATCGGCGCACACCTTCCTGGCCGGAGCGGACTTCTTCCCCTTCGCTGACGCCTCAGGGGACGGGAGAGAGGTGTCAGCGTGCCGGGAGGCCGCCTGGCGGGCGGTGTGAGCTGCGGTGATGGGCACGACGTTGGAATCGTTCGCGGCACCGTTCACGGCACTGGCTTCCGGGCCGCCCAAAGGCAGCCCGGCACCCCTCGACCAGGTCGGGCGCGGCTCCGGCTCGGGCTGCCGGGGGCTGCTGGTGTCCGTCATGGCGAGGCTCCTCACGCAGGTGGCGCAGGGGTCCGGATGGAATCCCCCTGTCACCTGGTAGAGGTGTGGCGAAAGTCGACGGTGTGACACTCCGCTGAGCGCCGTTACCGACCCGTGATCACCAGGCAGGCGCGGCTGTTGACCTGTTTCACCGGAGTTGGGCCGTGTCTCACTGAAGATGCACAGATGCTGGTCCGTCTCATCGAAGGTGGGCAGCAGGCGCACGACCAGCTCGAAAGTGGAAGGGCAAAGTGCCTTTGATCTGGGGAAAGCGCCGTCCGTACGGCACGCGTCGCGCTACTGTCCCCATCTTCAGGCACCGATATGTGGGAGATAACGATGGACCGGGCAGAGCTTCAGGCCAAGATCGACGAGCTGATGCGCCAGTACGACGACGAGGAGATTGACGGCGCAACCTACGCCCAGGCGATGATGGAGTTGACCGCCTCCGCGCAGGAGTGATGCCCTGGCCGGCGAGCTGGTCCGCGAGCTGCTCCACCCAGTCCACACCGTGTCGGCGACGTCCTCGTGGTCCTCGGTGAGGAACTGCTGCGCGAAGTCGGGACGGTGTACACCCGGTGCGCCTCACTGCCGTGTAGGGCGCACCGAGTCGTGCGGCGGTGTCGGGCCTCCGGCCCGCCACCGCCTGAAGGGCAACATCACGTGATCAACAACGGCACCGTTCCCTCAGCTCGTTGTCAGGGCAGCGGTGCCGTTGTCTGTAGACAGGCGCGGCCCAAAATTCATCTGTTCACCGTTGTACCGGCTCCTGAATCTGCTGAGGTACGGCAGACCTGGCTGGGGCGTTCTGGTCGGGGTCGGGAGGAAGGTCTTGGTCTGCGGAGCGTGCGGGGAGGGTGTCGGAGACGTCCGGCTTGTTCGCGGCTGCTTCGATCAGCTCGGTGATCCGGTCGGCGAAGTCCGCCCCGGGCAGGGGGATGTCGGAGTCGGGTTCGCGCAGCCATCCCGCGGTGACGGCTGTGGAGACGTAGTCCATGAGTTCGGTGATCGCAGCGCTGCGGGGACGGACGGTGTGTTTGGCGAGGTGGCGCAGGACGCGAAGAAGGGTGGTGGTGGAGGTGCTGGTGACGGGGTGCGTGGCAGGGTGCCACCTGGTTGTCGGGCGGCGCTCATGATGCCCGCTGCGGGCGTTGGGCTCGGGCGGGGGCTTGAGGTCGTCGGTCTGTTCGTGCCACCACTGGGCGGTGCCCTGCTCCCCCTGAGCGAGGTGGTGCAGGTAGAGGCAGTAGGCCGCGGCGGGCTGGCCCGCGCCGGCGGCGAACTGCCACCACATGCGTGCACCGTCGTCTGTGTCGGTGAGCTGCAGGATGCACGCCAGCGCCAGGGCGCCGCGGGGCTGGGGTACTTGCTCGGTCAGGAAGTCGGCGAGCGTGGTGGGCGGGGTGTGGGTGAGTACCGTCTCGCACAGGGCCTTGAGGTCCTCGGCGGCCTCATCGGAGTCGGCGTCCGTCGCGTACGCGTAGGGGCGGGCCGGGCTGGAGGCCGTCGGAGCGTAGGAGGGAACGACATCGCGGGGCACGGTGCGTTCCTTGACGAGGCAGGCCCTGGAAAGCAGGTCGTCGAAGCGTGTCATGGAGTTGCCCCTTCGTCGGTCTCTGGCGGGTAGAGGATGCTTCTCAGGAAGTGCTCGCCGTGACGCTGGCTGGAGCGGACCATGGCCGGCGACAGGCCCAGGAGCTCGGAGACGCGTTCGGTGGGCATGCGCCACAGGATGCGCAGCGCGATCACGTCGAGCTGGTTTGCGGGCAGCCGGCTCATCACCTGAAACAGCGCCATGGTCTCGGCAAGCTGTCGGGCACGTGCCTCGTCGTCGGTGAGGTAGGTGAGGGCGACGGTGTCGAAGGCGGTCTGGCTGAAGCAGGGGCGGCCGTCGATGTGAGGGGTGCGGGCCATGACGGTGTTGCGCAGGACCGTCCAGGCGAAGCGGCGCGTGTTGGGGCTGGCCAGGGCATCGTTCCAGGACAGCCAGAGGATGTCGAAGGTGTCGGAGACGGCGGCTTCGCACTGCAGGTCGTCGGGGAGGAAGGCCTGCGCATACAGGAGGTAGTCCTGCTCGACGTGTTCGCACAGCGCGCGGTGATCGATCGGGGGCGCGGCAGCGTGCGTGGTCGTCAGGGCGGCGCTGTCAGTGCAGCGATCCACCCAGTCGCGGCTCTTGTGGGCCTCCAGAGCGGCCTGCTTCCACAGCCGTTCCAGCGGGACGTGGGGCAGGCCGAGGAGCGTGGCGAGGCGGGAGACGATCTCCCAGCGGGGGTAGAGCCCTGCTCCGCGCAAGAGCTCGGAGAGTTTCGACTTCGCCAGCGGCACCTCACCGCTGAGGTCGCCCAAGGTGCGGCCGCTGGAGAAGTACGCATCGCGCATCGGGTCAAGCCACGCGCGGTGGACGCTGCCCGCGGAAGGGACGATCGGGCCGAGTTTGCGGCCCGGCCGCCCGGGGGGCGGCTGGGAGGGATCGGGCGGCATCATCGGGCGGCGTCGTCCTCTTCGTCCAGGACGGCTGCCTCGCGGGGGCCTGCGGCCGGAGCGTGGGTGCGTACCGCGCGGACGATCTGCACGATGGTCAGCCCGAGCACCGGTGCCAGGCTCGCGACCGCGACCGCCTGGCCCAGCCAGGCCATGACCGCGCTCCACGCCAGGACGAGCCCGGTCACGGTCGCCGTGGTGATCAGTATCTGCTTAAGTCCCATAGGAATCCCTTGGTTGTCGGTCGGCCTGATGCGGCGAGGCCCCCATCCGGAAGGGACCTCAGAGGGCACCCCGGGAAGGGACGGCGGGTGCCGGCCGCCGTCCATCCGGGTTGCTGGCCAACCAGCATGTGAGGCAAGCGAGTTGCACACAACGTGATCAAGGAATCACGGAACAATGACAGTCACAGGGGCGCTACCCGGCCGGGGTCTTCGGGCAAAGGAACCGCACAAATACGGCGCGTCCGGGGGGAAGTTCCCGGTTTTCCTTGCATTCGAGCCGTGCAGCCGCGTCAATGGAAACAAGGCATCCACTGGGTGTCGGCCTTCCATCCGGAAGAGCCCGCCCCCGTGCCGAGATTTTCTGGGGGCGTGCTGACTGTTCTCGCCTGGCCGCAGGTAACGGCCAGGCGAGAGCGGAGCCGCCCGTGAGGGCTTTTCGACGGTAGCCCAGCCCACTGACAACGACCGCCCAGCGTGCCCCGGCCACAGCCGCACCACAGAGGCACCCAGGGGCGCACGGGCGTGAACACACACGGCAACTCCCTCAACCCCCGCACCGCCTGGCAGCCCTCGCCCACTCCGGGGGAGGGCTGCCGCCACCGCGGACGCTCGCCGCCGGCCCCCTTCCCGTCAGCGACCGGGCGACTGGGCCGGTTCGGGGATCATCGAGCCGGTGTGATGGTGACGGGCACATCCGGACACTGGTCGAGCACCTCGGCGATCGCGGCCTTCTCGTCGGCGTCGACGCTCAGGCGCCAGCGCATCTTGGTGGCCACCCAGTCGGTGAGGTACTGGCAGCGGTAGCCGACGGCCGGCGGCAGCCACGTGGACGGGTCCTGGTCGGCCTTGGACCGGTTCGACGCGGCCGACACCGCGATCAGGGAGCGGTCGTCGCCGAGGTCGTTGGCGTAGGCCTCACGTTCCTTGGCGCTCCAGTCGGAGGCGCCGGAGTCCCATGCCTCGGCGAGCGGGACCAGGTGGTCGATGTCCAGGCCGCTCGGTCCCTGGATGAAGCGGTCGTCGTACGGGGAGAACCACGCTCCCCCGCTCAGCCGGCAGCTCGCGCCCTGCTCCGGGGCGACGACGGCTTCGGCCTTGAGGACCTCGGCGCGGGTGTTGCAGCCGTCCTTGTCGGCGTCGACCCAGTGCTTGAACTTCGTGCGCTCGTACCCGGTGCGGTCCTCGCTGCGGACCGGGAACTGGGTGAGGGCGTCCTGGACGGGCAGGGTGACGGTATCCCGCGGTGCGGTGGCGGCCGGGGCGGTGTGCGCGGTTGTAAGGGTGAGGAGGGCGGCGAGTACGGCGGCCGCGGTGATGGTGGTGCGGGCGAGGCGCACGAGCGAGGTCCTCTCGAAAGATCACGGGCGGTTGGTGATCTTCGTAGCGGCTCCCGAAGGCGAACCGCCCGGCGACCGGCAGCGGCTCTACCCGATCTGGGGTTAAGTCCGATCGTCGGCGCGCGCAGCGGGCCGCTTAGGATCCGTGCCGTGGTCCAGGTCCCCGATGAGTTGATCAAGCTGGAGCGATTCGCTGAGGAAGAGCGCGCGAAGCTCGCCGGTCTGACCGGTGACGACTACGACGCCCAGTGGCGCCGCTGGCGCAAGGCGTCCGAGAAGGTGCAGGCCGCTGTCACCGCGCACGCCGAAGCCACCGAGAGCAACCGGTATGAGCTGGAGCAGGCCGTGAAGAAGGCCGTGCGGCACGCGCAAGATGACCCGCCGACCGAATAGCCACCGGTCGTCGCGCCAGGTGGCCAGCGCGCCGGCGGTCTCGTCGTCGGTGAGGGTGACGCGGGCGTCCGGCATGCTGCCGTACTCGCCGATCCAGCGGCGGAACTTGTCCCGCGCGACCTCCTCACGGTGCCACCAGCCGTGTTGCATCGGTCGGCCGCCGGATTCGAGCAGCGAGTGGTAGCGGCCGGCGCCGGTCATGCGAGGCGGATCCCTCGCGACCGCCCCGGCTCGCGGACGATCGCCCGTTTCGCCTCCAGCTCGCCCAACTGGTAGTGCACAGAGGCCCGGCTGCGCATGCCGACAGCCGCGCCGATCTGCTGCATCGTCGGCGCCTCGCCGTAGTCGGCGATGTGCTGGCGGATACAGCACAGGATGCGCTCCTGGGTCTCGGTGAGGTAGTCGACGCGATGCATACTTCAATTAGAGCGTTTGTTCGAATTCGAGAGCAAACGGCAGACACGGCAGCCAGGGAGCAGCAGGTGGGTGGTGAGCAGCCGCTCTCGCGTCTGGACGCGCTGCGTTTCGCCCGGCGCGTCGTCGAGCAGCAGGCCGTCCGGCAATTGGGGCTCATCGACCGCTGGATCGCCGAGGAGGAGCGGCGGGAGGCGGAGAGGCTTCAGGGTGAGCGGATGCGGCCGGCCCCTGCGAACTGGCTGATCCAGTACGGCCTGAACCGGGACAACGTCGACGCTGTCCACGTCGGCGGCTGCTGGGCCGCGAAGAAGAGCGGCCGCTGCCGGCCCGCCACGCGCGAGCAGGCCCTCGACGCTCTCCGGAACGGAGTGCCGCCGTGCGTGCACTGCCGACCCGACGCAGCCTGCGGCATCGACTGAAACGAGAACTCCCCGGCCAGCGTACTGACCGGGGCGACCCCGCAAAGGGGTGTGATCGTGAAGGGCTGTCGCCTACGCGGCGAAAGGCAATGCGAGGCTTCAGCCGAACGATCGTCCTCGCATGCAATAGATGAGGCCCGGGGACACTGTTCCCTTCACCATCACGCCCGCTTCAACCACACTCGCCCGGCGAACATTCCCGCGTTCGTGCTGCCCGTCCTGCCGTCCGCAGTCCAGCGTAAATGCCGTCTGCTCGGCCCCTGCCTGTACCGCCACGGTGATCACTCGCTCTCACTCGTGGGGCACCACGCGCCCGTATCGAGATCTTCTCGAAGCTCCCCGTTGCACAGCCGGCATCGCCGCCGTCGTCCATGAGCTGACCTACTCGGCCGGGTGAACACCGCCAGGAGAGGAGAACTACGGGCAGCTCCGGCGCGTCGTGCCGGGTATGAAGCCGATCAGTGAAGTGCATGTGGCGGAGCCGGGTCTGGCCGTCGTCGAGGTCGCGGCCTGTGACGACCAGACCGCCTTCGCCGTTCAGGATCTGCTCGCCGGGCGGTGGGCAGCCGCGATCGCGGATACCACGACCCGGGCGCCCGGCGAGCCCGGCGTCCGGCTGCGCCTCTACCTGGACGTGCGCCAAGAGCTCGGTTCGTAGCGTCGCAGACCTCTCAGTTCCGCAGATTCCTTCGCGGTCGGCGATGTCCTGCAGCGACAAATGGTCGTGTTCGTACCAGGTGCGCCATTGCTCGATGCGGGTGGCGATGTGCTGGGTGCGCCGGAACCGGAGCGGGCTCAGTCGAGTCTGGCCACCGTGCGCCTCGCCTTTCTAAAGAACAGCGTCCCGATCCGTCCATCTGGATCTTTCCGACGCCGACGATGAACAGGAAGTGGCTCACGCACCCCGCAGCGTGGGAGCCACCGGGGAGAGCACCGGTCTGACCTCTCGCACCTCGTGCCAGGGCTTACGCCCGATAGCACGGCCGACGATCTCTTCGGAGATGCCGGCCTGGTAAACGTTGGCGATGTCCCAGAAGGTGATCATGCTCGACGACCTGCAGAAAGTGCTGCGAGGTCTAGACCTCGGCCAGCGCCCTGTTCACGAGGCAGGAGAGATACGGACGGTCGCCGAGCGGGGGCCGCGTCCGAGCATCGGCTCCAGGTACGGGCTGGGGGCGTACTTGGTGCGGTATGCGTCGTCGACGGCGTCGAGGACGGAGCCGTCGGTGGGTTCGAAGTGCACCTCGTAGTCGGTGCTGGCGATGCGGATGCGTCCGCCCTGCTGCGTCATCGCGGCCTGGTACCAGCGGGAGTCGGGGCCGTTGTAGGGGCGGACGTAGAGGTCACCGCCCGCGACGACGGACCAGATCCAGGTGGGGGTGCCGTAGGTGACGCCGTCCTCGCGGAAAGGTGAGATGTGCAGGTCGTCGGCTGCTGTGAACGAGCGTAGCTGTGTCTGGTTCCAGGTGCTCATGGTGGTCTCCATGACGGGTCGGGGACGGCCGGCGCCGGGGCACGGTGGTGCGTGCCGTGCCCCGGCGCCGGGTGCCCCGGTTGGGGGCGGTCAGTGGGTGGTGTATCCGCCGTCGACGGGCAGGGCGACGCCGATCACGAAGCTGGCGCCGGGGCTGCACAGCCACAGGGCGGCCGCGGCGACTTCCTCGGCCTGGCCGAGGCGTCCGATGGGCTGTTCGCTCATGATCGCGGCCATGGCCTCGGCCTGTCCCTCGAGCATGTCGGCGACCATCGGGGTCTCGATCACGCCGGGGCAGACGGCGTTGATGCGGATGCCCTTCGGCGCGTATTCGACCGCTGCGCTCTTGGTCAGGCCGATCACGCCGTGCTTGGAGGCGTGGTAGGCGGCGCGCTCGGGCAGGCCGACCAGGCCGCCGAGGGATGAGCAGTTGACGATGGCGCCGGAGCCCTGGGCGCGCATCTGGCGCAGTTCGTGCTTCTGGGCGGCCCACACGCCGCGCAGGTTGACGGCGTTGACGCGATCGAAGTTCTCGGCCGTCTCGTCGGCGGCGTCCGACGGCGGGACCTGGATGCCGGCGTTGTTGAAGGCCATGTCCAGGCGGCCGTAGGTATCCACGGCGCTCTGGACCATGGCGGCGGCCTGGTCCTCGTCGGTGACGTCGCAGACCACGCCGATGGCCTGGTGCCCGGCGTCGGTGAGTTCCTGCGCCGCGTTCTCGACGGCGTCCTTGTTGAGGTCGGCCAGTACGACGGCCGCACCGGCCTGGGCGAAGGCGCGGGCGGCGGCCAGGCCCATGCCGGAGGCCGCGCCGGTGACCAGGGCGACCTGGCCTTCGAAGTTGTACTGCGGGTTCATGCTCAGGGATCCAATCTCTGGGGCAGGCGGGCCCAGGCGTTGGAGCACCCGCCTCGTGCAGGGGTTCGTGTCAGCCGCGTTCTCGGCTGCGACGGATGTGTCGATGGTTGTTTCAGGGGCGCAGGAGGGTCTTGATGGCGCGGCGCTCGTCCATGGCCCGATAGCCCTCGGCGGCCTTCTCCAGGGGAAGCTCGAGGTCGAAGACCTTGCCCGGGTTGATCCGGCTGTCAAGGACGCGCTCGATGAGGCCGGGCAGGAAGGCGCGGACCGGGGCGGGACCGCCGCGCAGGGCCGCGTGGGAGAAGAACAGTTCCTGTCCGTCGATCTGGACGCCGTGCGGGACGCCGACGAAGCCGACGTTGCCGCCGGGGCGGGTGGCGTGCAGGGCCTGCTGCATGGACTCGGGGCTGCCCACGCACTCCAGGACGGCGTCCGCCCCGATGCCTCCGGTCAGCTCCTTGACCCGGGCTACACCCTCGTCGCCGCGCTCGGCGATGACGTCGGTGGCGCCGAACTCTCGAGCCAGCTGCTGGCGGGACGTGTGCCGCGACATCGCGATGATGCGGGTCGCCCCGAGTTCCTTGGCGGCGATCACGGCGCACAGGCCGACCGCGCCGTCCCCGACCACCGCGACGGTGTCCCCGGGCTTGACCTGGGCGGCGACGGCCGCGTACCAGCCGGTGCCCATCACGTCGGAGCAGGCCAGCAGGCTCGGGATGTGCTCCTCGGACACCTCTCCGGGGACGTGGACGAGGGTGCCGTCGGCGAGCGGGACGCGGACGTACTCGGCTTGGCAGCCGCCGACGAACTCGCGGTGCAGGCAGTTGGTCTGGTAGCCGTTTGCGCAGTTGGGGCAGGTGTTGTCCGAGGCGAAGAACGAGCCGACCACGAGCTGGCCGGGCTTGATGCTCGTCACCTCGCTGCCGACCTCTTCGACGATGCCGACGTATTCGTGGCCGCCGGGCGTGGGCTCGGCGACCTCGTTGATGCCTCGGTAGTCCCACAGGTCCGAGCCGCACACACAGGTGGCGACGGTGCGGATCACCGCATCCGTGGGCTGCTGCAGGGAGGCCTTGGGCAGGTCTTCGACCCGCACGTCGCCAGGGGCGTGAAGCACAGTTGCGCGCATGAATCTTTCCGTGATCGAGGGGAGGAGTGCGGGGCGCTGGACGGCTCCAGGCACCCCGAAGGTCAGGAGCTGCGGGTGGGGCGACGGGGGCCTGCGTGCTGGTCGCCCGCGGGCTGCCCGTCTTCCGCCATCTCCGACTCCTTTCCGTGTCGCGGCCCAGCGCGTTCCCGCACTCGCGGGGAAGGGCATCGCCTTCTATTCCGCCCTCCCCGGACCGTGTGCGCCGCCAGGCGGAGGGGCGGCCGTCTGCTGGCCTGACATCGATGAAACGGCAGGTCACGCGCGTGCGGAAGGACCCGCTGTTACATGTACTGGCAGGGCACCCCTCACACACCGCGATCGTCGTAGCCTCGAAGACATGGACAACCGAAGCGAGGTCCGCGAGTTCCTCACCAGTCGCCGCGCCAAGATCACCCCGCAGCAGGCGGGCCTGCCCGCCGCAGGCCACCGCCGGGTCAAGGGGCTGCGCCGCGAAGAGGCCGCGACGCTCGCGGGGGTCAGCGCGGAGTACTACGCCCGCATGGAACGCGGCAACCTCTCCGGCACCTCCGAAGCTGTGTTGGACTCCCTGGCCCGAGCGCTGCAGCTCGACGAATCCGAGCGTGCCCACCTCATGGACCTGGCCCGGACCGCCAGGACCACCCGCCGGCCCGCCCGCCGCCGCGCGGCACAGCCCATCCGGCCCGCCCTGCAACAGCTCCTCGACGCGATGACCGACGCGCCCGCGTTCATCCGCAACGGCCGCCTCGACATCCTCGCGACCAACCGTCTCGGCAAAGCCCTGTACTGGCCGCTGTTCCAGGACCCCGCCCGACCGGTCAACATGGCCCGCTACCAGTTCCTGAACCCCGGCGCTGAGCAGTACATGACCGAACTGGACCACCAACGGGCCGCGGCCGCAGCCCTTCTACGCACCGAGGCCGGACAGGACCCGTACAACCGCGACCTCAGCGACCTGATCGGCGAACTCTCCACCCGCAGCGAGGACTTCCGTACGTTGTGGGCCGCACACAACGTGCGCCTGCACCACACCGGCCTCAAGCGCTTCCACCACCCCGCCGTCGGCAACCTCACCCTCGCCTTCGAGGCCTTTCCCGTACCGACCGATCCAGGGCTGACTCTCACCGCCATGAGCGCCGAACCCGGCACCCCATCGGCCGACGGCCTCAAACTGCTCGCCAGCTGGGCCGCCACACTCGATGAGAACCGCCCGACGGACAGCGAGTCCGCTGACAACGATCAAGGCGTCCCGCACCGGCCCTGAGCGTTCGGCGGCAGCACGCGAGGGTCTCCTGCCACTCACTCTGTGGCGCGAGTCCTCACGCTCCCAAGCCCGACACTGCGGACACAGAGGCCGACGCAGTCGGAGACTGCAAACTGCTCACGCACCTCTTGGGAAAATGCCACGCTCCTGAGACGACGCTGCCGCTCCACGACGTGAAGTGCCTGAAGACACCCTGGTCAGGAGCCTGACTCGGGCCACCAACCGTGAGATCCCACACCCAGCCTATGGACGTCACCTGCGGCCCGCACCGTGTCAGCACACCAGCGCCCCCGCCCATGCGGCGTACGCATACGACCCGCGATCAGGCCACCCGTTCAGCTGCGTGTACGTGCCCTGGCAACGGGCGCCCCGCTCCGCTGTATGCGTTGTAAGTGCCCTTTCAGGGTGAGGGTGTCGCGGCCAGCCCCCGAGTCCGGTCGCTACACGCTCACCGGACACCGGCCCGGAACGTCGGCGAGCATCCGAATGGGGTGGGACGGCTACCGCACCCGGCTGACCCCGCCGGGCACGTAGGGAAGGTGGGCCGCCCCCGCACGAGGCGACCCACCGTGGACACGTCCGGCTCATGGGCCGGCGTCATCTACCGCCGCACGAGTTCAGTCGCGGTGTCCGTCGCGGTGGCCGCCGCCGTGACGCCGGTCGTCACCACGGTGGTCACCGCCGCGGTGCCGGTCGTCGCCGCGGTGGTCTCGGTCGTAGCCCCAGGACACCTCGTCGACGAACCGGTCGCGGTCGTTGCGCAGGGTCGCGGTGTCGGAATAGTTGTCCCACACGTACGCCCGCCGGTCCTGGTACACGTCCGTCCGGTTGTCGCGGCCGATGCCGGTGTGGATGCGGACGGTGGCGCGGCCGTTCAGCCGGTAGTGGTCGAAGGTGTAGGTGTGGCCGTCCTCGTCGGAGACGGTCCAGCCGTCCAGGTTCACCGCCCGCCGCGAGTCGTTAGTCAGCTCCACCCACTCCGCGTTCAGCGAGCGGTTGGAACGGTCGTCGCGGCCCGGGGAGTCGTACTGCACGTCGCTGATGTACACCGCCGGGCGGTACTGGCGGCCGTGGTGGTCGGCGGCCGCCGCCGGCAGCGTCACCGCCCCCACCACCGCAGCGGCCACGCCGGCGGCGGCGGTCAGACGACGGACGGAAGAAGAAACGGACACGAAGGTCCCCCTTCAAGGTGCGCACACCCAGCCCCACCCGCGGCATCGAAGCCGCGGTTCAGCTAGGTGCGTTGTGCTGGTGCGCAGCCGGTCGGCCGCGCACCCACACCTTCCAGCCCGCACCTCGACCTTTGAGGGATTTGCGAAGCCTGTTACAGATTGAGCAGATTTCTGTGACGCTAACCTGTAATGACCATTTATCGGCTGAATCGGGCAGACCGGTGAGGCATCGGATGCCGGGCCCTTGGAACTACCGGCTTCTAGCGACGCATCGCCGGGCTGCGCCACCCCACCGTGACGAGCGCCCTCACCCGAAAGTGAGTAACAACCCGGCCCACCAATCCGGACGGGACGGACCCGCCGCGGGATGCGCCGGCGACTCGTCACAAGAGAAGAAGGGACTGGAACCGATGCTGGCCGCACCGCTCGCGCGCTCCACGCCGCGGCCTTCCCACCCGCACCCCGGCCTCTCCTCCGGCGGCATCGCTCCCTTCGGCAGGCATGGACGGGCTGTCCGCGGGCGCGGAGGTTGCGGTGCGTCGTCCGCAGCAGGTCGGGTGCATCGCATCGTCACCACAGCCACGCGGTGGAGTGCCGCACCCGGGACAGAGCACGCGCGTCGCGGCGCGCGGCCGCGTTGCCGATCCGGTTCTGCTGGGACCGGGGCCGGCGCGACTGCCCGGCGGCAAGGCGGCGACGTCCGGCGTCCTGGAGCCGCCGCCGCTGCTTGCGCAGCTCCGCCTTCTTCGCCGCCTTCGACTTCGGTTGCCGGGGCCGTTTCCAGATCGGCTGCCACCCCACGGGCTCGTCGACTTCGGGCTCCGGGTCCTCGTCGAGCGCGGCGGCCATCTGCTTGCGGGTGGCACGGGCGCGGGCGAGGGCTTCGTCGGGGTTGGGGCGTTCTTCCGGGGTGCTCACGTGACTCCTCCTATGGTTCGGCCCGGTGTGTGCTGGGCGCCGGGTTGCTGGGCGTGCGGCGGCGGGACCGCCGCCGGGGCAGGCTGCGGACGCAGGCTGTGGGCGGCTTCGCGTGCCCGGCGGCTGTCCTGGAGCGTGGCGGCCACCTGCGCGGCGGCGGCTTCGAGGGTTTGGCGGGTCTGCTCCACCGCGTCGATGTCGACTCCGGTCTCCGGCTCCAGGAGGCGGCCATCCTTCCGGCCGTCGCGGAGCGGCCGCGGGTGCGACGTCGAGGCGGCGGGCACCGCGACGGCGTACGGGCGGGGGCGGGAGCCCAGGCGCTCCGCTCGCCGCGCGGCGCGGACTCGGGCGGCCAGGGCGCCGGCGGCGATGCGGGCCCGCTCGTACGGGGGCGCCGTGCGGCTGCGGGTCAGTGGGCGCAGCACGGCCTGGTCCTCGGTGTCGCTCGGGTACAGGGCGTGCAGGTCGGCGGTCATCCTCCGGCCGCGCCCGACGGGGCGGGTGTAGTCGTCGATGACCGTCTGCACGATCCGTTCATCCAGACCGGGTTCGTGGGGGCGACCGCGCAGGACGTAGGCGAGGTGGCGTCGGGCTTCGGCAAGCAGGTGGTGGCGGGCGAACGCGCCGCGCATCACATACACCACGGCGACGACGTCGACGGCCGCCAGGGCGATGTCGACCACCGGCCGCACCCGCGCCCACACCACCGCGGCCGCCGCCCGCGCCCGCGCCGCCAACCGGTCGACGACCTCGGCGCCGTAGGCCCGGATCGCTGAGGTGCGCCATCGCTCGCGCAGCTCGGTCAGCGACCGCAGCTCCGTGCGCTTGGGCGGGCGCGTCTGGTCGGCGGCCTGGCATGCCAGCGCGTAGGCGGCCCGCTCCCCCGGCGCGTGCCCGTGCTTCTCCTCGTACTTGGCCGTCAGGACGGGCAGCGCGTCCTCGATCTGCTGACGCCGGGTCGACTGCCAGCCGATCAGCCGCTGGTCGATACCCGCGATCTCCATGACGGGCCGGCGGCCGGGCGTCACCTCGCGCGGCTCCCACGCCCACCCGAGCCGGGCGGACACCTCCTCCATGAAGTACAGGGTGTAGAGGGTGTCGGCCGCGACGATGTGGGTCATCAGCGAGTCCGCCGACAGGTTGCCCCACTTCCCGTCGTGCGGCCGCCGGGCGCGGATCGACACGACCGCGTGAGTGTGAAGCAGCGGCCTCGATTCCGTGGCTCTGGATTCGTAGTGCCTAAAGACCGCGACGACCAGCCCGTCCTTGACCCGGGCGCGCTTCTTGCCGCCGGCCTTCCAGCGGATCTCCGCGACCGACTCCTCCGTCCACGCCAGGGTCTTGTCGCGGGCGATGGCGTCGCACAGCTCCAGCACCCGGCGGTGCCGGTCGTCCATCAGGGCCCATGCGACGTGTGCCGTCGGCGGGGGCCGGAACGTCAGGTCGAAGGCCAGCCAGGGGGTGCGCTCCTTGGCCTTGTCGGTCTTCGGTGAGCGGTTGTGCTCGATGGGCCTGCCCAGCACGGTCGCCCGCCTCGCCTGCGCCGGGGTCTTGCCCTGCGCCAGGAGCTCGCGCTCGATCCGGTCGGCGTCCGGGTGCCGGCCCTCCCCCAGGAGCAGCTCGGCCTGCCGCTCGGTCACCACGTCCCCAGCCGCCAGGCCGAGCGCGGCCAGGCCCCGGCCCTTCCACACGCCGGGCGGGACACCGGCTTCGTCCTGGGCGGCGCGCAGCGGCGTGCCCGCCCGACGGTGGCCGTCGCCGACCATCACACCACGGAAGAGGTAGCGCCACCCGTTCCCCGGGCGGACTGGCGACATGCTGATCATCTGCCCATGGAACCCCGGCGCTGACCTGCGCAAAAGCGCGATCCGGGGTCCGTCCCGCCGGGCGGGAGGGGCATCGCCAGATCTTTACCGGGGCGCCCGCCAGGCGGACCGCCGGGTCAGGCCGAGACGGTAAGCCTCCGGTGTGTGCACTCTCCCGCGCATGGAAATCACCAGAGACGGAATCCCCTGCGCCCTCTGCCACACGGTCACCACGGAGTTGGTGTACCTGGTCCTCAGCGCCCAGTTCTCCTTCCCCCAGCGAGAGGTCATCAAGGACCGCTGGTGCTTCGTCGGCTGCCACCTGCTTCAGCCTGTCCGATGGAAGGAGGCGATGCCGCTACTGCCCGGGGACGACGCCTGACGACGCCGTGCGAATACTGCGCACCGCTTGACCCCTGCCGGTGAGCGGTGCGGTGCTGTCCGTTCTCGTGTGCATCGGACGCGCGCCTATGACGTGAACAGAGCCACGCAGCCTGAGGACCGCAGTCGCACCACCAGCCCGACGTGCCTCGGGCCGCGTAGCGCTGTGCCCTGTCGGGACGGGTCGGCATCAGAGCTGGTTCGACGAGGGCGGCGCTTCACGATGATCGTTTCTGCAAGCCCGGTGATCAGGGAGTGGCATGTCCCGGGTCGTGCTACGTCGGTTGATTGATCGCATCAGATCATATTCCGACCATTTCCCTGCGTCTGGCGTGCGAAGTGACATCCACTTCGACCACTTAGGGCGTGGCTGGTGACTGGAAAAGGAAGGAAACGTCCGAGAGTGAAAACAGGCCACGTCCGAAACGCGGAGCTACGGAATCCGGGGATGTTTCCCTGGACGTGGCAACGAAAATCCACCGTCCTGGGAAGATCGTCATTATGACCCAGAGTGGGGCATTTGGTTGATTAGCATATCGCACTGTGTATCGGTAGCTTCACCGTCAGGTTGCGTGCGGGACCTCGCACAACGTCTCCAAACCCTGTTCGAAGTCCCGCACGCTCATGGCAATCCGAGAGGAGCGCCCTATGGGGCGATCTACCCCCCGGCGTCGCCGGGTGAAACAACCGTCCGGCCGCTTCGCACGCAAGCGTAGTGGCCGTAACGAAAAGTTCCGTTACGTGAACCGGTCTGGCACGCATGCCGTTAGTGCGTTCATCGGGATCCTGTTCATCGGATACCTGCTCATTTTCCGCCCGCCAATCCATGTGACGGTCTCCCCCGAAGCCGCCACCGTCGTCGGCGGTGCGCTCTCCGGCGCCGCCCTCCGGCTTGTGTGGTTCCGCCGTTACCGCCGCTGAGAGGCCTTGATTCGGGGGGAGACCGGCAAGCCGGTCTCCCTCCGACCCACACCATGCGGCACAGGCCCCCAGTGCAGCCCCGGCCCGTGCCGCGTAGCCAGCGCGCGTGACGAAACCCGGGGAATCCCCGGTGCATCCGCCGCGGGCGACCCTTCATGAACCCTTTTCGTTACGGGACGGAAGCAACCGTGAGTGACAACTGTGAGTACTGCAGCTCCCCTCTCACCGGAGGCCCCGGCAAGGGCCGGCCCCGGAAGTACTGCACAGACGCCTGCCGTCAGGCCGCCCACCGGCGTCGCACCCATGCCGGACCCGGATCCGCAGCGCCGCCCGCGGCACACCCGGGACCCGCGGCCGAGCTGTCGCCGAGCCCCGCTCGGACCCCTCCGGCCACCCGGGCCGCCGGCCATGCCCCCTCGGCCGGGGACGAGCTCATCGCCGAGATCGCCAAAGACATCCAGGACGGTGCTCGCGACCTCGCGCGGCTCCTGCCCTCGCTCGACGGGGAGGAGCCCTTGCTGCGCATCACCCAACTGCAAGAGCAGCTCGACGGCCTGACCGCAGCAGCCGTCGGCCGGGCACGCTACCGGCGTGTCACCTGGGTCACCATCAGCTCGGCCCTGCGCATCAGCGAGGACACCGCCCGCCACCGCTACACCGACCGCTACCTCCTGCGCCGCCTCGCGCAGTTCAACCGGTCCGGGACGGTGCCTACCACCGTGGTCGGCCTCTTCACCACCCCCGGACACGGGACCGCCTCACCTCAGGACCCGCCCTCAGCCGGCGACACCGGCGGCGACGGCAGCGATTCGGGCAGCGACCGCAGCGACCGAGGGGACGGACCAGACCAGACCACACCCACCGAGCCGGCAGGCGCCGCCTACAACCGGCTCGCGCCCATCCTGTCCATGCTCATCCGCACCGCCCAGCTCACCAACAAAGAGGTCAGCGGCAGGATCGGATGCTCCCCCTCCTACCTGTCACGGATCCTGACCGGCGAACGCGTACCGACCTGGGACCTGACGCGCAAGTTCGCCCACACCTGCGGCGCCGACCCTGAAGTCCTGCGCACCGTGTGGGAGTCGGAGAAGCTCAGCCACAAGTGCCGCGAACCACTCCCGGAACCCGACACCCCACCCCTGCCGGCAGCAGAGCAACTACGCGCCGCAGTCCACACCCTGCACCTGCGCGCGGGACGCCCCGCCCCCAACGACATCGCCGTCGCCAGCCGCTGGGTGCTCACCGCCGGCACCGTGGCCTCCCTCCTCGAAGGCACCGTCCTGCCACCCCCCGACGTCCTGCAAAGCTTCGTCCGCCTCCTGGGCGGCAACGTCGACCACTTCGCCCGGCTCCTGGACGACGCCCACCACGAAGCCACCCACGGCACAGCCGTCCTGCCTGCCCCCAGCCAGCGAACACCCGACCTCGTAACCGCTACCGCACACTTAGAGATCGGCCTCGCCTCCCCACCCGCCTGCCCCGCCGGCCCCGCCACCGTCATGAAGACCTTCAGCACGGTCCTCACCGAAGACCGCACCATCGAAGACGGCCGCGCCCGCCTCCTGGACAAACTCGCCGAACAGAACCCGCAGACAGACCGCGAACGGTGGCGGCCGATGACCGCGATCACCGCCGCCCTGCGACAACGCAAACTCCCCCCCGCCACCGCCATCACCCCCCTCGGAGGAACGTGACCCGTGCGCCCTGCCACACCCCGGTGACCACCCCGACCAGACCAAGCCGGGGTGGAAGGGGGTCCCAGCGGCCGCTCGGTCAGGGGTCAGCCTGTGCAGCGCTCGCCTGCCAGCCGCGGAAGCGAGAGGGGCAGGTGCCAGCCCGTCTTCTGCACGGGCACGGTCTGGTCCTGCTCCTGGCAGCCGCGCTTGGCTCGGCCTTTGGGTGACCTGGCGCCGCCTCCGCGGCGGCCTCTTCGCGGCCAAGGCCGTCAGCGGGCCAGTGTCACAGTGACGGGCACGTCCGGACAGTTGCCGAGCACCTTGGTGAGCGCGGCCTGCTCGCCGGCGTCGATGCTCAGGCCCCAACGCATCTTGTCGGCCACCCAGTCGGTGACGTACTGACACCGGTAGCCGACGGCCGGCGGCAGCCACGTGGACGGGTCCTGGTCGGCCTTGGACCGGTTCGAGGCAGCCGACACCGCGATCAGCGCGCGGTCGTCTCCGAGGTCGTTGGCGTAGGCCTCACGTTCCTTCGCGCTCCAGTCGGAGGCCCCAGAGTCCCACGCCTCCGCGAGCGGCACCAGGTGGTCGATATCCAGACCCCTCGGTCCCTGGATGAAGCGATCGTCATACGGCGAGAACCAGGCTCCCCCGCTCAGCCCGCAGCTCGCCCCCTGCTCCGGGACGACCACCGCCTCGGCCTTCAACACCTCCGTGCGGGTGTCGCAGCCATCCTTGTCGGCATCGACCCAGTGCTTGAACTTCCTGCGCTCATACCCGGTGCGGTCCTCGCTGCGCACCGGCAGCTGGGCGAGGATGTCCTGGACGGGCAAGGTGACGGCATCCCGCGGCGCGGCGGCGGGGGCCGGGGCGGCGTGCGCGGTCGTGGGGGCAAGGAGGGCGGCGAGTACGGCGGCCGCGGCAGCGGTGGTACGGGCGAGGCGCACGAGCAGGGTTCCTCTCGAAGATCACGGACAGGTCGTGATCTTCGTAGTGGCTCCCGCAGGCGACCCGCCCGGCAACCGGCAGCGGCTCTACCCGATCGGGGGTTAAGTCCGATCGTCGACGCGCGCAGCGGGCCGCTTACGATCGGTGCCGTGGCAGAGGTCCCCGATGAGCTGATCAAGCTGGAACGATCCGCCGAGGAAGAACGCGCCAAGCTCGCCGGCCTGACCGGCAACGACTACGACGCCCAGTGGCGCCGCTGGCGCAAGGCGTCCGAGAAGGTACAGGCCGCCGTCACCGCGCACGCCGAAGCCACCGAGAGCAACCGGCATGAAGCGGAGCAGGCCGTGAAGAAGGCCGTCCGGCACGCTCGAGACGATCCGCAGGCCGAATAGCCGGCGCGGACGCCGCCCGGACGTCGGCGCCGTCGAGGGTGTGGA
>NZ_JBEYRP010000044.1:0-42460 GCF_040704085.1 Streptomyces sp. NPDC047841
TCCCGCTTCAAGCGAGGCCGACACGCGCCTCACCTGGCCGACACCGACCCCATCCCGCTGATCGGCGTGACCCAGCTCTACCGGCGGGACGTGCCCGGCTTGCCCGACATCGATGCAGGCGACCTGCTCCAGGTGTTCTGGTGCCCCTTCGAACGGCACGGCGAGAGCCGCCACGAGATGCACGTCGAACTGAGGTGGCGGCACTCGCAGGACACTGGCACACCACTGACCGAGCAGCCGGCCCCCGAGGTCGTCGGCCGCCCCGAACTCGTCCCCTCGCCCTGCGCCCTGCACCCCGAGGAAGTCGTCGAGCACCCATGGTTCGAAGAGCTCCCCGAGAACGTGCGGGAGCGCATCGAAGCGTGGGAGGGAGAGCGGCAAGAGAACGAAAGCGACGACCAAAACGAACAGTACATCTACGATTTGTCCACGGCCCCCGGCTGGAAAGTCGGCGGATACATCGCCTGGAACCTCACCGGACCCACGCGCCTGGCCTGCCCGGTCTGCGACGCAGAGCTCACCCCGCTGCTCACCATCGACCAGCGTGAATGGGATCCCGCCACCACCAGTTGGGTCCCCTACGAGGACCGGCAGGACATCGGGGTCATGGGCGCCAACGTGCCCACAGGCGTCTCACCGGGCCGGGGCCGGCTGATCATCGCCGTCTGCCCCCGCGACCCGCACCACCCGTTCCGCCTCGTCACTCAATAAGTGAACGCCCTCTCCTGCGGGGTGACAGCGGCAGCGCGGTGTTCGTCTTCGCCGACGCCCAGGCCGAGGAAAACGTCGATGGCGCTGCTGTCGATCACGTGCAGCGCCCTCCATCACGCACACCGCCGGCGGAGCGGCGGAAACTGAACCGGATGGAACTCGCCGCAGTCGACGGAGTGCGGTCCGTCTTCGACGGTGACGACCCCGCCGAGCGGCTGGGCGGCGGAGATCTGCACCTGCGCAACGCGGCCCTGCGCCTGCCACTGTGGCGTAGCCGGCCGGCATCGAGTCGGACAACGTAGTCCCACCGCTGTCCGACCACCCCCTCCTGCGCAGCTTCCAGCACGGCGAAACAGTCCCCTGCGGTCGGGACGACTTCGCCGCCCTGATCGGCGGCCCGCACCAGGCCGAGCGGCTCATCCCGCACGACGGCCATGCGGTGATGGTGGCCCCCCATATGCCCGCGGCCTCACCCTCGGCGCGATGGTGGTCTGGCGCACCGGCCTGTCCGAACCCTTCACCGAAGACGAGACGGACCTGATGCGGCAGATCGCCTCACGGGGAGCACTCGCCATCGACAACGCCCGCCGCTACACACGCGAGCACCGAGCGGCCATGGCCCTGCACCAGAGCCCGCTTCCCCCGACCACGACCGACACTCCGGCAGCCGAGACCGCCGGCATCTACCGGCCCGCGAGCGGGGGAGCGGGCACCAGCGGCGACTGGTACGACGCCATCGCCCTGCCTTCCCTCCGACTGGCCCTCGTCGCCGGAGACGTGATCGGCCACGGCATACCCGCAAGCGTCACCATGGGCCGCTTGCGGCGCCGCCATCCAGACACTCCCAGACCTCGAACTGAATGCAGCGGGATGTGCTCACCCGTATCGCGGACCTGGTCCAGCGCCTTGCGGCCGAAGCACCGTCCGACGAACACGACAACCGTCGACGCCACCTGCCTGTACGCGGTCTACGCCCCGGTTACCCGACGCTGCGCCATGGCCAGTGCCGGACACCCGCCACCCGTCCTGATCCGGCCCAACGGGACCGCCGAAGCAGTCGACATCGTCCCCGGACCACCACTCGCCGTCAGCGGCATGCCGTACGAGACCACCACGATCGCCCTCGAGCCAGGTAGCGTTCTCGCCCTCTACACGGACGGCCTGGTCGATCGAGGGGCGGACGACGACACCGATGGCGGGCTCCGACGGCTGACCCGTGCGCTCACCACCTCCCACGGCTCGAACCGCACTCTGGACGAGACCGGCCGGGCAATCGTCGCCGACCTAGTGGACGAAGAAGCACGTGGCGACGCGACCCTGCTGCTGGCTCGCACCCGCGCCGTGCCCGCAGAGGACACCGCTCACCGGCAGATCCCCGCCGATCCGGCAGCCGTCTCCGAGGCGGGGGAATGGACGACCCGCCAACTCACCCTGCGGGGGAGTGGACGACCTGCTTTCACCACCGAACTCATCGTCCACGAGCTGGTCACCAATGCGATGCGCCACGGTCGCCCACCCGCGGAGCTACGGCTGATCCGCCAGAACGTGCTGGTCTGCGAGGTCACCGACGCAAGCAGCACCCAGCCCCGCCTGCGCCGTGCGCGCGCCACCGACGAGGGCGGACGCGGCCTCTTCCTCGTCGCCCGACTCGCCGAGCGCTGGGGCTGCCGCCATGGCCAGAACTACAAGCGATCTGGTCCGAGCAGCTCGTCGCTTGCCCCCACTGGTCCCTCCCGCACTCTCGGAGTGAGGTCTTCGAAGCGGGCCGCCCCCGGTGTCGGATGAGGGAAACGCGTCACCACCATGCATCCCGGCATTGCAGGGGGCTGGGAACCACTGGCCGTCGGCGCATATCGGTGAGCCCGGTGAGATGCGTCTGCCATGACGAGCCACAGGGGCTTCTCACCGGGCTCATCCACTTGGTCTAACTATCCCGAAACGGAGAGGTACCGTCCCGCTCCCGAGTGGCCTCGACGGTCAAGGCGCCCGCCACCGGCGAGAACCACTCCGCTTCCGGCTCGCCGGGGATGGCCCGCCCCTCCGCACGCCACTGCACGGCCAAGCGGCAAAGATCGGCTCCGTGTGCGGATCCGGGCTGTGCGGCGCGTCTCGCGGACCTTGTACTTCCGCCAGCCTCGCACCGACGGCCGGTAGGCATCGGTGAGCCGCTTGAAGACCACGCCCTCCATCCCGACCGACGCCCACGTCAGCCACTCGCCCACGGTCTGCGGGTCGAGCGTCGGACGGGCACAGCGTCCATGGCGCGATGAGCCGGCGGGCGGCGAACAACGATTCCAGCGCGGCCCTGCGCCGCCGGTACGGCCACCCGGTAGTGTCCGTCCCCGACAACCTGAGCGGATCGAATGCCACGAAGTGCGCCGGCCACTCTCCGGCCGCCCGGGCCGCACCGGCGCCGCGCCGGGCAAGCCGGTGTTGCAGCTGCTCGAAGGCCAGCCGGCCCGTGGCGTCCCAGACGACGAGTTCGCCGTCCAGCGCGGTCGCGTCCGGCAGCTGCGCGGCCCCGGCCACGATCTCCGGAAACGAGGCCGCCATCTCGGTGCCGCGCCTGGAGCGCAGCACCACCCCTCCCGCTTCAGCGGAGACGAGCGCCCGGAATCCGTCCCACTTCGGCTCTGCGGCCCACCCGGCAGGCACGTCAGGTCTGTCCACGGCAACGGCCAGCATGGGCTCGGGCAGGCTCCAGGTCACCGTCGGTGCCTTCCACCGCGGCTGGCCGCCGTTTGGGTGCCTTCGGGCGGGGTTCGACGGGCGAAGGGACTCGCCGAGAGAGCCGCTGCGGACACTGACGTCATGAGCGAGAGCAGCGAGAAGGTTCACCACCCCGGTGAGATCGTCCCGCAGTCAGGGATCTACGAATGCGACTGCGGCCAGGGGCATGGGTACAGCACTGACATGAAGGGGCACCGCTTCCCGCCACTGCACGAGGCCTGCGGCGGCAGTGGCTGGAAGCTGAAGGCCGCCGTCGCCCATCCCGGGCCCTGAGCGGCCGAGTGCGGCACCGCTTCGGCCGCGACACCCTGGACGGAGCCGCGGTCCGGGCCACCCTGCTGGACCTCGTCGTCCAGCTCGCCCTCACGCTGCGTCGTCGCGGCCAGGTGGCCCAGGCAGTCACCCTGACTCTGCGGTTCGCCGGTGGCACCACCTGGGAGAAGACCCGCCGTCTGAAGGAAGCCTCCGCGCACGACGAAGATCTGCGCAGCCGCGCATACCAGCTGATGGATGCCGCCGGCCTGCAGCGCGCCCGGCTGATCGGCATGTTCCTCAGGGGTGAGGAGCGTCATCGACGCCGACCAGGTCGCCCAGCAGATCAGCCTCGACCAGGCACGCGAATCCCGGCTCGTGGCCGAAGAAGCCATGGACCGAATCCGTGCCAAGTTCGGCCCCGGCGCGGTCGGTCCCGCCGCCACCGCCGCTTTCCGTCGCGCTTTCTGACCCACACCGTCGTCCGGCGGTCTCCTGCGGCGTACATGTCGGCGACCGACGCGGTGTTGGCCAATATCAGGAAACTGGCCCCCGGTTCGGCCAGGGACATCATCACCCGGGCCGAGAAGCAGTTGCAGAGCAATGCCGGGGTCGGCTCCATCATGGCGGTTGCCGGCATCGTGCTGGCGATGTGGTCGGCCTCCGGCTATGTGACCGCGTTCATCGGCGCGGCGAACACCGGTTCGCCTGAAGTGCCCGAATGTAACGCCTGCTACATTCCTTGATGTGTCGGACACAGAGCCGGGCAGTCGCTGGCTCATTCTCGTGATCAAATTGGCCGCCGAGCCGTCGCGGCACCGGGTGGCGGTCTGGCGGGAGCTGCGCAGGATCGGTGCGCTCTCGCTCGGCCAGGGCGTGTGGGCCGTTCCGGACGTACCCGTCTTCGCCGACGGCATCGCCCGGGCGATCGCATTCACGGAGCAGGCCGGCGGACAGGCGGTCACCCTGAACGCGTCCGGACGCGGGCCCGAGGACGCTGCCCGCTTCGAGGCGCTGTTCACGGCCGCCCGGTCCGCGGACTGGGCGGAGTTCCTGGCAGACTGCGGCAAGTTCGAGGCGGAGCTGGCCAAGGAGATCCGCCTCGCCAAGTTCACCCTCGCCGAGCTGGAGGAAGAGGAGCAGTCGCTGGAGCGGCTGCGGCGCTGGCACCGCGACCTGACCGCCCGCGATGTGTTCGGCGCGCCGGAGGCGGCCGCGGCGGGCCGGCGGCTCAAGGAGTGCACCGCGGCCTGCGAGGACTACGCCGAGCGCGTCTTCCGCGTGCTGCACCAGGCCCCCGAGGGGGAGCAATGACGGCGCGGTCGGCGTCGGCCCGGCAGATGTGGCCGCTGTACGCGGCCGGGTTCACCACGGCCTTCGGCGCGCACGGCATCGCCGCCAACCTCGGCGGTCACGCGGAGGGCGCGGTCACCTCGCTGCTGGTGCTGGGCGGACTGCTCGCCCTCTACGACGGCGCCGAGGTGCTCCTCAAGCCGCTCTTCGGCACCCTCGCGGACCGGGTCGGTGCCCGCCCCGTGCTGCTCGGAGGGCTCGTGGCGTTCGCCGTGGCATCCGCGTCGTACGTCGTGGCGGACAGCCCGGGCTGGCTGTGGGCGGCCCGGCTGGGTCAGGGCGCGGCGGCCTCCGCGTTCTCGCCGTCCGCCTCGGCGCTGGTGGCCCGGCTCAACCCGGCCGCCAAGCACGGGCGTGCCTTCGGCAGTTACGGCTTCCACAAGTCCATCGGTTACACGCTCGGCCCGCTGCTCGGCGGGGTACTGGTGTGGGCCGGTGGCCTGCGGCTGCTGTTTGTGGTGCTGGCGGTGCTGGGCGGGGCGGTGGCGGTGTGGGCGGCGGTCGCCGTCCCCGTCGTACCGCCCCTGCCCAAGGTCCGGCAGACGGTGCTGGACCTGGCACGTCGCCTGGCCGAGCCGGCCTTCCTCGCTCCGACGTCCGCGCTGGCCGCGGCGACCGCCGCCCTGTCGGTGGGCGTGGGCTTCCTGCCCGTCTCGGGCAGAGCCGCCGGGCTGGGCACGATCGCCACCGGGGCCGCCGTGTCGGTGCTGGCCGCCTGCGCGGCCGTCGTCCAGCCGAGGGCCGGACGGGCACTGGACGACGGGCGGCTCACGACGCGTGGCGGGCTGGCGATGGGGCTGCTGGTCACCGCCGGCGGCCTGGCCTGTGCGATGCTGCCGGGCCTCGCCGGGATCCTCGTCGGCGCCGCTCTGATCGGTGTCGGTACGGGGCTGATCACCCCGCTGGGTTTCGCCGCGCTGGCCGCGAGCACCCCTGCGGAGCGTCTCGGGCAGACCATGGGCGCCGCCGAACTGGGCCGCGAACTCGGTGATGCGGGCGGGCCCCTGTGGGTGGCCGTCGTCGCCTCGTTCGCCACGCTCACGTACGGATTCGGGGCGCTCGCGGCTCTCATCGGGATGGGCGCGGTGGTCGCGCTTGTGCGCCGTCGCGCGGTGTCGGCCGTACCCGAGCCCGACACGGAGGAGTGAGGGTTTCTCAGCGCCGGTCAGTCCTGGTGTCTGCGGCGCAGCAGATGCCGGAGCGCGAGTGCGGCGCCGAGGGCGATGAGTGCGTAGAGCTGGTAGCGGGTGATCTCGTCGTAGAGGGCGGTGATGTGGGTGCCCGCCACGTAGGCCAGGGTCGCCCACAGGCCGACCCACAGCGCGGCACCGAGGGCGTCGAAGACGAGGAAGCGGCGCCAGGGCATGCCGCTGGTGCCCGCGATGATGCCGTTGAGCTGGCGCAGTCCTTCGATGAAGCGGGCGACGGTGACGAGCTCGCCGCCATGGCGGGTGAAGAACTCCTCGCTTGCCTGGAAGCGATTCGGCGTCAGGAAGACGTACGGCCCCAACGGTGGACGAAGGCGCGTCCTCCGGTGTGGCCGATCGGGTAGCCGATGTTGTCCCCGATGACGGCGGCGGCGAACGCGATGGAGGCCACGGCCACGATGCTCAGCCGTTCTGCCCCGGCGTAAATCCCGGCGGCGATCAGGATGGTCTCGCTCGGGGCGCGGAATCCGAAGTCTTCCACGAGGATCACAGCGCCGACGGCCCAGTAGCCGTAGTGGCTGAGCAGGGGGGCCGGATGAGCCAGTGGGCCCGGGAGGGGCGGGGCCATGCCTTCACCGTACGCGGAGGCCGAACTGGTGCGCCGGTCAGCAGGGCAGGTCGAGGACGACGGAGGCCCCGTGCCCGGTGTTCTCGGCGTGTGCGGTGCCGCCGTGTGCGGTGGCCACCGCGTGGACGAAGGCGAGCCCGAGGCCGGATCCCTCGCTGGTGCGGCTGGCCTCGGCGCGGGCGAAGCGGTCGAACGCCCGGGGCAGGAACTCGGGAGGGAAGCCGGTCCCCTCGTCCGTGACGCACAGCCGCAGCCTGCTGTCCCGGACGGTGGCAGTGAGGTGGACGGCTCCCTTGCCGTGGCGAAGGGCGTTGTCGAGCAGGTTGCCGATCGCGGGCCGCAGCCACCGGGCGTCGACGTCGACGGTCACGCGGGCCGCGTCGACGGTCACCGTACGCCCCGGCCGCTCGGCAGTGCGCAGATGTGGTGCGACGGCGGCGTCGACGAGGTCGGCGAGTTCCACGGGGGCACGGGTGATGTGCTGGGTGCTGCCGAGTTCCTCCAGGTCCAGCAGGGCGTTGGAGAGGTCGATCAGGCGCTGTACCTCGGCGTCCACGGAGCGCAGGGTCTCGGTGAGCTCCCCGGCCGAGCGGGGGCGGTGCAGGGCGACGTCGACCTCGGCCCGCAGCAGGGACAGCGGGGTGCGCAGCTCGTGGCTGGCGTCCGCGACGAACCGGCGCTCGCGGTCGGCGGACTCCTCGAGGCGGTCGAGCATGTGGTTGAGGGTGTGGCCGAGGCGGGTGATCTCGTCGTCGTGGTCGGCGGGCACGTCCAGGCGCAGGTTCTGGGCGCCGTCGGCGAGGGTGGCGGCACCGCGGCGGTAGCGCTCGACAGGGCGCAGGGCGGCGCGGGCGGTGCGGTAGCCGACGTAGGAGGCGGCGATGAGGGTCAGGCCGGAGGCGAGGGCCAGTTGGGCGAGGAGTTCCCGTAGCGCCTCGTCGCGGTGGCCTCGCCGGACGGCAGCGATCACGATCCGGGGCTGTCCGTTCGCCGCGACGCGTTTCGCCTGGAGGCGCAGGGTGCCGGGGGTGATCGGGAGCAGGGAGCCGACGTCACGCCGGATGGTGGCGCCGCGCGTGACGGCGCGGAGTTCGGCGGGGGTGAGGAGCGGCTGGTGGCGGAGGGAGTCGCTGGAGGTAAGGACGCGGCCGTGTGCGTCGAGGACCTGCTGGAGACTGCCGCTGGGGCCGGGAGGGAGCCGGTTTCCGGCGCGTACCGCCTGGTCGAGACTGTGCCGGTAGGTGGTCAGGTCGTCGTTCAGCTGCTGGTCGAGGGCGGTCCTGACCCGCCAGTAGACCAGTCCGGCCGCCCCGGTCAGCACCAGGGACATGGTGATGGCGACGGCCAGCACGAGGCGCGTGACGACGGGCAGCCGCCTGAACCACGGCCCCAACCGGCCGGGCAGGGTCACGGGGTGGTCTCCAGGCGGTAGCCGCGCCCGCGCAGGGTCGTGATCGTCGTACGGCCGAAGGCGCGGTCGACCTTGGCGCGCACCTTGGAGACGTGAACGTCGATGGCGTTGCTGCGCAGGTCGGTCTCGCCGTCCCAGACCTCGTTGAGGAGCTGAAGGCGGGTGACCAGGCGCCCGGCGTTCTCCATCAGGACCCTGAGTACGTCGAACTCGCGGCGGGAAAGGTCGAGTTCGGTGTCCCCCCGCCAGGCGCGCTGCCGCTCGGGGTCGAGGACGAGGTCGCCGACCTTCAGGCGCCCGGAGTGCTCGGGACGGCGCCGGGATATCGCGCGCAGCCGGGCCAGCAGCTCCTCCATGGCGAACGGCTTGACCAGGTAGTCGTCGGCGCCGGCGTCCAGGCCGGCGACCCGCTCACTGATCGCGGCGCGCGCGGTGAGCAGGATGACGGGGATGTGTATGCCTTCCTCGCGCAGTGTCCGGCACACCTGGACCCCGTCCATGCCCGGCAGCATGACGTCGAGGATCACGGCGTCCACGCGCGGGTCGCGGGCGGCGGCGAGCCCGGACGGTCCGTCGTAGTGGCCCTCGGCGGTGTGCCCGGATTCGGTGAGGTAGCGGACGACCAGGTCCGTGAGGCGGGTCTCGTCGTCGACGACCAGATAGTGCATGCCCGTCAGGCTAGCCGCCCGCGCAGGTGTCCGGATTCCCGGAGCCAGGGGGAGGCTTCATGGTCTGTTCATGTGACATCCCTACCGTCGTTCACGTCGCGGTGCTCCGCGGACCGCGACCGGTCCGCCGTTGCCACGCGCCGGGACGGAAGGGACAGACATGCACGCACTGGTGCTCGCCGCCAAGGGCCTCACCAGCCACATCGCGCCGATGGACCTGATGACCCGCGGCGGTCTCGACGTCATCGCGCTGCTGATCCTGGTCGGCTGGCTCTACCGGCGCCGCCCCAGCGCCCCGGCGATGCCGCTGGTGCTGGCCGCGCTGAACATCGGCCTGTTCGCCGCGATGAGCACGATCAGCGCCGGGAAGTTCCCGGCCGGGGTCGGCTTCGGCCTCTTCGGCATCCTCTCCCTGGTCCGGCTGCGCAGCGCGGCGTTCACCCTACGCGACGTCGCCTACACCTTCGTGACCCTGGTCATCGCGCTGTGCACGGGGCTGCCGCACCGGCAGATGTGGCTGGTTGCCGTACTGGACGCCGTGGTGCTGCTGGCGGTGCTGCTGGTGGACGACCCGAAGTCCTACGAGCCCCCGACCCGCACGGTCAAGCTCACCCTCGACCGGATCTACCCCGAGCCCGCGCTCATAGCCCACGACGTGGCGCTCCGCTTCGGCCAGGCGCCCCTCTCGGTGGTCGTGGACGAGGTCGACTACGTCCGCGAGACCACCCGGGTCTCCGCCCGCTACCCCGCCGTACCGGGGGAGCCCGCCACCGCCCAGGACGCCGAGCCCCGCGAGCAGGTGACCGCCGCATGAGCCTCGCCTCCGACCTCGGCCTCGACGCCCTGCGCGGCGCCACGCTCGCCGAGGTCGACGCGGCGGCCGCGCTCCAGCACCGCACCGACCGCAAGTACCTGCTCCCCCTCGACCGCGCCCGGGACCTGGTCGCCCGGCTCGCCGACAGTCACCGCGCCCTGGACCTGTCCGGCCGCCGTACGACGAGCTACCTCAGCACCTACTTCGACACCGAGCAGCTCGGCGCCTGGCGGGCCCACGTGCAGCGGCGCCGCCGACGCTGGAAGGTCCGCACCCGCCTGTACGCCGAGGACGGGCTGTGCCGGGTGGAGGTGAAGACCAAGGACGGCCGCGGCGCCACGGTCAAGCACGCCCTCAAGGTCCCGGCCACCGCGTACGGCGAACTCGGCGCCCAGGCGGCCGAGTTCGTGGACGAGGTGCTGGCCACGTCCGGCATCCCTGTCATGGCCAAGGAACTGGTCCCCGCCGCAGAGGTCCGTTACGTCCGGGCGGCCCTCGCCGACCTGGACCACGGCACCCGTGTCACCCTCGACGGCGCACTCACCTGCCACCAGGGCGCGCGCACCGCCGCGCTCGACTCCGGCCACGTGCTCGTCGAGACCAAGGGCGGTGTCCGGCCGGCTCCGGCCGACCGGCTGCTGCTGAACCTGGGCGGCAGGCCCGTCTCCCTCAGCAAGTACGTCATCGGCCGGTCCCTGCTCACCCCCGGCCTCCCCGACAACGACGTACGCCGCCTCGCCCGCACCCACTTCACCACCGGGGCGAGCACGGTACCGCTCTACGAAAGGACCCCCGCCGCATGAACGTCCTGCGCGGCATCAAATGGCCGTACGCCCTGATCGCGCTGCTCGCCGTCGCGGCCGTCGCCGTCGGTGTGATGCGACCGCAGCTGGTCTCGGCCGCCACCGGCGGTTCCGCGAAGAAGAAACCCGGCGCGACGGAGCTGATCAAGCAGAACCCGCCGCCCACGCTCTTCACCGACGCCGAGATCACAACGATCGGCAAGCAGGCGGCGGCCCAGCGCAAGAAGGCGGACGCCCTCTTCGCCCAGTGGAAGAAGGCGCACGGCACCACCCGTGACGACAAGGCGTTCGCCACCTGGGCCGCACAGCAGGTCCCGGCACCGCCGTCGGCCGCGCAGCGCACCGCCGAACTCCGTGCGGACCAGCAACTCGCGAAGACCCGCACGACGGCGGGGAAGAAGGCCGCGACCTGGCTGGAGCTCTACGGCAAGAAGGACATCTGGAAGCTCTACCTGCACGACCAGCGCGAACTGATCCCCGCCGCGCAGGGCACGGCCGAGAAGGCCGAACTCAAGGCGGCGCTGAAGATGGCCAAGACGATCAGCGACCAGCTGGCCGCCAAGGACAAGCAGCCGGCCCCGTTCGTCCTGGACCCGAGCCTGCGCCCCGACAAGCACATCAAGCCCGGCGCCAAGGGCCCGTACTCCTACCCCTCCCGGCACGCCGCCCGTTCCGCCGCAGCCGTCACCTTCCTCAGCGTCCTCTCCCCGCACCGCGCCGAGGACTACCAGTGGATGCAGGACGAGGTCCTCTACTCCCGCCTCTACATGGCCGGCCACGTCACCAGCGACCTCACCGCCGGCACCCTGCTCGGCGACCTGATCGGCGACTACGAACTCGCCGTCAGCGGACACTGACCTCCCTGAAGCCCTCGCGATCTGCCCGCCCCACGACTCACGTGGGGCGAGCAGAGACTATGGGGACGGCACCTGCCCGACGCCTGCGACGCTCCCTCCTCATGCGGGACGTGCCTGGCCGGCGACAGCTGCTTGCAGCTCTCGCCGGCAGAGGGCCGGGCAGGACCGCGCCCTGGGCGTGCTGGAGGACGCCGTGCTCGCAGCGCCCCGGCCTCTACACAGCGTGCCCGCCTACGCTGGCTGGATCGACAAGACCATGAAGACCAACGGCGCTCCGTCCCCCAAGGCTCAGGGCTCCGACCTCACCGAGACCGGCACGAACGACAGGACCGCGGCGGTTGCCGGCGTGCCGGCCGCACTGCTCGCCGCCGGTGGAGGCACCGCCCTCGTCATACGCCGCCGCAAGACCCGCCAGGCCACCTGAGCGCACTACTCCCCGCCTCACCACGCGCGTCACCGGCCGCAGGCGTCACGGGCGACATCGACGCCGACCTCCACCACCAGCTGCGGTTCCACCAGCGTGACGTCCAGCTGCTCCCGGCTGACCTCGGGGTCGAGCAGGGATGGACCACGGCCGAGGAGCACCCCCGGTTCCTCGGAGGCGGCCTTCGTAGGCCAAGGGCACAGTCATCGGGTCCTGAAGCGGCGGTAGAGGTTGCGGACCACGTACACGCCGGGGCCGCCGAAGCCGACGATGTCGGCGCGACCGTCGCCGGTGATGTCGGTGAGGAACTCGGCTTGAGCGGGGCCTACGCCTACGCATGGCTGGCTGGCGTCGGCAGTTGGAGGTGCCTGCGAAGTCAGGCGTCGGGTGTGGTGGCGGTGAGCAGCCAGGCGGTGCTGCGCAGATGCAGGCCGGTGTCGCTTTCGTGGGGGCGGAGGGCGTCGGTCAGGCGGGCCCGGGCGCGGGCGGCGGTGCTGGGGGCGGTCTGCGTCAGGAGGTGGCGGCCGGGTCCGGAGTTCAGGAGGAAGTCCGCTGCCTCTGACGCGCTGTGCCCCCAGTTGCCGAAGGCCGTGACGTGTTCGGCCCGTACGTTCTGCAGGCCTGCCTGGTTCAACAGTGCGGCCGCGGCGCCGGGCGCGGCCAGCGAGAACATGCCGGGGGCGCCGGGCTTGCCGAGGCCGGCCAGCGGCAGCATGTCCTGAAGGGTGGCCAGGGCGGTCAGCCACTGGTTGCCCTCAGGTTCGGCGGAGCACAGCAGAGCGACGCGACCGCCCGGACGCAGTGCGGCGGCGATGTTGGCGAAGGCGGCGGCGGGGTCGTTGAAGAACATGATGCCGAAGCGACTGATGGCGAGGTCGAAGGTGCCGCGGGGGAGTGGGTGGACCTGGGCGTCGCCCTGTTCGAAGCGGACGTTGCCGAGACCTGCGCTCTCGGCGCCGGCTCGGGCGCGCTGGAGCAGGGGGCCGGAGAGGTCCAGGCCCAGGGCGCTGCCGTGCGGGGCGGCGGCGCGAGCGGCGAGCCGGGTCGTGGCTCCCGCGCCGCAGCCGATGTCGAGAACGTGGTCACCGGGCGCGATGGCCGCGGCGTCGAGGAGGGGCTGGTTGAAGCCTGCGTTCACGGCGTCCCAGCGGTCGTGGTGGGCTGCCCAGTGGGTGCCCTCGTAGCCGTTCCAGGCCTGTGCCTGGGCGGTATTGGTGACGGGGTGCATGAAGGGAACCTCCCGTGGACGAGCGTTGCCAAGCGGGGAGCCGCCCCTAGTATGGGCGTATGCCCAAACAGTATGGGCACATGCCCATACCTTGCAATGTCTTTCGACCGGGAGGACTCGTTGTCACCACGCGGAGTGGCCATCCCCGATCTGCGCGAGCGGCTCTTCGAGGCGGCCGAGCGGGTCGTGGCCCGGGACGGGGCCGCTGCTCTGACCAGCCGGGCGGTCACGACCGAAGCCGGCTGTGCCAAGGGGGTGTTGCACGCGCACTTTGCCGGACTGGACGAGTTCGTCGCCGAGCTGGTGCTGGACCGCTTCACCCGTACCGTCGCGCTGGCCGCCGACCTCCCCGCGCAGGCAGGCAGCGGCACTGTCACCGGCAACCTGGTGAACCTGGCTGCGGCGGTGCTGAGCCTGGATCCCGGAGTGGTCGGCCTGGCAGTGACCCGCCCGGCCGCAGCCCTGCGCGTACGTGAGGCCTGGGCTGCGGGCGCGCCCGGCTTCGATGCGGTCCAGACTTCGATCGAGGCCTACCTGAGCGCCGAACAGCGCCTGGAACGCATCGCGGACAAGCTCGATGCCGGGTCAGTCGCACTAGCGCTGGTGGGCACACTGCACCATCTGCTGATGACGGGCCGCCCGGGCACACCGTACCCGCAGGACCGGGTGCAACGGCTGGTCCACGCCCTGACCGGCCTGTCCTGATCAAGACCCTCTGCCGCCGCATCGGGGAACCACAGCACGGGCAGGGTCGTTTCGCGGCAAAAGCAGCCACGCCCCGACGCCGGTCGGTCCAGGACTGGGACGACAGGATGGCGGCCGTGGCGAGTGCGTGCAGGCAGTACCCGGCCACCACCTCGCCATCCAGCCCGCGTGGAACATCAAATGATCGGCTCCGCCGCTGCAGCGGGTGTAGGCCCGGCCGGGGCACCAGCAGCTGGCGGGACGCTTTGGAGTGACGTCCAGCACCCGTATTGGCTCTGTGACTCGCGCTGACCACTCCGGTGAACCGGTGGATGATCAACCGCGGCCAGGGCCATGCCGTCGTGCACGCCTACCACTGACAGGCACCGCATTCCTCCCGGCCTGGGCCCCTGCGGCCCAGGCCCGGCCCGTTGCCCGGGCTGTGCAGGCGAGCGCACGGGGCGCCGAGCGTCCACAGCACGGCACGGACGGGGCCCGTCGCAGGTCATGACCGACGAGCCGAGCAAGTGCATCGGCACCGACGGGCCGCGCTCGTAGGCGGCATGGCACGGTCTCGACCCACTGTTGCTGCGAGGCGGCGCTCCGGTCAGCCGGTACGGCGCAGGACGGCCCAGCTGCCCCAGCCCGCCTCGGATTCGGTGGCTTGCCAGGTGCCGGGCAGCACGGCAGCGACGGTGTCGGCGGGAAGGTACAGCGGTCCGTCACCACCCAGCTGGTTGATCCACAGCAGCACTCCGCCGGACGCCAGAACGCGTGCGGTCTCAGCGGGGAAGAGCAGCATGCCGATCGCAGCGACGGCGGCGATGGATGCGTCGGCGAGCGGCAGTGCGCTTGCGTCGGCCCGCACCCGCCATGCAGAGCGGCTCCCGGCCTGCTGCAGCATGCCCGTGGACAGGTCGGTGCTGACGACGTGCGGAAAGGTGGCTCTCAAGGTGGGGGTGTACAGGCCTGTGCCGGAGCCGAGTTCGAGGCACGTCCCGTGAGGCACGGGACCGCCGCGGGTCAGGGCATCGCGCACGGGCTCATCGCGGCCGGTGGCGCGGGTGGTGTCCCAGTCGTCGGCGAGCTGGTCAGACATGTCGGTGATGAAGCGCGCTGCCTCAGACGTCCACGGCTGCCGGCCGGCAGCCAGGTCGGAGGCGAATGCCCGGAACGTCTCGGCGGTCCTCGACGGGGGAACGGGCTTGCCTTCCGGGCTCGGCAGGACGCGCGGCAGGGTGGCAGTCACACACCTGCTCCACCACGGGAGCAACATCGCGCGGATCGATCCGGGGGTGGATCGAGCACTCCACCCGCGGGTGGAGAACCCCTCACGGTCGTGATACCCCACCCCCCGCATCAGAGCCCGTATCCGCACGCCCCGCGAGGCAGAGCCGCCGGCTCCGGAGCCAGGACGACGCCGTGCGGACTCGAGCCCAGAGGCTGTCCCGGCATCGCAGGGTGTGCCGGTGGGAGGGACTTGTAGGAGATTGGCCCCCGTACTGGTGGGCTCGCGGATTCAACTGCCGCGAGTACTGCTGCCGAGAGGCGGGATCGCGGAGAAGCGGCTGCACGCCACCGCAGCGCGGGCCGCAGGAGGGGAAGCGGGTTTCTAAGTTCGAGCGGCTGCGCCGGCCGCCGACGCGGACGACTGCTCGGCAGCTGGCGCTTCACCGCCTCCGTTCCCGCCGCCGATGTCCTGTGCCCGCTGCGCAACGGGGACCGTCCGAGCTGGACGGGAGCAACGACGGCGCGAACAGAGCTGAAGCGCCGGACAGCGAGGCGGCCGCCGCCTGCTCAGCGCCCGACGGCGGCAGGGGCGTCCACGTGGGCCGGGGTGTCGTGCAGACCCAGGCGGAGGTGTTCGGCGTGGTAGAGCGCCTGGTCGAGGAGCTCGGCGACGTGGTTGTCGTAGAGGGCGTAGACCACGGAGCGGCCCTTGCGGGTGCCGGTGACCAGGCCGAGGTTGCGCAGCAGGCGCAGCTGGTGGGAGCAGGCGGACTGCTCCATGCCGACCTCGGCGGCTAGCTCGGTCGCCGGCAGGGGGCCTTCGCGCAGGCGGGCGAGGATGAGCAGACGCGAGGGGGTGGCCAGGGCCTGGAGGGTGGTGGCGACCCTGGCGGCGTTGGTCGCGTCCAGGCGCGTACGCGGGACGTCGTTGTCGGATGGTGCGGCTCCGTGACCCATGGGGTAATGGTACGGCGCCATGAACACATGAATCCGTGTTCATTCGTTCCTGTTACTGTGGTGAGGTTGGACGCTGTCCGTCGTTCCCGTATCAAGGACTGTCTCGATGTCTTCCACTCTCACCCGTCCGGCCCCGCCCGGCGGCGTCGTCCGCGAAGCCGTGGCACCGCGGCGCCGCACCCGGATCTTCTCGCTGCCCGAGGCCCGCTGGGCGGCCGCGGCGCTGGTGCTGTTCCTGGTCGCGTTGCCGCTGCACCTGGCCGGGGCGCCGGTCTGGGCGTGGGGGCCGCTGTTCGCCCTTACCTATGCCACCGGCGGCTGGGAGCCCGGCTGGGCCGGATTGCAGGCTCTGCGTGAGAAGACCCTGGACGTCGACCTGCTGATGGTGGTCGCGGCACTGGGGGCGGCGGCGATCGGGCAGGTGCTGGACGGCGCGCTGCTGATCGTCATTTTCGCCACCTCCGGTGCCCTGGAGGCGATCGCCACCGCCCGCACCGCCGACTCGGTGCGTGGCCTGCTCGACCTCGCCCCCACCACCGCGACCCGGCTCGCCGACGACGGCAGCGAGGAGACGGTGCCGACTCAGCAGCTCGGGGTGGGCGACATCATCCTGGTGCGGCCCGGCGAGCGCATCGGCGCCGATGGCCGGGTGCTGGACGGCGCCAGCGACGTCGACCAGGCCACCATCACAGGCGAGCCCCTCCCCGTAGCCAAGCAGGAGGGCGACGAAGTCTTCGCTGGCACCCTGAACGGCACCGGTGCCCTCAGGGTGCAGGTCGAACGCGACCCGTCCGACTCGGTGATCGCCCGGATCGTGACCATGGTCGAGGACGCCTCCGAGACCAAGGCGCCCACCCAGCTGTTCATCGAGAAGGTCGAACAGCGGTATTCGATCGGCATGGTCGCCGCGACGATCGCGCTGTTCGCGCTTCCGCTGCTGTTCGGCGCCGCGCTGCAGCCCACGCTGCTACGTGCGATGACCTTCATGATCGTTGCCTCGCCGTGCGCGGTGGTGCTGGCCACCATGCCGCCGCTGCTGTCCGCCATCGCCAACGCCGGCCGCCACGGTGTGCTGGTGAAGTCCGCCGTGGTGATGGAGCAGCTGGGCCAGATCGACGCGGTGGCGCTGGACAAGACCGGCACGCTGACCGAGGGCACCCCGCGCGTGACCGACATCCGCCCGCTGGCCTCCTCCGGCCTGAGCGAGGACGAGCTGCTGCGGCTCGCGGCTGCAGCCGAGCACCCCAGCGAGCACCCGCTGGCCCGCGCGATCGTGGACGCCGCGCGCGCCCGCAACCTCGGCATCCCGCTGGTGGAGGACTTCGCCTCGACGCCGGGAACAGGGGTGAGCGCGAAGGTCGAGGGCCGCACCGTGGCGGTCGGCAGCCCCGCCCGCCTCCTCGACAATCTCATCAGCCACCCGACCGCCACAGCGGCCGCGACGCTGGAGCAAGAGGGCCGCACGGCCGTGCTGGTCACGCTACACGGCACCCCGGTGGGGGTGTTGGGTATCGCGGACCGGCTGCGCGAGGAGGCCGCCGCCACCGTCACGGCCCTGGGCGAGCTGACGGCCAGTGCCCCGGTCCTGGTCACCGGCGACAACCCGCGCGCTGCGGCCCGGCTCGCCGGCGAGGTCGGCATCACCGACGTCCGCGCCGGTCTCCTGCCGCAGGACAAGGTGAGCGCAGTGCAGGAGATGGAGCAGGCCGGCCGGAAGGTGCTCGTGGTCGGCGACGGCGTCAACGACGCCCCCGCGCTGGCAGCCGCCCACACCGGCATCGCCATGGGCCGCGCCGGCTCCGACCTCGCCCTGGAGACCGCCGACGCGGTCGTGGTCCGCGACGAACTGGCCACCGTCCCCACCGTCGTCCGCCTCTCCCGCCAGGCACGCCGCCTGGTCGTGCAGAACCTCGTCATCGCCGCGGTGTTCATCACCGGCCTGGTCATCTGGGACCTCGCCGGCACCCTGCCCCTGCCGCTCGGTGTTGCAGGCCACGAGGGCTCCACCGTCATCGTCGGACTCAACGGCCTGCGCCTGCTCGCCGACGGTGCCTGGCGCCGCGCCCGCATCGGGACCGGCCAGTGAGCCGCCGCACCCGCAAGGCTGCCCCTGCCACCGCGGGGGCAGCCCGCTGCACCGTCACCGTCTGCCGCGGTTGCTGCTGCGGCACCGCGAAAATCCCCGGCATCGACCACGCCGCCCAGCTCGCCGGACTCCGCCGCGCGCTGGAGGGCACCGCGCAGGTGCGGGTAACCGACTGCCTGGACGCCTGCGAGCGCGCCAACGTCATCGTCGTCCAGCCGTCCGCCGAAGGCCGCAAATACGGCGGCCGCCCGGTCTGGCTGGGCCTGGTCAACGATCCCGACGCCACCGACGACATCACCACCTGGATCCAAGCCGGCGGTCCCGGGCTCGCCGACCCGCCCGGCATCCTCGACCTCTACGCCTTCCGCCCCTCCCGCCGCGTCCAGGCCGAACTCCACGACACGTAACCCCCGTGCCTGCTGCTTGTCGTCAAACGAATCGTTTGACGACAAGCAGCAGGCACGTCCGCCGTCCTGGAAGGGGCGTGCCCGGAGTCGCGGTTCTGCACCACGAGGAACAAGGTCAGCAAGGCAGCAGCACCCACGAGTTCGGCAATGGTCTGTGCCGAGCCCCAACCCGCCTCGGGTGCCCTCACCACGGCGAACACAGCGAGCGCGATACCGGCGGTGACCGTGATTGCCCCGAGTGCGTCGACCGTGCCCCGCCTGGCCCCCACTGCAGGGAGCAGCTTGGTGGCGGCCAGCGTCGCGGCGCCGATCGGGATGTAGATGGTGAACACCCATGGCCAGCTCTGCCATTGGGTGAAGACGCCGCCGAGGAACACGCCTGCGGTGCCGCCGGCCGGTGCTGCGGCACCATAGAGGGCCATGGCCTTGCCGAGTTCCTTGGGAGCGTGCCCGAACAGCATCATCAGCAGTGTCCTCGCGGACGGCGCGATGAGCGCGCCCCCCGGTATCTTGGACAGCCCGGCCGACGACCTCCACCCACGCTGTCTGGGCAGCGGCCGCGATGATGGAGCCCGCGATGAGGACGCCCCAGCCCGCCGTGAAGACCCTGCGGGCACCGAGTAGGTCGGACAGGCGTCCGCCGAGCAGCAGCAGGCCGCCGAAAGCGATGACGTAGGCGTTGAACACCCACTGCAGCCCGCCCTGGGAGAAGCCGAGGGGACCATGAACTGGGCGGCGGCGAGCACGATGAGGGCCCGCCAGCGCCGTGGGTTGACGGCTGACATTGCTGACCTCTCTTGAACAGACGTAAAGCACGGAAGCGGGATGGAGGGGAGAACCGAGCGGAATTCGGGACGCTCAGGCGGCTTGGTGCCGCGCTGGTGCGGTGGCCTACCGGGTGGCGGCCTGGAAGCGGCGCAGGCGCAGGGTGTTGCCGACCACGAACACCGAGGAGAAGGCCATGGCCGCACCCGCGATCATCGGATTGAGGAGTCCGGCCGCGGCGAGGGGCAGGGCGGCGATGTTGTAGGCGAAGGCCCAGAAGAGGTTCGATCGGATGGTGCCCAGGGCCTTGCGGGCAAGTCGGACGGCGTCCGCGGCGACGCGCAGATCGCCTCGGACCAGGGTCAGGTCGCCGGCCTCGATGGCCGCGTCCGTACCGGTGCCCATTGCCAGACCGAGGTCGGCCTGCGCCAGAGCGGCCGCGTCGTTGACGCCGTCGCCGACCATGGCGACCGAACGCCCCTCGTTCTGGAGGCGCTTGACGATGTCGGCTATGTCCTGCGGCAGGACCTCGGCAACCACCTGCTCGGGCTCGATGCCCACCTCCGCTGCAACCGCCTCGGGTTGGCGAGGCGCGCGTTCGTCCCTTGAGGCCTGATGCCTTGGCGCGGCGGCGACCTCAGACGGGGAGGTTGGCGAGGGGCAGGTCGGGGCGGGTTGCTTCCGAAGTAGCGGGTCACCGCGAAGACGCGCCCGGCCGAAGCAGAAGGCCTCTCCTTGAGCCTTGCGCGGTGGTCCTTCCGCACGTCGCAGCACTTGGCGGCCCCGGCTCCGTCACACAACCAGGTCCTGCACACGCACCCCGCCGGTTGGTAGCCGGCGCTTGGAGGGCGGCGGCGGGGGTGGACCTTCGGGGTGTTGGCTCCCGTCCGGCAGCTTCGACAAGCCGGACGGGATCGGCGGCACGGGGCCTCCTGGGTCCCTTGAGCACGAGGGGAACCCGCGTGGCCCTGCCGGCGGCCGAGTACGGCACGACCGTCCGGGCCCTGTCACCCACCGCGACGATTGGCTGCGCGGCTACCGGGACGCCTTCGGCTTCCTCTGCCTGATCCTGCGCCGGACGTCCGGCTGAACCAGAGTGGACCACCTCGCCACCTCACGCCAGCCACCGTGGACCGGCCCCATCTCCGTTACTCGGACGTGCTGTTCGACGAAGCCCTCGACCGGCACGCCACCCATGGCGATGTCTGACGATCACCGTACTCGCGCGACGAGGGCAGACGCCCACCTTTGTGCGGACCGTGGACTGTCGGGCGAGCGCAAGCACCATACGAGGGCGCCGGCTCGCCGCCCCTGTGCCGCCCACCCGGCGGTCACAAGACAGACCGACACGCCGTCAGTTCTCCGTGCGAAGGGTCACCGGAGTCCGTCAAGCCATGGTCGGGCCGCATTTCGGCCATGACTTGCCCAGCAACGGCACATGAATGCCTCCGGAAAGGCAAAGGAACGTTCCCGCTTCAACCGCCGTCTTGTTGTCGTGGCCCGGACATCCGTACGTTCTGCGCGGCCACGGTGCACACCCCGCGCCGAGGCCGTACCGCGCACCCCCCACAGCCCTCCGGTTCACCCACCTTGCAGAGGACGTCACTTTGCGTAGAACCGTTTCCCTCGCCGCTGTGGCCACGCTCGCCACGGCCGCTCTCGCCCTGGCCGCCCCCACCGGCCAGGCAGCCCAGGCCACCACCTCCCCGTCCCACGGCGTCACCGTGGCCCACGCCTGCGCCGCCCCGACGAAGAAGGGCGAGATGGCCTGCAACGCCCTGCAGGTCACCGCGGGCACCCCGCAATCAGCGCACGCCGAAAGCGATCTGACGGCAGCCGCAGCGCCCTCCGGCTACGGCCCCGCCTCATTGCAAGCGGCATACAACCTTCCCTCCGCCACGGGCGGTTCGGGCCAGACGGTCGCGATCGTCGACGCCTACGACGACCCGAACGCCGAGGCCGACCTCGCCGTCTACCGCTCCCAGTACGGCCTGCCCGCCTGCACCACCGCCAACGGCTGCTTCAAGAAGGTGGACCAGAACGGCGGCGCCACCTACCCGCGAGGCGACTCCGGCTGGGCCGAGGAGATCTCCCTCGACCTCGACATGGTCAGCGCGGCCTGCCCGAACTGCAAGATCCTCCTGGTCGAGGCCGGTTCGGCCACGATGACCAACCTCGGCACGGCCGTGAACACGGCGGTCCGGCTGGGCGCGAAGTTCGTCTCCAACAGCTACGGCGGCTCGGAGTCCTCAAGCGACGCGACGTACGACTCCTCGTATTTCAACCACCCTGGCGTCGCCATCACCGTCTCCTCCGGTGACAACGGCTACGGCGTCGAGTACCCGGCCGCCTCCTCGTACGTGACCGCGGTGGGTGGTACGTCCCTGAAGACCGCGTCGAACTCGCGTGGCTGGACGGATACCGTGTGGAGCGGGGCGGGTTCCGGCTGCTCCACGTACGACGCCAAGCCCAGCTGGCAGAAGGACACCGGCTGCGCCAACCGCACGGTGGCGGATGTGTCCGCGGTCGCCGACCCGAACACCGGCGTCGCGGTCTACGACAGCTACCGCTCGGCCACCGGGTGGATGGTCTTCGGCGGCACCAGCGCCTCCTCCCCGCTGATCGCGGCGACCTACGCGCTGGGCGGCACCCCGTCCGCCGGCTCCTCCCCGGCGTCCTTCCCGTACGCGCACACCTCGGCGCTGTACGACGTGACCAGTGGCTCCAACGGCACTTGCGGCGGGTCCTACCTGTGCACCGGCACCACCGGGTACGACGGCCCGTCCGGACTCGGCGTCCCGAACGGCACCGCCGCATTCACCGGCTGAACAGCCCGATGAGCTGAGCCGTTCGGCGGTATGCAACGCGCGGAGGGCGGCGGCCGCCTTGTTGCGGCACTCCCGGTCCTCCGCCACCGCCACCGGGGCCGGAGTCGGCGATGATGCCGGCTCCGGTCCCCGGCTGCCGGAAATGCCATTCCGTACGGCGGGCGCCCGAGTCAGGGCAGCCTGTGCAGGGCTACGCCCTGTCACCGGTGCGGTGGTCCTTGCTGCCCGGTTGCTCCTGCCGGCCCTGAGCCCGCGTAGCAGGTGGTATCACTGCTGTTCTGGGAGAACGCGGCATCGCACGCTGTTGGAGGGGGAGCGTATGGCTCATGGTGAGCAGGGCCAGGACGGGGTGGAGGTGGATGACGAGCGGTACCAGCCCTACCACCAGGGCGGCATCGTGTGGGACCCGCCTTTCGTGCTCACCCCCGAGCAGGAGCACGCCAAGCATGAGGCGGAGCAGGAGCACCGTAGGAAGTTCCTCAGGAACAGGGCGGAGTCTCGAGTACGGGGGATGCTGCTGGGTCTGGCGGTGGGGGAGACGCTGGGGGCCGCTGGGGGCAAGCTGCCGGCCGGTGGCCCGTTGCGGGCCGGTGTGAGTACCCAGTTGGCTTGTTTCACTGCGGAGGGCACGATCCGTGCGATCGTCCGCGGGAAGCACAAGGGCATCTGCCATCCGCCGTCGGTGGTCTGGCACGCGTACTGCCGGTGGGCAGCCCTGCAGGGCATCGAGGCCGAGCGGATGCGGCGCCGTTGGGCCCCCTACGACAAGGAAACGACGTGGCCGGACGGCTGGCTGGCCCAGATACCCGTGCTGACGGAACGGCGCGGCTCCGCGCCGGCCACGGTGGCGGCGTTGTCTAAGGTCGAGCAGGGCACCTTGGAGCGACCGGCGACGGACAGCCGTGGCTACCACGCTCTGACCCGCACCCTTCCGGTTGCCGCGGTCGCCGTCTCGGATCTGGGGTACTGGACCGGGCAGGCGCGAGAGTTCGCCGCTTTGACGCATGGTGACGGGGCGGCGCACTCCGCCGCAGCGCGCGCGACCGTGCTGGTCCATCACTGCCTGACCGGCAACGGGGTGCGGGATTCACTTCAGGCCGGGCTCTCCGCTCTCCCCTCCCTTGATCGGGGCCTCACCGACGACGAGCACGGGCGGCTCACTGCAGGCCTCCGGCAGGCCGTCGCTCAGCCCGCCGACGCCGGACGGCTCGCCCAGCTCGCACCGGATGCCACGGCACCGTCAGCACTCCTCGGCGGGCTTTATGCCGCTGCCTCCTTTCCTGACCGTACCGACGTCGAGACCGCGCTGCGCTTCGCGGCCGGCGCACCGAGCGGTGCCTCGGTCGCCTGTGTGACCGGCGCCCTGCTCGGGGCGGCGCACGGCGTCGAGGCACTTCCGGGCGGCCTGGTGAGCCGTCACGAACTGGCCTGGGTCCTCGATACCTTGGCTCGCGACCTGTTGAGCGAAGCCACCGATTCGCCGAGCGGCGGCGAGTACGTCGGGGGCTGGGACCCGAACTGGTGGAACCGCTATCCGGGAGGGTGATTCTCCCGGTAGCCACGCATGGCGGTTGCACTGCCCACGGCACCGGCAGCCGCGCCTTCTCCGCGTCGGTGACCATCTGCTCGACACCGCACCGGCGGCGCAGGAGGACGTCAATGCCGGCCAGACACGCGTGCTCGTGCCTGCTTTACACCCACACCCGCGTCCGACACCGCCTGGAGCAGATGCGTCGGCGCACCGTCGCCGACCGCGCCACCTGCCTCGCCGCCGCGCCGGCCGCCGACGGACACCCATGTGCCCGGCAGGCGACCTCCCACTCGCTGACACCCCGACGTCCCTGCGGGGGGAGTGCCGTGGCGCGCATCCGGCCGACGGGATTTGGGCCGCCCCCCGCCCGGTGGGTCGCCGGGGCGGCCCTGCCCGGACACCGCCTCGCCGCGTGCCAGGCGACTGCTCAAGCGTCCGCCCGGACCGAGCGCTGCGCGCGCTCACGCGCGGCGGGGCGGCAGGCGGTTCCATGCGCGCCGACGCGGCGGCGGGATCCTTCGCCGGACGGCCAGTGACCGGGCGGCTGATCTCCTGGCTGTCCGATCACTGTCGGCTCGCTCCACACTACGATCGGCATCCAGACAACTGGGTGGTTTTTCTCGGACACGCGACAGCTCTCGAAGCCACGTGCGATTCCTGCACCTCGCCACGCCAGACACGGCCGTAATGGTGTCGTTCCACCCATCGTTCAGTAATAAAAGTGGTCCGCATCCGGGCCGGGGACGAGTGGGCCGTCATGTGCCTGAGCGGGATGCTCGACGATGCAGGGTCGGCTTACCAGGGCAACGAGGCCGAGGACGGGCTGGAGGACCGGATTCCCCCGGCGGCGCGCGAAGCAGCCTGCCAGACGATCACCGACGTGGAGGCCGTGCCCGCCGCCGTCGAGGGCAGGGCGGAGTCGTGTTCGGTCACCCTGGTGCGGACGCAAGCCGCCTGACAACCCCGACGGCGGATGCCCTCTTCCTCGAGCAGGAGGCCCGCGCCGACGCGGAGGACAAGCGGCGCCGTGCCGCTGAGCGGGGGGGTGGAGCGCGGTGTGCAAGCGGTGCGGACAGAAACTCACCGACCAGCGCTGGGAGGAGACCACCGCGCACAGCACTGCTGGAAGGCCGGGGACGTGTCCGTGTGCGGCACCCGCCATGCCGATGATGTCGCCCGCGAGGAAGCCGCCGCCGAAGCCGCCCGCCTCCAGGCCGTCGCACCGCCGGAGCCGGACCACGGCCAGGAGCCGGGCAGGGGCCGCAACTGGTTCCGCCGACTCCGGCCCTGACTTCTGGACGGCTGGGACGCGGCGGGCGGGGGAGCACCCTCGTAGTGCTGTACCAGCGCCGGGGCGCTCAGGCGGGTGCCGGTGCCGGGCGCAGCGATGCCAGCGGGGAGCGCCGGCTCTTCTCCACCGCGCGCAGCTTAGGAACAGTTCGGGTGTCCCAGGGCGTGCGCTGTCTCAACGGACCGGCTGTCGCTGCATCGCACTGACAGTGAGGGTCTTGTACGGAGCTGTCTCAATAAGCGACGACAAGCGTTACCCACTCGTGACCTTTCAGATGGGGTGGGCCGATAGCAGACGGTGGAGCAAGCCGATCAGGTCGCGGCTGATTTGGGAACTGCCGACCCGTACTTAGCGCAGCCGTGGGTCCATCTCCAGTAGCTGTTGGTCGGTGCGGTAGATGCCGCCGGCGAAGTGTTCGATCGCCGAGCGCAGGCGCATGGGGTCGGCGCCGTAGGTATCCAGCATTCCCGCGACGACGTAGCGCCGGTCCGGGAGACGTTGGTGAGCTTCTTGTGGAACCCTGGTGGGCGCGGTGCGTCGGCTTTCAGGCGCACGATGAGAACATTGGAGACCATGAGAGTCCCCGGCGCCCTGCGCAGCACGCCCACGCACTCGACGTCCTTCCACGGCACGTGAGCTGAATGCGTCCCGTGCTCGGTGCTCAACCCGTCGCCGTTGACGACAAGGTCGTAGTGGACATCTCTGCGAAGCAAGAGCAGGAGGAGGACCAGACCGAGGAAGAGCGCTATACCGGCGGCGGCGATCAAGGTCGCGAACCACCCCTCGAACAGCACGCCCATTGCGACGGGCACAGCGAGCATCAGGACCCACAGGATGGTGTCGCGGAGGCGATTGGCCGGCGGATCGGGCGGCTGCTGCCGGAAGCGGATCTCTCCCTCATTGCCGGTCGGCGGCCCTGCATGCGGCTGGACGGGGCCCCGGACGAGGGCGAGGTTCCCGGCGGCGTTGACGGAGCGCCGCTGCGGCCGCGGCAGTCCCATCCCGTGCAGCACGGTGTCGATGTGCTGGTGGATGTCGTCCAGGGTAGCGGCTGTGGCTGGTTCAGCGCGTCCAGCAGGGCTGCGGTGAAGGCGGTGTGCCGTTGCCCGGGCGGTGCGTGGGAGGGGGCGGTGGCCGTGGTGGAGGTGAGGGTGTAGGTGCCGCTCATGTCGAGTTGAGCCGACAGCAGGCTGCCTGATTCGGTCATGGCGGCCACCGCGCGGCCGGAGAAGCAGCAGTCCAGCACCAGGACCCGCAGATGTGCCCGGGCCCGGCCGAGGTAGCGCTTGACCAGATCGGCCGGGACACCGGTGAAGCCGACGTGATTGGGGTCCGTGGAGGACAGGGCGAGGTGGAGCAACCCGTCCTCGTCCAGCAGTCCGTGTCCGGTGTAGTAGACGAGCAGCAGGTCCTCCGCCTCGCGGGCGGCTTGGGCAAGTGCCATGCCGACGCTGCGGTGATCGGCCGGATCGGCCAGCACCCGGCAGTGTTCCGGCGGCAGGATTCCGTGTGTCTGATCCGTGAGTGCGGAGCGAAGGTCCGCGAGGTTGGCGCCCACGGCGGGAATCGCGGGCAGACCGATGTCGTCGAAGTCGCTGCACCCGATGAGGACCGCCCGGGAAGTGACACCGTCGGGGAAGCGCGGCGCGCTCTGCCTCACTCCTGCCCGCCCTCCAGCAGCTGCCCGACCGCCCCGATCACCGCCTGCGGATCGCTCGTGCGGCGGACCTCCACGGTGACCTCCCGCCCATCACCGCGGCTCACGTGCACGGTGACGTCCGCACGGCGTTGCACCAGCCAGGTCGACAGGGAACGGGCCAGCACAGCTCCCGCTCCGCCGGAGCCCAGCGCCACCGCCAGCACGTCCAGCGCGGCCCCCATCTGCCCCGGCTGAGGCATCCGGGCCAGCAGCTCCACCCGGCCGCGCAGCGCTTCTTCCGCGGCCAGCCAATCCCGCAGCGACACCAGATGCGCCTCTGCCTCCACACCTGGCTCGGCCGATACCTGCACCCTCAAAGTGCAGCCTGCAGACGGCGTTTGACTGTCCTCGCGTTTCTCCATGAGGCCATCGTGCCAACAACAGCGGCCCAACACCTCAGAACACCTCCATGAGTTGGCGCCGCGGGTGCGGTGCATCCCGCGCATCATGTCCGGCGGCCGACGCCGAACCGGAGTCGGGGTCGCGGCGCTGCCACTCCTGACGGAGCCGCGTAAGCGCACGGTGCAGAGCGCTCTTGACCGTGCCGGGCGCCATGCCGAGGGCGGCGGCCGTCTCGTCGGTGGACATCTGCTCCCAGCACCGCAGCAACACGACGCTGCGCTGCTGCGGCGCCAGCACTCGCAGGATGTCCATCAACAGCGCGCGTTGGGCGTGCTGCTCGGCGCAGTCCCCGACGGGCGCGTCCGGAAACTGCTCGACGGGCAGTTCCTGCAGCTTCTGGGCCCGCCACCACTCCGTGCGAGTGTTGATTATGACGCGGCGGACATAGGCGTCCGCGAGCTGCTTGTCCACTATGTCATCCCAGCGACCATACGTTCGCAGCAGCGCGGTCTGCAGCAGATCCTGAGCGTCCATCGGATCGGGGACCAGACTCCGGGCCCTGCGCAGCAGAGCGTCATGCCGCGTACGCACGTACTCATCGAAGTCCGGCGCCGGGTCAGGGTCTGGCGCATGCACGGTTGAATGCCTTTCGTGAATGGCCCTGAACGGCAGGAGAACCGCGGCGCGGCCGCTGCATACCCCCGTAAGACATCGGCCGCGCGTCGTACGGTCTGGCTGAGAGGAACTCGTCGCCGGCTCGCGATGTCCTCTGCATCGGCGAGCCGGGCTCACAGCGGCACGTGCCGGCCTGTCACCCCTCGTGCGACCGCGAGGCCGCACGAGAGAGGCGCGCAGGGTTCAGCTGCAGGTCCGGTAGTCGTAGCCGGCGATCCGTCCGTTGCCGTCACCGTCGTAGAAGTGATACCGGCCTTGGTCGTCTCGGCTGAGCTGATCGCATGGGCCGTGCCGATGTACGTGTCGATGGCTCCTTCGCCGTCTGTGTCCCGCAGCCAGTCGCCCGCCTTCCCGAAGGTCTCCTTTCCGACCACCCCGTCGGGGCTGGCCTCCCAGTCGCTCTGCCACGCCTTGGTGGCGTCCTTGGTCTGGGAGCCGAAGACGCCGTCGATGTCCGAGGCGGAGGTGAGGGTTGCCGTCCGCCCAAAGGATCTTCTGCCACAGGCTGGTGGCATTGGAGGCGGTGTCGGTGCCCGTCGACAGGATGCCCTCGTCGTCCCAGTCGTTCGAGAAGGCACTGGCGCCGTAGACGTAGGGTTGACCGCTGTAGGTACCGCTTGCGGAGGCCGGGGAGGCGCTCAGCGTCAAGGTCGCGACAGTCAACGCGCCGATCGAGCATGCGATCAGCTTGGCCCGCGTCATATGTGACGTCACAGGTGCTGCTCCCTTGTCGTGATTCTGATTGCCTCGAGCCTGCGCGGCGACGAGCAGGGCCGGCGCCTAGCTGCTCGCTGCGAGGCCTTTCGTCATCGAGTTCAGCGGGCCGGGAATTGAATGGGCAGCCGTCTCTGCCGCCCTGATCAATGGCGTCCATGGTGCCGGCGCGCGTCTTGGGTTTGCGCGTTCGCTGATCAGCCTCCGGTTTCCCTGCCCTGTGCAGGGCGTACCGAAGGCCGTAGATCGAGGCGGACAGGGATCGCACAGGCATCCAGCCCGCACCCTTCCGGACGCGGGCTGGCACGGCGATGGCGGGGAATGTGGATGAAAGGGGCAAGTCAGGCGGATATGGTGGTTGTAGTGGATGAGTTCGATGTGGACGCGGTTCTCGAGCAGGCGCTGGACCGCCTCGCGCTGCTGGCGGAGGTGACCACCGCGCTGGGCAGCACGCTGGACGCCGATGCGGGCCTGCGCAGGGTGTGCCGGATCATGGTGCCGCAGCTCGCCGACTGGTGCGCCGTGGACCAGCGAAGCATGGCGGCCCCGCGGGGAACGTCGGCCGCGAGCTGATCCCAGCTGAGGAAGCGCACATGTTCTGGGATGCTGACCAGTCCGGTGATTGCGTCCGCCGGCTCAGTAACTGACGACGACCACGATGTTTGCCAAGAGCAGAGCTACGAGCACGGCGAGGACAAAACGGTTGAACGTTCGGGACCGCCTCACCGCCACAACGGCAACCTCTTCGGCCGTCCTACCATCAGAGTTCGGGTAATCACGCCACCGACCTGTCGCCGCCCACAGCACCCCCAGGAACACGAGGACGTCAACCGTCCACTCACCCATTCGAAATGGCGTCACCTGCGAACCCCCTCTTCTCGCCCCGGCGCGGAGCCTAGCGCAGCAGCAGTGGTCCAGAGGTCCGGGCATGTCACGCTGAGTGTCTAACTGCGTGGCATCGCCGACAGATAGCGGCGGACAATCACGCACACCTGCGGACCGTCATCGCAGGTGAACGGAGGCGGGCCGGTCGGCACTTGAGTTGCTGGCCGCGGTCAGCGAGACGGTCCCCGACGACCTTGCCGAAGTGCTGCCGGGGGCACGCACCCACACCATCGAACCTGTGGACGAGTGGAAGGATGACCACCGCAGTTCGTTCGGCCGCCAGGGGAGAGGTGGGGTCTGGGTACGCCTGTCCTGGCACGACTTCCACCTGGCGGATTGACTCGACGTGCTCGCTGTGAGAGGTCGGCGACGGCTGATGGGACTACGGTGCGGACGCCGGTGAGACAACCACCGCCTTCCTGTCCGCCGCCGGGGCCCGGGCCGCCTGGCGCGAGGGCCGGGAAGCGCACCGCCGGCCCGCACCGTCGACCCCGATCCCGGAGACCTGGAACTACCGCGCCCCAGTCAGGGCGTACGGCACCGAGCTGGTCCGCGATGCCCCTGAGCGCGTCCAGAGCTTGCCTGCTCACCTGAAGCGGTCACTGACCTGGGACCAGGGCAGTGAGATGGGTCGCCACCGCGAGTCCGCCGTCGCTACGGACATCCCGGGCTACTTCTGCGCCCCGGCCGACTACTGGCAGCGCGGGTCGGAAGCCGACCTCTCAACATCGTGGACCGCAGGCCGGTGGCTCTACTCGGCCGTGCGGGCCTTGCCAGTTGGGCGTTCGGTCTGCTGGAAGATATCTCCTCCGAACCCGTCCCAACCGACGGTCATGGTCTTCCGCGACAGCGCGTAGACCCGCCCTACAGTCCGATCAGTATTGCCGTCATCGCATGTGAGTCTGAGGACCCACAGTCCGTCCTCTTTGGAGGCTCTGCCTCGACAGTGGTGTCCGCTGAACAGTTCGACTTTCCGGTCATCGATGAGGAGTCGGGCGAAGCTGCCGCGGTCGAGATGGACCCAATTGCCGTCGAGTGGCGGCTCGGCTCGGCCATTGGTGCCACGAGTGCCGGTCGTGTCGGACAGGCTGTCCGAGTTTGCCGCCGCCGTCGACGTAGGCTTCGAGGAGGGCTTCGGCTCACTGGACTTCGTGCCACCGCATCCGGACAGGCCGACGACTGCCGTCAGGATCATCCCGGCGACCTTGTGCACTCGCTTGATCACGTCATCCTCTCGAAGGGCCGGCAGCCCGAGATCGCGGGACGCTGCAGGACGGCAGCGGATTGTAGCTTTCGGGGGAGCCTATCGTGCCGTGCCTGCCGCCCTGCCGTGCCGCTGTCCGCGTGCCCCCGCGCTGCCGCTGCGTCGGCCTCCCGCTCGCGCGCCGGCCGCGCCGCCGTCCCCCAGGCCCGCGCGGTGTCAGTGGGCTCTGCCAGGGTGTGCGTCGTGGGCGAACTGGTGGAGCGTGTCGACGAGCAAGATCGTGTGCTGGGGGTGGTGGTCAGCCGTCGGCAGGCCATCCTGGAGGGCTGGCTGCACCGGGTCGCCGTGACGCTGTGTCGTGATGAACGTGGGCGGATCCTCGTGCACCGGCGGTCGGAGCAGCTGTCGCGCTTCCCCGGGCTCTACGAGGCCGTAGTCGGTGGTGCCGTGGATGTCGGTGAGTCCTATGAACAGGCCGCCGCGCGGGAGCTGGCCGAAGAACTGGGCGTTCGTGTGTTGCCGCGCTTGCTGTTCACGTTCCTCAACCGCGGTGGTTTGAGCCCTCACTGGCTCGGCGTGCACGAAGCCGTGCTGCCGGACGCCGTGGTCGCTGATCCTGATGAGGTCGCCTGGTAAAGCTGGCTGACCGAGCCGGAGCTGCGGTCGGCTCGGCTGGAATGGCGCTTCACCCCCGACAGCCACGAAGTCTTCAGCCGGTATCTCGCGTTCCGGGCCGCGCGGTCCTGACCTTTCCAGCTTCTCGGCCTGGGGTGTCTGCTTGCAGCCAAAGCACGGAACACGTCAACGACGATGCGTGCTCAGCGCTTCAAGAAAGGCCAGGTCCGGGTGGGAGATCGACGACAAACATCGCGATAGTCGGCACCCGTTGGAGGACACCTCCAGGAGGAGCCAGTGAGCCTTTTCCAACCTGACTGACGTCGACGGTCGGGCGCCATGCGGAGTGACCGGCGGCCGGCCTGTCGCATGATGGGATCGCTGGTCAACAGCCTGGCCCAGCTACAGTCAGGGCCGAGAATCAACCCTCTGACCAGCGAAGATGCCAGGTTGAAAGAGGCGCCTTGGGCCGAGGTTTTCGGGGACTCCGGAAAGTGTCGGTGAAGGGTGGGAAGATCGGTGCATGGCAGGTGGTGTGTTCGGTTTCCAGGTTCCTCGGGTGTGCCGGGTCCGGGGCGGCAGCGGTCCCGAGAGGGACCTGTTCACTGCAGATGACGGGGCTTTCCGGGTGGACGGCCAGGGGCTGGTGACGGAGGTGAGCCAGCTGGACGAGGGGGCGCTGGCGTCTCCGTCGGTCGTGGCGGCGTCCGGAGCGATGGTGGTGCTGGGGGAGCCGGGCGCGGGGAAGACCTCGGTGCTGACCGGTCTGGTCGAGGGGCTGCCTCGTCTGGAGGAGGCGTGGGAGGGGGGCGAGGATGCTTGTGTGTGGGTGTCGGGCGGGGACCTGACGGAGGCCTCATACGCGGATGAGCTCGGCTGCCACTTCGAGGTGCTGCCTGCGGCAGGGAGCACCGGCGATGGCGCCGGGATACTGACGGTCGTGTTGGACCAGGCCGACGAGAGCTCTTATCTGAGACATCTGTCCAAACGGCTGAAGAGATCCTTGCGTGGCCGGGATATCGGCCGGGTCCGGTTCCTGATGGCCTGCCGCACGGCCGACTATCCACCCGACGCGACGGGCGTGCTGGCCGAGGTCTTCGGCACATGCCGTTGCGTGGATCTGGCGCCGCTGAGCCGGCAGGAAGCGGTCGCGCTGGTCGACAGCGCCGGGGCGCCGGGGGAGGAGGTGGTGACCGCGGCCGAGGTCGCCGGTGCGGCGGCACTGGCCTGCGTCCCGCTGACTCTGGAACTGCTGGTGATGACCTACCGCGTCGACGGCCGACTGCATGGCACGCCCCGCGAGTTGTTCGCCCGCGGTGTGCAGTACCTCGCAGAGGATCCCGACCCTGACAGGCTCAGCCACGCTGTCACCACGACCGCGCCGCAGCGTCTGGTGGTGGCTGGACGGATCGCCGCCTGGATGCTGTTGTCCGGCCACCGGAGCGTGTGGCGCGGCCACAGCCTCAGCGCCGGTACCTTCGATCTGCCCGGCGAGCGGCTGGCGTCCGGCCAGGAGCAGGCGGCCGCCGGCACCTTCAACGTCACCTCGCAGGTGGTCCAAGAGACCCTGACGACAGCCTTGTTCACGGCGCCGGATGTAAACCGGGTCTCCTTCCGCCACTCGTCCGTGGCCGCCTACCTCGCCGCCCGCTACCTGACCGAACGCCAGGCCACACAGCGGCAGCTTGAGAACCTGTTCCTGGTCGGCGCCCCCGACGGCGGGACCGCCAGCATCCCTATCCCGCTGCGGGAGACCGCCGCCTGGCTGGTCGCGATGAACCCCACAGCCACCAGGTGGCTGGTCGGCGCCGACCCCGAGAGCCTGGCAGTGCACAGCACGCTGGTGCGCTTCGATGAGATCCGGCAGCTGACCGTGGAACGCCTCCTGGACCGCGCCGCCCAGATCGAGCTCAGCGGCCACAGCTGGCAGCCGACCCGCTGGGACCTCCACCACCCCCAGCTGGCAGACCAGCTCACCGACGTGCTCCGGGCGGCTCCCGAGGGCGAGGCGGCCGACTGGCCGACCAGGGCGCGCATCCGGCTGGCGATCCGGCTGGCGCAGGAAGCCGGCACCACCCACCCGGGGCTGGCCGCAGCGCTCCTGCACCTGGTGGAGAACGACACCTGGCACCAGACCGAACGCCGCCTGGCCGCACGCGCGGCATTCACCTGCGACCCCGGCCGCGCCATCCCCGTCCTCAAAGAGGTCCTCGCCTCGCTCATCGACCCTGCCCACGTGGACGCGGTCGACCCCGACGACGCCCTCCGAGGCACCCTGCTGAGCCTGCTGTGGCCGGACCACCTGGACGCGGCGACCATGCTTGCAGCACTCCGCCCCCCGCGATCCCAGCACACCTACGGCATGTACGCCCACTTCCTGAGGGCCATGCCGGACCGGTGCACGGACGAGCAGCTCCCGGAGGTCCTCACCTGGGCCGAGAAAGCCGCTACCGCTTCCACCCGGCCCCGGCCCGCACCGACAGCCCAAGACAACTTGGTAGAGACCACAGTGCTGGCCAAGGGGGCCGCCGAGGACCAGCCGGGCGACGGCTTCGACTTCGCACCCCACCGGGTGGAAGCCGAACTGCTCGACGCCCTGGTCAACCGGACCCTTAGCAGCCAGAACGCGACACAGCACCTGGACACCCTGGCCAGGATCATCTTCTCCCGGTTCCAGAACCACCACACCGTTCGCCTGCCCGACGCGCTGCAGCCTGACGAGCACGGACACGAGCCCCCACACGTGCAGAAGCTGCGCCGTGCCCTGGCCGACGCACTCATCGGTGAGGCCGTACGTAGCAAGACCGAACCTCGCCTGGCGGCCTGGCTCATCGTGCGGGAATGGGAGCGCCGATCGCCTCTGCTATGGGGCTCCGCGCCCGAGCACCCCAGCCGCCATCTGCTGCTGGACGGAGCCGACTTCCCCTGGGCATGGGAGCAGATACAGCATGCCGCGGCATCCGGGAACGAGGAGATCATGCACGCCTACGGTGAACTGGCCTCCACCTTGTTCCCCCACGGTGACCAGGACGCCTTCGAACTGGCCTACGACGATCAGCATCCCGGCTGGCCGTACATGCGCCACCTCTACGAGGCTGTAGACCTCGGCAGCGATCTGGCCAAGGCATGGCGCCGCAATCATCAGGGGCAGGACAGCACCTGGCCGGAGTCGACCGCCTTCCTCGCCGAGCAGAAACAACTCCTCGCCGACGCCAGAGATGGCGACAACGACAGCCTTTGGAAGTTCCTGTGGCACCTGCGCGTAGACCCGCAGACCGGCCGCTTCGAGGAGCTGCCCGACACCATCCGCGCCTGGCCGGGAAGCGCCGCCCTCCAAGACAACCTCACCGACCTGACCGACCTCGCACTGCGCTACCTCACCACCGAGGACGATCACGCCGACTCCTGGCTCGGGCAGAACCTGCACAACAAGCGCTCCTGGGCCGGGTACGCCCTCCTTACCGAACTGCACCACGCCAACCGCATCACAGACCTGCCACCTAACGCCTGGAAGGCGTGGGCCGCGGCCCTCCTCACCGAGAACCTGCACCTGGCCACCAGCTACACCGAAGACACCCGGCAAGACCTGCTGCGCATGGTCGCCATCCACGCACCCGAGGAACTGGCACGCCGCGTCGACCAACTGGCCCGAGCAGAACTCGCCGACGGCAGCCAGCCTCTCCAGCTCAACCCGCTCGACCCGCGCTGGGCACCACAACTGCGCAGCACCCTGGAGCAGCTCGCTGCCGGCCTCTCCGCCCGACTCGGGGTCCTCCAGACCACCAGCACAGGATCCGTTGGACCAGCCGCCTCAGACCACAGCCCTGTGCAGGTGCCCGACACCAGCGAAGCCCGTGACGCAGCCATACGGACCTGGCACAGCCTCCTCACCTCGCTCCTGGAAGCCGGCAGCCAGGTTGCCTATGACATCGCGGAAACCGCACTTGTCGCGCCCGCCGAAGCACCTGAGTCCGCCGACCTCCTCCTACCGGCCGCCCAGGCTCTTCTGGCCACGGACGCCGCCACCCACTGGCCCCGCATCCAGGCCCTTACCGCTGCCCATCCCGGCCTCAGCCACCGACTGGCCGAAGCCTGCGCCCAAGACCACATCAGCGCACCGATCCAGACCTCCCTCGCTGAAGCGGCACTCGCAGACCTGTACCACTGGCTTAGCGACCTGTACGCGCCCGAAGAAGACATGAACCCCCTGGGGGCGCACTGGGTGACCCCGCAAGAGCAGGCGAGACGGTGGCGGGACTCCTTGCTCGGGGAACTGAGCCGGCGGGCCACCGCGGAAGCCGTCATCGAACTTGGGAAACTGGCCAACGAGTATCCCGACAGACTGTCCATCGCCGCGGCTCTCGTCACCGCAAGAACCCAGCACAGCGCCGCTAGCTGGGACCAGGTGCGGCTGGAAGACGTCATCAAAGTCCTCCATGACCCCGCACGGCGCGTCCTCCGTAGCAGTACCGATCTCCTGGCCGCCGCCGGCGAGGTCCTTGAGCAGATCGCACAGGACATCCCTTCCCACGGTGAGCTGCTCTGGGACAGGACCCCTGGCCAACGCACCCGGAAGAAAACCGCCACAGCCGAGGACGCACCGGTCCCGGACACCTGGCGGCCCAAGCCCGAAGCGGCCCTGTGCGCATACCTCGCACATGAGCTTCGCCTGCGGCTGGGCGGCCACCACGTCGCGGTGAACCGGGAAGTGCTGATTCATCCCACTGACGCCTATGGCGCGGGGGACCGAACCGACATCCTTATCGACGCCATGCCGTCCCCTGGCGACAGCCCCCACTCCGCCTCGGAAGAACCGGTCAGACTCGTCATCGAGGTCAAGGGCTCCTGGAACCCCAGCGTTACCACAGCTCAGGAGGACCAGCTGGCGGGCAGGTACCTGCCCGAGACGAAGACCGACGCAGGTATCTACCTCGTGGGCTGGTACCCGATAGATCTATGGGACGCCGTGGGGGACAAGCGCAAAACTCAGGCGAAGAAGCTGGATCTCAGTACGCTGCGCACGCATCTGGCCGAGCAGGCGCGGAAGGTCTCCGAGGCCGCGACAGTGCACCTGCGTCCCATAGTGGTCGAAATCCCCCGACCGTACTCCCGGTAGTGTCTTCTGTGGTGGCGTCCCTCCGGATGTTTACCCGGCGGAAAGACACAAGGAGCTCTTTCCAACCTCAGTCTGAGCTGGCCAGATGCAGGCAGAGGACGGCTTGGACGAGGCTCGTGATGCGGGTGGTGGAGCATCGCAGTCTGCGGAGGAGCCGCCAGGACTTGAGGGTGGCGACGGCCTGCTCGACCAGGGCTCGGATCTTTGCGTGAGACCGGTTGACGGCCTTCTTTCCTTGGGAAAGCGTCTCCCAGCGTCCCCAGCACGGGGTACGGACCGTGCCCCCGGCGCCTCGGTATCCCTTGCCCAGCACTTGATGCCGGTGTCCGTGAGAGTGCGGATGATGCCGTGTTCGCGGGCGGCCCGGACATCGTGGATGGCACCGGGCAGAGCTGGTGAGGCCCACAGCAGCCGGCCGGACGGATCGGCCAGGATCTGCACGTTCATCCCATGCTTTTTGTGATTTCCGGAGTAGAAGGGCCGGTCCGCGGCGATGTGGTCGATCGGCAGCAGCGTCCCGTCCAGCAGTACGAACGCCTTGGTCGATGCCGTCCGGGCCGCATCAGCAAGGCTCGGGGCGAGGGAGGCCAGGAGCTCGACGGCCTCGGTGATGTACCGGTAGGCGGTGGTGGTGCCGACGTCGAACCCGGCTGCGAGCTGGGCATACGGGTGGCCGTTGCGCAGATGGGCGATAGTGAGCAGGGCCTGCCGGCCGGAGCTCAGGCGTCGCCGTCGAGTGCCGAGCTCCCGGCGGCGTCGGCGGAGCTTGGCGGACAGGAAGCGCAGGGCAGAGGTGGACACGTCGACGCCGGACGGGTAGACAAGCACACGAGGCCTCTGGTGGAGACGGATTTCTTGGTCGAAAACCCATCTACCAGGGGCTTCACCTCTCTGTCAGCCCAACTGCCCACCCTGGCCGTCAGGTTGGAAAACGCTCACTGACTGAGGAAGGTCCGGCTGCGGGAAGTGAGTCGAAGGGCTAACGCCCGGTCACGTGTCCCGCAGCCGGCACCGGCATGCTGTCACATCGGCAGGCCCTCGTGCGGCCAAGCACGCGGCGCAGGGGGATGCCGACCGGCGAGCGCGTGCCGATCGCCGTCCTCGCCTGACCGCCGGATCGGGGCGGGTCGAGATTCCAGGAGTGGGGATTCGCTACATCACGGGAGAAATTCTTGACTGACCTGCACGAACCACTCAAGCCGTTCGATCACTACCCGGACAGCGGCGTGGATCGCTGGCACGGCGCTATGACCACGGTCGCGGTTACGGGGCAGCGTAGGTATCAGCGCACCACCTCGGAGGTGTAGGCCGTGTGGTCCACCATCGTCGCCGTGCTCGGCACTCTCGCCGGAGCTGCTCTCGCGGGCTACACGCAGCGTGCGACCGACCGGCGGGCGCGCGACGCCGCGCACCGCCAAGAGGTGGCGCGCGCTGTCGCGGAGCTGCTGGAGGCCGTTGTCCGCCACCGGGAGATGCATGGCTGGCCGTGGCCGCTCGGCGAGCGGGCGACACCGAGACGACCGAGGAGCGTGCCGCGAGGGCCTCGACCCGCAGCGCGGCTACCGTCGCCCGGGACCGGCTCGGGCTCCTGGTGCTCGATGACCTCGCGCTGCTGGATGCCGCTGAGACGGCATGGAGGACGGCGGTAGAACTTCCCGACATCTCCTTGGGCCCCGTAGTCGACGGGCGGTTCGAGCCGGACGTCGAGGCCGCCCTGGAGGTCGCCCGGGAACGGTCTCGGAGCGCGCATACCGCGTTGCGGATCGCAGGTGCGGCGTACGTCAACAACGGTCACTGATTCGATGGCCTCGAGCCGGACGCGGACGAGCCGGAGTCGCCGCGGGCCGGCGAGGTCGGCCTCGTCATTGAACAAGGACCGGTTCGGGTCGACGACCTGCGTGCCCGTCGCCGCGCAGCTTCACTACTCCCGTTTCGTGGACATGGCCCACACCTGAGCCCACTAGAGCCACTGAGCGCCCCCCTCCCGCGCTTCCACCCCGTCCGGGTCTCCTCCGGGTGGCCCGGTGCGGAAAAGGCGCTCACATCGGCGCACACGGCCACACACGCAGCAGACGAAGGAGGGATCTGGCCCCATGCCGGAACGCAACCTTGAGTTCGGCGCGTTCGGTGCCCGCGGCATCAAGGGCCACGAGGCCGCCGCCCGCCAGCTCGACGCGCTTGCTGGTTTCATCGCCACGCCGATCACGGTCCGGCGCGGTTTGCTGGCCCGCCTGCACTACCTCACCCGCACCGACCGTGCCCGCGCCGCTGCCCGCGAGGCGGGCCTGACGGTCACCGACCGCACCCTGCGGGCCTGGCTCGAGGGGCGACGGAATCCGTCCCGGCAGAACCTGGCCCGCATCGAGGCCGCCTACCGCGCGGTGCGCCGGCGCAACGTGGCCCGCAGCCTGCTGGCCCGCCTCAACCGTGCCGGCCGCGGGACCCGGGTGGAGTTCCACCCGCTCAACCACTCACAGGTCCCCCGACCCAGGCAGCGGGCACTGAGCTACCGCCTGCTCAACGTCCGGCACTGGGACCGGATAGTCGCCGGATGGGCGGCCGGTGACGACGCGGCCCTGGACGACGCATGGGTAAGCGACGCAACCGTGGACCTCGGCTCGGAATGGGGCCAGTACGAGTACGTCACCAACATCGGATTCGCCGCCTGACCCGGGGGCGTAAACGCTGCTGGGAAGGCCGTCGGGCGGACGGTATGCCGTTCCATCCAGGCCGCGAGCACGAGCGCTCGGGAACCGAACCGGACCGGCTGTTGCCCGCCCTGCGACGCGCCGGACTCGTCCTGCCCGACGGGTCGACGCCCTTCGAGCACGGGCAAGACGTTCCGGACGCCATGCTGCGGGTACTGGCGATGGTTGAAGCGGAGTTCAGTCTGGACCTGCCCCGCCGGGCCGTGCTTGAGGACGCACTCACCACAGCTGTGGTTCAGGTGTAGCCGCAGGGCCGCACAACGCTCGCGCCATGCTCGCCCGCTCCCGGAACCGGCCGCCGCGCCCGCGCCACGCCGCCCTCCCGCTTCCTTCCGGCCACCCGCGGCAGTCCCGATGCCGACCCCCGCCATGACCCCGCCCGCGCCCGACACGGGCGATAGCCACCGCCAGGAGCAAGGCGAGCGGCGGCGCTCCGGCGCCCGACTGCCGTGGTGCGCCCTGGACGCCTCGGCCCAGCGCCCAGCTGTGACTGGCCAAGCCGCGTTCTCAGAGCTCGTCCACCGGCTCGTGGGCGGGTACTTCCCCGGGGCCGCGCCGTCTGCGGTTGCCGGAGAGCGCGACGATCCGGTGGACCGGCAGCCTGATCGCCGGGTGGCCGCCGGTGGGGGAGAGCCCGACGTGTCCGGTGTCGGGATCGAAAAAGGTCACCGTGCCGTACAGGCGGTGCAGCGCTGTGTCCGGCCGCCTCCCGCACTCGACGTCCACCCACAGCGTCCAGTCCCCCAGCCAGTGGATGGGCACCTCAGCCAGTTCCGCAGCAGCGGCGCCGGGGTGATCGTGATCCGGCACCCACGTATACGCCCCTACGACCAGATCGTTGTACCGCTCGATCGAGTCGAGCCCGCCCCGCCCCGCCCCCATTGCGGGCCGCGCGTCCCGCCGTGCCGCCCGCGCCTTCGTCACCAAAGACGTGGGCTGCGCACACGCGCCATCGCGCTCGGCATCCACCTCAAGGTAGGGGTAGGCGCCGCGCAGCAGCGACAGCACGTCCTGCTCCTCAGGCCCCCGGCGTGCAGGTCCGGCCCCACAACGATGCGCCCGGGGTGATCCCGGGTGTGCTCGGCGGCATGCCGGGCGGCGAAGCGGGGGACGGCCAGCACTACCGCGTGATCGGGTTCCCACCCGTAGCCGCTGCGGCGTCCGCCGAACGGCACCGTGGGCCCGTGCTGCTCGTACTGGGCCAGATAGGCGAGCTCTGCATCCTGCGGCCGAACCAGCGGCCAGCCGGTCACCAGCAGCAGCTTCCGACCCGCGACAGGATCACCACTGACGGCCGTATGCAGAGCCTGCTCCAGCCTGTCGCAGCACTCCATCACATACCGCTGCCACCGGTGCTGGAACTCTGCATCCGCCCACTGCGCGGGCGAAGCGAACCCATCAGCCGGCACCGCAGCGGGTTCCGGCAGCGCAGTCACATCACGCACCCGCGCGTCCCCCCAGCGAGCTTCCAGTGCCTGCATGGCCGCCGTGCGCGCCTGTGCCGCCCCCACACCCCGGTCCCGGGCACTGCTCCAGGCCCGCCGGACAACCGCCCACGCATCGAACGGCTCCGCCGCCCACCGCGGGCGATCCACCACCGCGGCCGCCAACTGCAGCCCTGCCTGCCGCACCTGCCCGTCAGCGGCCACCGCATCGCACGCCCTGCTGACCGACGTGGCCTCGCGGGCCGCGGGAGCCGCCGCCCGCCAAGCAGCCAGTGCCGCCTCCGACCACTCCAGCACCCCGCCCCACGCCCCAAGCAACTGCCGTGCGCCCGCACCGAAGACCGAATCAGCCGTCCACGGCTCAAGCCGCGCCCGCACCGCCGCATCACGATGCCGGGCCGCCTCCCACAACACCTGGGCATAACCGTCCCACGACCGTACCCCCGCCGCCCGCTCCTGCAGTTTGCGTACCCGGGCGTCGGCCGCGGCCACCTCGGCCGCCGCCAACCACAGTGCCTCCCCGCCCGGCGCCACCACCACCAGCGGCGCACAATGCCGGCACACCTGGTCCACGACATCAAGAAGCACCAGCGCAGTACCAGTCAGACGCTCTGCGTACCGGCAGTGGCTGCGCCACCTCGAACCGGTCGCGGGAACGTGCCACTTACCACTGCCGGAACGCCCCAGCACCACCGCGGCCCGGCCGGCAGGTATCACTCGGGTGGCATCGGCGGCTGGGCCAACGCCTCGATCAAGGTGACGACGGCGACCCGGTGCCGCTTGAGTCGGGACGCCTCGTCGTCGCCGGCGGTGTTGCGGATGGCGGGCGGTGTGAAGAGCCGCGCCTGGGCGGCGGCGGACGCGATCATGAGGGCGTCCGTGTCGGTTTCCAGGTCGGTGCCGTGGGTGTCGGCGACGGCTTGGGCCTTGCCGGGATATGCCTCCAACTCGGCCGCCGACGCCTCCGGCCGCCGACGCCTCCGGCCGCCGACGCCTCCGGCCGCCGACGCCTCCGGCCGCTCCAGCGTCATCCGCTGCCAGCCCTGCGCGACGAAGGGCTCGGTATAGCTCAGACCCTTCCTTCAGTTCTGGACTTACCTCGGAGGCTGCGGCGGGCCATCACCCAGCGGTAATGGGGCGGTGGATCAGGGTCGAGGATGGGGTTGGCGGGGAGCTTGGCCGCGACCCCGTCGTAGACGCGCGGGCCCTTCGCCCCGTCGCCGCAGGACAGCCGCTGCCAGGCATCGGCAGGTGCTTCCTCGATGAGCTGGTCGATGCGCCAGATCCCGGCGAGAGACGTGATCTGCTGGGACTTGGGCACTGCCACCACGTATCCGATGTGGACGGCACGCTGGTCCCTACCCGCGACCGGGCCGTGGCCGCCTTCAGCAAGAACTACCGCTACTCCACCAACCACCAGGTCGTCATCGACGCCGCCACCCGCCTCGTCGTCTCCGCCGGCCGGCCGCTGCCCGGCAACCGCAACGACTGCCGGGCCTGGGAGGACTCCGGCGCCAGGGCCGCCATCGGGGCAACCCCCACGGTGATCGCCGACGGCGGCTACCGGGGCACCGGCCTGACCGTCCCACACTATCGCCGCCACAAGGACGAGGAACTACCTGGCCCTGTGGCCCCGTCGTGTGATGCTCGCCGCCTTTGCGCGTACGGCAGCATGCCTGACGCATGGCTCATTCCGGGCCGGCGGCGCCGTGGCGGATGCGGACGCTCTCCCCGGCCCTCGGTCGTGCGCGGTGTGCCACGGTCGGGTTGTGGCTCAGGCGGTCGTCTCGACTCCTTGACCTCGTACGCACCCAGTCGGAGCGCCTGCGCACTCGAGGGGCGAAGCCGAGCGGCAGCGTGCCGCCTACCGCCACCGCTCCAGCCTGCCCGACGTCGTCGACCACGTCATCGCCGCCACCTGCCCCTCGCAGGTGCCCTGAACAGCACCAGCGGGCGTGCCCACGGGGCAGACCCGGTCACCGTGGAGCCCGGAGAACGCGCTTCGGGGGCGCGGGCGTGAGCGCCTCGCGCCGGCGGCCCGCCCGAGGAGGGGGCTGATGAACCCGGCGGGCTGCACGGGAGCGACACCGATGTCCACGAGGACCGTGTCTGCCGCAGCGAAAGCCACCTGACGCGCTGGGGCGCCAAGCAGCACAGTGGCCTGGTCTACTGCCGGAAGACTTCTACCCGCTGCAGCTCGACGTCCGAGTTGGGGCGGTCCTGCGTGGTGGGAACGTTGGCGATCGCGTGG
>NZ_JBEYRP010000045.1:0-42313 GCF_040704085.1 Streptomyces sp. NPDC047841
GGATCAATGTGCTGTTCGCAATGCTCCGCGACGGCACCTTCTACGAACCCAGAACCCCACGCCTGGCTTGACGAAAGACATAGAGGCACCCCCCCAGAACGGCGAACGTGTTGCGGGTGCCAGCTCGAAGCGTTCGCCAGCGGCGCGGCGGGCGGGACAGGCCGGCGCTCGGCGGGGTCAGAGTCGGGCCCGGGAGAGCAACTGTGGACGTTCACGTAATGCCTCACGTCCACGGTCACGTTATTCCCCAGGGCGTGATCGTGTGAGGCCCGTTCCGACCCGGTTCAGCATCTGGCCGAGCAGATGGAGAGCTCGGGCTGGTGTCGGTGCTCCGCGGGAGGTGCCCTTCCAGTAGGCGTCGGTGAGCGACTCGACGGTCGCGAGGGTGTGGTCGTCGTTCTCGGCAGCCAGTACCAGGATGAAACGCACGTAGTCGCCGATGTCGGTCCCCTGTGGGTGTTGCTCGACGAAACCCCGAAGCCGTGGGATCAAGGCGGGCAGCGTGCGGGCAGTAGGGAACACCACGGCGAGTCCCGCGAGTGCCAGCCGGACCGCAGGGCATTCGGCTGCCCATCGGGCGAGCAGGTCCGGTGTGCAAGACCGGACCGCCTCGCGGGCTCGGTCCTCGCTCTCCGGATCTGCATGCCGCGGTGAGTTGGGCCAGCAGTCGGCCAGGTGGCGGTCGGTGACGGTGGCTGTGCTGAACAGTAGGTCGATCGCTTCGAACCGCTGCTGTGGTGGCACCCGGTCATCGACGGCTAGGGCCGCCAGCAGAGGGACGCCGTCGGCGGTGCCGGGCTGGCAGGTGTCCTGGTGGAGGATCTCGTTGTAGAAGTCGCCGAGGAAGGACCTGTCGTCCGTCCAGAACGGGTCGACCGAGGACTGGAACAACATCGCGGCCTGCTGCGGCCGCGGGTCTGTCAGACGGTCCGCGATGACGTCCCGGAAGACCCGCCGGATTGGCGGCTCGTCCGGCAGGCCGTTCCGGTCGGAGGTGTGCGTGTTCATGGCCAGCGCAGCCTACTGCTGGGGGCTGAGGTCGTCGCGCAGTTCCTCATCGGAGGTTAGGAGCGGATGAGCGTGCGTGCTCGCTCGATCCATCCCGACACGGCGTTGGCGCCACAGCTTTCGGCAACCGACTGGGCGTCGTCGAGGTGATCGAACGCCGCCGATGGGTTGCCGGTTTCGGCCGCGAGGTAGGCCAACGCCACCAGGCCGGCAGCTTCCCCTGGCCTGAAACCGATCTCCCGGCGCAGGGTCACCGATTCGGTCAGCCGCTCGCGGGCCTGATCGAAGTGGCCTGCGTCTTTGTCGGCGAAGCCAAGGTGGCGAATCGCGTACGACATCGTCATCCGGTCGTCGACGGATTTCGCCAGTCTGTATGACCGCTCGAAGTACGGCCTGCCGGTGGTGCCGTCGCCCTTGACCACCTGGTGCCAGCAGCCAACCCAGAACAACGCGTCCGCCTCACCCGACGCATCCCCCAGACGCTCGTACAACTCGGCCGCGCGCTCGAACAACGCGAGTTCCTCGCTGTTCTCCTCGCGGTCGTTCAGGAAGCGGACGTGCAACACCTTGCCGCGCGCCATGCAAAGCGGCGCCTCGACCGCGTTCAGCAGGTCATCGGACCGTTCCAGCGCGGACGTGTCCCCGCCGAACATCGCCGCTTCGAACAGCTCTCCCGCACGTTCGACCGAGCCCTGTCCCTGCATGCCCTTACCCCTCCCGTTGGACCATGGCAGCGCCGAGGTTATCCTCAGGTCACCGTGGAAGACGGAAGCTTTTAGCGGCCGCGCGCGCCCCTCGGCGCCCAACCTGGCCGTCGGCCTCTTTCGGAGAGTCTGGCTTGGGCAGCCGAGGCCAGCCGTCCAAGGCTTTCGCAACAGGCCTACCACGTCGGAGCGGATCTCGTCCCGTGCATGACGCACCAGATCCTTGCAGGCCGGTGGACTGCAGCGGATCTCGTTGCGCCGCTGCGGCCACTTACGTGGGTGGGTAGAAGTCATGGCCGTGCCGTCCTTGGCGTCGGCCCCCAGCCCGGAGCCGGCGCGCACCGCGCGACGCCGCGGCCGATCAGGCCGACCAGCACGGTCCGTATCATCGTGCCGTCGGTCGGGCGGGATCCTGCGGCCTGGCCCGGAACGGGCGCAGCGTACGGGGGTAGAACTGATGCTGAGCCGATCAGTCGTAGATGTCACGCTCGGGTGCGCACAAAGGGTTCGTCGCCGCGACGTCACGGCGGATGAAGATCGCCGATTCGCCGCCGTTCACCGGGATCACCCAGCAGAGCCGGTAGTGCCGGCGCAGAACGTCCCGCTTGGTGATTTCTGCCGGGGTCTGGTCCAAGGGCTGGCCGGGGCGGTCACGCAGGACGTTGATCTCACGATGCCTGAGCATGCGCCGGCGGATGACGTCCGGGGACGCCTCGACACCGTACAACGTGCCTGAGGCCGCTGGCGTCTGACGCAGCGCGATGTCGTCGAGCGGCCCGAAGGCGGCGGGCCGGGCAAGCACCCACGCGCGGCGGCGCGCGGGCTGGAAGAGGACCGGTTCGGGATCTCCGGGGACGGTGACGGTGAGTCCCCAGTAGCTCTCCACGGTGTCGGTGCGGCTGGCCGGGGAGCGCAGGTGCCAGTACCAGGGGCCAAGTGATGAGAAGAGGGCGAAGGCCGCGGCTGCTGCGGCGTACAGCCGGTGCCGCCTGCGCACCGGATCCGCCTGTGTTCGCACGATCCGTTGCCAGTGCCGTACGGCCTGGCCGACCAGGAGCGCCAGCCCGGACATGCCGTACAGGACGTAGCGGTCGACGTACCACGGGTGGACGAGGGACACGGTCAGCAGGAACCCGGCCGGGACGGTCACAAGCGGCACACCGATCGCCGGAAGCGTCACTGCCCGGGGCGACCCACGGTCCTGCCGGCGAAGCGAGACTCCGAGGGCGGTCGTCACGGCGGCAGGAACCACGAATCCCAGCCAGTCCTGCAGACTCGGACGGCCCAGCCAGTCCAGCTGCGCGGACGCCTGACCAATGCTGACCACGGCCAGCGGAGCCACGGCACAACCGACACAGGTGATCACCCACGCCCAGCGCCACCCGAGGCGGCGCACGCGGCCACTGCTCCAGAGCGTCACGGCGTGGGCGAGGACGACCAGCAGGGCGAAGACGTGCAGCCAACCGCCCAGCAGGAGCAACACTGCGTACCCGACCCACCAGCGTCGTCGCTCGTCCTGCAGGGCGCGCACGAAGAACCACGTCGCCCACACGACCGCAGCACTCACCAAAGCGTATGAGCGGGACTCTTGCGCGTAGAACTGCACCTGCGGGACACACAGGAACGCTGCCCCGGCCACAAACCCGGTCACCGGATCACCGAGCCTGCTACCGATGGCCTGGACCCCCACAACAGCGGTCAACGTTCCGAGCACCGACAGCACTCGCAGCGACAGGACACCGTCGTCCCACACCGCAAGCACGAGATGCGCCAGGAAGTAGTACAAGCCATGGACAGCATCGATGTTGTGCACCAAATGCCACAACTCGCCAAGGGAGCGTCTTCCCACCGCATAGCTCACGGTCTCGTCCCGCCAGGACGAGGCGTCACGGTCAAGCTTCCACAGACATACAAGCCCGACCAGCGACACGAGGAGGACCGTGAGCAGCCGCCGACACCATCGGTTCAGACGATGCTCGTCATGGAACGGATGCTGCAGGTCGTGCGCCGCCCGAGTCTCCAGCATGCTGAACACCGCCGCCCCAGCATCCCGCAGCAGAGACAGCAACAACCCTAAGCGCACGAGTAAAGACCGATAACGCCGGAGCTCGACGACCGGCGCAACAGATTCCCTCACGATCAACCTCCACCGTCCTCAACCGAGTTGTGCCGTCAACCTGCACCTGCCGGAACATACCGGCTCCCCCAGTCCTGAGTCCGTGTTCGGGAGCCTTGACCGAGTCCCACCGGCGACCCCGCGTCTTCGATGGTTCAACCTCGGATAGTCGACACTGCGGCGCGTGGCGTCCCGCATGCCGAAGATGATCAGGCCACCGCACGGGGGGCCATCACGGCGCGCCCTGGGGCTGGGAAGTGGTTCGCCGAGGCTGGCTCTGCTTCGCAAGCCAACCGCTCCCGGCACGGGTCCGGTAGAGACTCCCGGCCCGCCCCGGTCCGGCACCTACGGTGACGCGAAGGCGGCAGCGACCCCTTTCGGTAAAGCCGTGAGACCACGTTGCGGCCCGGGCTGGTGCGCAGGCGACGGCGCGGAACAGGGCGGGAAAGCGGGGAGACGCGGCGCGGCCCACGCGGGCGCAGGACAGGGCCGGACGGCCAGGGAAGGAGGCACGGAACCGGCGCGGCCGGGCGCCAGGTCGACCGAGAGGCCAGCGCGCGGCCGCAGCGGTGCGGCACAGCCGAAGACCGAGAGCAGCGGGAGGGCGGCAACCGTCGCATGGGCACGTGGGGGCATGAAGCCGGCGGCGGGTACGGGCGGATGGTGTGACCGGCACGGGCCCCCGCCTGCGAGCCCGACGAGACGGCCCGCGACCGCCGAACGGATCTGGACAGCGACGGACGGCCGAGCCCGAACCGCCCGCCCGTACTCGTACTGGTTCGTCACCACGACCCCGGCGCCCGTGTGTGAGAGCAGGCGCCCGGCGACACCCTCCCGGAGAAGTTCGCGGCCGTCCCGAGCAACCACAGCCCCCATTTTTCGCACCCGATCTGTCCGTGATCGCCCCCGGTGTCCGCACGCTCGTCTCCGGGGCCCTGGCGCTGTTGTCGGTGGCATGACCTAGTCTTTGCGCACCCGCCACACGAGGCACACGGTCAGCTCACACCACGCGCGGTCAGATCGGCGTGCGTGCCCGCATGGCGCCCACTCTTCTTTCGTTCCGGGGGGTTCGAATCAGCGTGCGCATACGCACTCTTCCCGTGGCCGCGGCACTCGCGGCCCTCATCGGCTCGACGGCGATCGGCTCGCTGGCGCTCGCCACACCGTCGTACGCCGACGCCAACCTGCCCCTTCCGCTCTCGGACGCCGGCTACACGGTGGCGGACGGCGTCCACCAGCACCTGTTCCTCGCCGACAGCTCCCACAACCAGATCGTGGTCACCGACTCCACGGGCAAGGTGACCGGCACCATCACCGGCCTGCCCCAGGTCAGGGACCTCGTGCTGAGCCCCGACAGCAGCACCCTGTACGCAGCCGTCTACGGCGCCGACAAGATCGTCGCGATCGACACCGCGCAGCTCAAGCAGACCGCCGAGTACCCGACCGGCGCCCACACAACGCCCTCCCACCTGGCCTACGCAGACGGCAGGATCTGGTTCGGCTACGGCGACCAGTGGGACTCCGGGCTGGGTGTGGTCGACCTGACCGCCGCGACCCCGACGGTCACCCTCGACCTGAACGCCGGCCACGACTACGCCAGTCCGCCCAAGGTGTACGCCGACCCGGACAACCCCGGCACGCTGGTCGCGCTGGACGCGGGCATCAGCTCGGGCCCGGTCATCGTCTACGACGTCTCCTCCGGCACCCCGGTGATCCGGGTCACCGAGGACAAGGGCGGCTTCTACAAGGACGCCGCGCTCACCCCCGACGGCCAGGACATCGTGGTCGCCGGCCCCGGCACCCGCGCCCTCACCGAGTACCGGCTCTCCGACCTGTCCGTGGTGCGCACCTACCCGGTCAAGGACGAGCCCGAAACGGTGAGCATCGCCCCGGACGGCACGATCGCGGCCACCGTCCTCGACACCGACGACATCGGGGACACCTACGTCTTCACCGGCGGCCCCGACAAGCCCAGCGTCCGCAACGTCTCCCACAACTGGATGCCGGGCACGCACGCGATCAGCTGGTCGGCGGACGGCAGCAGGCTGTTCGTGCAGACGGGCTCCGGCGGGTCCATGGGACTGCACCGGATCGACGAGCCGCGCAAGTACGAGACGGCCCTGACCGTCGACGCCCCCTCGACCGCGCCCCGGGCCAAGTCCCTCAAGGTGACCGGCAAGCTCACCTCCGGCCTGTCCCTGCCCGCGGGCACCCCCCTCCAGGTCACCCGCACCGACATGGACTCGCCGAAGGGCAAGTCCCTCGGCACCAAGCCGCTGGGCAGCGGCGGCACCTTCTCCTTCACCGACACCCCGCCGGCCGGCGGCAAGGTCACGTACACGGTGACGTACGCGGGCGACGCCGCGCACACCGCCGCGCAGGCCGCCGACGCGGTCTCCGTCTCCCGCGGCAAGGCGTCGCTGACGCTGACCAACAACGGCAAGGTATACGACTACGGCAAGGCCGTGAAGTTCACCGCCCACCTCGGTACGACGTACAAGAACCGCACCGTGGGGATCTGGGCCGACCCCTTCGGCTCCGACCGGCCGAACAAGCTGGTGAAGTCCGGCAAGGTCGACTCCCACGGCAACCTGTCGGTCACCGTGAACCTGTACCGGGACACCAAGCTCACCGCGAAGTTCGGCGGCGACTCGCGCTACAACCCGGCCTCGGCGGTCAGCACGGTCGGGGACCGGGTCAGCGTCTCCACCTCGGTGAGCGGCCAGTACAAGGCGAAGAGCACGTGGGGCCACACCTACTACTTCTTCCACAAGTCCAAGAACCCGCTGATCACGACGAAGATGACGTACTTCCCGGGCCGGGCGCAGAAGTTCGAGTTCGAGGTGTACTACCAGGGCAAGTGGTACCCGGGCGATCCCGCGTACTTCAAGCTGGGCGGCGACGGCGTCTCCCGGGTGCAGATCACCGGCGACCACGGCAAGGACGTCGGCTGGCGCTTCCGTGTCCGCTCGTCCTACGTCGACGGCACCTCCGGTGACACCGTGAACTCCACGACGCACGGCGCCTGGAAGTACTTCACGTTCACGAAGTAGCCCTAGCGGGTCGCCTGGAGCTGGCGCAGCTGCCGCTGGACGTTCTCCAGCACGCCGCGCCGGCGGCGCGGCACCCGCAGCCGCAACTGGGCCACTGCGGGCCCCAATTCACGGGTCCGCGCCGGGTCCGTGATCCGGGCTCACCGGTGGGGCGCCCGGTCCACGCCGCCTCCACGGCAGGCGAATCCACCGCCTGCCCCGCCTCCAGCCGCACCCCGGCCACGGCCAGCCAGGCCCGGCAGCTGCGCACCGGGTCCCCAGCGAACATGCGAGGTCCGCGCGGACCTCGCTCCTGTGCAGGGCCGCTTCCGAGGCGGGCCCTCGGGAGCGGACGGCGACGGCCTCGTGTCGGGCCGCCACTGCGTCGGCGTCGGCATGCCGGCCGGCCTGGACGGCGGCACTGATGGCGGTGGGCACCCCGTACCGCTGCATCGCCGCAACGTGTGCAACGATGCCCGCTATCTCCGCACGGTGGGCGAGCAGCTCGTTGACGCGCGCCGTCAGCGACGCGCCGATCAGTCGGATCTGGGTGCGCCAGGCGGGGCTTGTACAGCGCACGTGCGGGCGCGCGTGACTGTCGACGCCGACCGGCTCCACGTGCCGGGCCACGTCATCGCCGACTGCGGGAGACCACCAGGCATCCAGATCACCGAACCACTCCGGTTGAGTAAGGGGCATGCCTCGCGCCCTCCTCGGGCCGTTCTACGAGGCGAGGTGTGCTCACGCCATGGGACCCGACCCGGCCGAAAATACCGTCGTGTCAACTGCGGGGAAGCCGCGACCCGGGCGCGGCGGCCTGGGCCCGGGTGGAGCTGTGGCCCGAGAGGTGCAGGCACGGCGCCGCCGCCCGCGGCAGCGACGGGCGTGACTTCGGGCTAGACCCCCGGGGGCGGCAGCTGCTGGGGGCTCAGGTCGTCGCGAACGCGCAGGTAGCGGACGGGATGCCGATAGCGGCCCTCGTCCACCGCGGTGTCCCCGGCGAACTCGACCACCACGTCGGGGACGACCGGCCGGTGGTCGATCACCTCGCAGGTGCCCCACCCGGCCAAAAGGCGGCGGTGCTGCCAGGGATGGTCAGCGCCGCCCGGTACAGCAGGCCGCCGACCTCCCGCCGGGCAGTCGCCGACAGCGGTGCCGTTCGCGCGATGAACCGCAGTCGGCCCGACTCGTCGTAGCGGCCCAGCAGGAGCGTCGACGGGGCGGTCACCCGACCCGTCACCGAGGCGACGACCGCTTCCGCGCTGGCCCGGGCACGCACCTTGATCCAGCCCCTACGACCCGGCTGGTACTTCTGGGCCAGGCCTTTCACGACGACGCCCTCGATGCCGGCCGCGCCCCACACCGGGTCGAGCCAGTCCTCGGCGGTCGCCCGGTCGGTGGTGGCCGGGCACAGCACGAACGGCGCGGCCAGCACCTCCTCGGCGAACAGCTCCTCCAGCAGCGCGCGCCGCGCTCGGTAGGGCGCGTTGAGAAGCGGGCCGTCGGCCGTGTCGAGGACGTCGAACACGATCAGGTGCGCCGGCGCGGTCCGGGCGGCCTGCCGGGCACCGACGCCGCGACGGCGGGCCCGGGCCTGAAGCCGGCCGAAGTCGAGGCGGCCCTTCGTGGCGACGACCAGCTCGCCATCGAGGACCAGCGGTGCGGGCAGGGCTCGGCCGGCCGCCGTGATCTCGGGGAAGGCACTGCTGAGGTCGGCGCCGTTCCTGGACTGCAGGTACGCGCGACCGGGACCCGCGAAGAGCACCGCGCGGTAGCCGTCGGGTTTCTGCTCGAAGGCCAGCCCGCCCGGCAGCGCCCGCTCGGGCGGGAGCCCGGGGCGGGCCTCGGCGAGCATCGGCTGGACGGGAGGAGACAGCACAGTCCCGGTGTATGCCGGACGGGCACCGGTCGCACCCGGGCCGCTGTCAGTGCCACCAGCGATGATGCCGTTTATGACGATCACCATGCGCAGCTACAGCTTCACCTGGACCGACCCCGATGGCACCCCCCGCGCCTCCGCCGTCGCCTACGACGAGGTCTCCGCCGGCCGGCGGCGGGACGAACTGGAGAAGGCTGGGGCCGGTGACATCGAGAGAGTTGAGGTGAAGCCCGGCGAGCTGCCGGCCCCGCGCCGCTGAACCGCGCACCACTGTACGGACAGGGCAGGTCGTGCTCAACGCGGCCGGGCGGGATGTGCTCGCAACGTTCTCGGTCGGCGTAGCCGGCCCCGGCCGCGCCGACGACACGACCGGGGCCGGCGCGGGGCGGCGGTGGACACGGCGGCGGGGCACCTCGGCGCGGTCCAGGACCGGCTGCCCGGGGGGACGGCGTGGCCGGGGGCGAAGTCTCGGGGCAGCGGGGGGTGTCTAGGACGGTCTTCTTTGGCCCCGCTGTGACGGCTTCGTCTGGCCCCGGGTAGGAACGGTTCAAATTGGCCCCACCTGGCTTTCAGGAGGCCCCGTCGACGTCAATGCCGGTGGCGGCACCTACCTTTTGCTCATGATTGATCAGCAGTGGGTGGGCATCCGTCAACGCGTCGAGGCTTTGAGGACGTCCCCTGCGAGCAACGACGTGTTCGGGGCCTTGGGGCACAAATGGGTTCTGGAGCAGCCGCTCAGCCACGCCGAGCTCGCAGAGCTCGAGGCGCAGATGAAGGTGACGCTGCCGGAGGACTTCCGAACCTTCCTCCTGTGTGTCGGCGCGGGTGGCGCTGGGCCCGCCTATGGCGTTTTCCCGGTGCGGCGAGTGCAAGGCCGCTGGCGGTGGGAGGGCGACGGCGCCGAGCTGGCAGATCTTTCCCGGCTTGCCGAGCCGTTTCCCGAGCAGGGTCCAGACCCGAAGCTACTGGAGGAACTGGCGGCCCAGTGCCCCGAGGAAGAGGACTTCGACGAAATCGAAGAGTTCGACGACGCCATCGAGGCGTGGGACGAACGCTGGGACGCTGTCATGTTCAACCCTGATCGCACCGTCGGCGCCATCGTCATCTCCCACCGCGGCTGCGCCCTGCGTAACTGGCTGGTGATCAGCGGCGCGCACCGAGGCACGATATGGACCGACGATCGTGCGGACGAGGCTGACCTGGCCCCCCTTCGGGGTGAGGACGGGACTCCAATGACCTTCGCTCGCTGGTACACCGACTGGCTGCGTCACGCCGAGCGCACAGCGCTGGAAGCAAGCTGAGCACCCGGAGTCGCCCCACCGTGCACGGGCAATCAGAGGCTCGTGCACTCGTTAGGAGTAGTGCGGTATTCCCGGATTCACGACCGGGATCACGCTGTGCGAGTTCGTGATCACGGCCGCGTCAGAAGGCCGGGTTTGCAGAGTTGTTGGAGCGGATCCGTCGCGACCGGCGGTTGAAGAACGCCCCCCTCCGCGAGCTGGCCCGCCGTTACGCGGTCCACCGCCGGGTGGTCCGCCAAGCCCTGGACAGCGCATTGCCGCCCCCAGCGCAAGGAGCCCGGGAGGCCCTGGTAGCCGGGGCGCAGGATCATGCGGCCCGGACGGCTTACCGGGCACGGGCCAGCTGGCGCAGCTCGCAGCGCGCCGCCTGCTTCGAGGGGGCGGTCTGCCAGGTGGAGTGGACCGACATCGTCGGTGCGCACCACGACATCGGGTGCGCGCCATCGGGTCCGCTCAGTGGCCGGTTTCCCGGCCGCGGTGCGGTCCGGGCTGAGGTGGTGCGCCTGCTGGCCCTCTAGACGAGTTGTTCCTAATGTTGCCGGGGTAAAAGGGCTGATCCACTTCGCCTCAGTCTTGGTCACTAGCAGCTGATACGGCGCCGTCTGCCCAGATCTGTGCTTTCAGGTCGCGTCGCCAAGCAGGGTCTGGAGGGCCTGCCGGAAGGCGGCGGTGTCGATGTCCTGGCCGATGGCCAGGCGCTGCGAATATCCCGTGAGCATGGCGAGCAGTGCGCCGGCCACGCCGGAGGGGTCCGGCGAGTCGGGCAGGCCGCGGGCGCAGCGGTCCTGGCGGATGAGCCCGGCGACCTTCTCCTGGTCCTTGGCCAGTTGCGCCCGGATCTGGGCGGCGAGGTCGGGCGAGACGGCGGCCTCGGCCCAGACCTGCGCCATCAGCCGGGCGTGGCCGCCGTGGCGGGCGCGGACCCGGTCGAGCAGTTCGGCAGCGTCGCGGATGCTGGCGAGGTCGATGAGGTTATCCACGGCGTCCTCGCAGACGGCCGCCACCAGGTCGTTCTTGCTGGGGAAGTAGCTGTAGACCGCTCCGGTGGACAGTCCGCTGGCGGCGACGATCTCACCGGTGGAGGTCTGGGCGAAGCCCTTGGCCGCGAACACCTCGCGGGCGGCGGCCAAGATCTGCCGGCGCCGGGCGTCGCGGTGCTCCTGGGTAACCTTGGGCATAAAAGAACGACCTCTCGTTTTATTATAGAGTGAGGCCCATCCTAACCCGCCGCCGGCTCTCGGAAAGCGGCGCCGTCCGACGAAGGAGTTGTGTCTCATGACATCCACCACCGTGACATCCGCCTCTGGGCCAGCTGGCGAGTTCGCCGACGTTCGAGTCCTGGTCACCGGCGGCACGAAGGGAATCGGCGCGGCTGTCGCGGTCCGGTTCGCCGAGGCCGGGGCCGATGTCGTCGTCGCGGCCCGCACGCCGGTCGACGAGCCGCTGGCCGGCAGGTTCATCGCCGCCGACATCGCCGCCGCCGACGGGACCGCCATCCTCGCCGCGAAGGCGACGCAGTTGCTCGGAGGAATCGATGTCCTGATCAACAACGCCGGCAGCCAGACGTACATCCCAGGCGGGGCGCTCGACGCGGCCGACGACGACTGGTACCGCGACCTCGACACCAACCTGATGTCCGCGGTCCGCCTGGACCGGGCCCTGTTGCCGGGGATGATCGCGCAAAACCGCGGGGTCATCATCCACGTCACGTCGGGCCAAGCGCGCCTGCCCGGCCCCGCGTCGCTCCCGTACGCGGTGGCGAAGGCTGCGACGACCGTCTATAGCAAGGGCCTGGCCAACGAGGTCGGCAAGCACGGGATCAGGGTGAACACCGTCGTCCCCGGACTCATCGAGACCCCGGCCGTCACCCGGCGTCTGGACCAGATCACCGCCGACAGCGGCCTGGACGCCGAAACGGCCCGCCGGCAGCTGATCGACCGGGTCGGCATCCCGCTCGGGCGCCCCGGCCAGCCCGCCGACGTCGCCGAACTCGTCGCGTTCCTCGCCTCCGACCGCGCGGCGTTCCTCACCGGCAGCCAGTACGTCGTCGACGGCGGCAGCATTCCGACGGTCTAGCCAGGCGCGAAGTTCCTGATCGGTTCAGTGGTCGTAGGCGATCAGTGATCGGGGGACGGTTGCACCGGTCTTGTTGTTGTGCCAGATCGCTGCGGCCAGGGCCAGGACGCGTTGGGCGACGCGGACCGCCACACCTTCGATGGTGCGTGCACCGTGTTGCTCCAGGTCGAGCTGACCCTTGAGGGTGTCGTTGACCGACTCGATCAGTTGGCGGACCTTCTTGAGTACCGGCTCGCCGTACCGCTGCCTCTCCCGCTTGCGCGAGGGCCGCAGCAGCTCGATGCCTCGCCCGGCGAGGGCCTTTTCGAATGGCTTGGACGCGAAGCCCTTGTCCGAGATCAGCACGATGCCCTCGCGGTCGGCGACCAGGTCGGCGTCGACCTCCAGCATCGCCGCAGGGACCTCGCGCTCGCCTATCTTCGGGTTGGCCAGCGCCCACATGATCGGCAATCCGGTCGGGGTGCACACCAGGTACAAGCGTAGGCCCCAAAAGAACCGGGAGTGGCAGGCGCAGTAGCCGTAGCCGGCCCAGCCCGCGAGATTGGAACGCTGCACGGTCGGGCGCGACATCCCGCACGGCACCGGAGTCGAGTCGGTGATCCAGAGGTTGTCGAACCAGAAGTCGCTATCCATCGCCAGTTCCCGGATCATGCGCTTAACCAGCCCGAGCGTGGAGCGGAGCCGCTTGTTGTAGCCCGCGCGCTGCGGCAGGTACGGGAACATACCCGTCAGGTGCTTGTTCGCGTAGCGCAACCAGCGCGACTCAGAGTGGTAGCCGAGCAGGGCCTGGGCCACGGCCAGGCAGACGAGTTCGGAGTCGCTGAGCAGCGGCGGCCTGCCCATGCATCGGGTTCCCCCGATCTCGTCGTCGATCTTCACATACAGTGCGGTCAAGAGGGTGTTCAGGTCTGTCGTCACACACGGATCTTGGACACCCTCGCCCCTTTGACGGGCCGAGACTTCGGATCAACTCGTCTAGGCCGGCCCTAAGGTCAGGGGCTGTCGCCGGCGGCGACCAGGCGGGACTCCCGGGCGCCGTCCAGGCTGATCTGTCAGGTGACTGGCCGACGTCGATCAGGTCCTCGCCCTTCAGCGCGATCCCGGTCAGGCGGGCGCGTTGCAGGCCGGCGGCGCCCCATCAACTGGTAGCGACAGTGCGCAGGTCCTCCTCGTGCGCGGAAGGTTGGGTCAGGCGGCGGGTCTTCTCCCACGTGGTGCCGCCCGCGAAGCGCAGAGTCAGGGCTGATCGCCCGGTCAGCATGACCGCGACGGCGTATCTGGAGACCGAGCTGGACGTCGAAGTTCAGAAGTGCGGCCCGGGAGGCGACGCCGTCGAGAGCCGCCCAGCGCCGACTCGCTCGTCTGAATGAACATCGACGCGAAGCGGAATGGCGAACCGTTCCGCCAGGACAGGCCGATGCCATGAGACTTCTGCCCACACCACGGCCCCGCACCGGCAGGACCGCGCTGCTCGCCGTTGCCGTCCCGGCCGTCCTGGCCGCATCACTGACCGGCCTCGCACCCGCCCACGCCACGACCACCCCGGGCTCCGCCGCCGTGGCCCGGGACCAGATCGCGTGCCCGCGCGGGTTCGTCTGCATCTACCCCGACATCAACTTCAACGGCCAGCCCTACGTCAAACGCGCCGTCGACGGTTCGGTGCGGCACCTGCCCGACTACATCCGCGGCAAGGGCAGCTCCATCATCAACAACAGCGGCCGCACCGCACGCGTCTACCAGAAGGACAACTACTTCGGCCGGCACGTCTGCGTCGGACGCGAGGGCGGCACTATCGGCGACCTGCGTTCCTACCAGCTCAACGACAGCACTCACAGCCTGCGCAACAACGACACCCCCTGCGGCGCCTGATAACCGCCCTGCACAGGTCCGACCGTCTGCCGGCCGCCGGCCGGCAGGCCCTCGGGTTCGGCCCTCCGCCTACGCCGGTTCAACCGCCTGGTCCAGGGGCCGGCCGCATGGCCCCGACACGAAAGTCTTCCTGGGGACTGACCCCGTAGACCGACCCGCCGGGCGCCGAGGCCCGCAGCGGCGGTGGGAGGAGGCAGCAGCGGCCGGTCACGGCGTCCGGCGGGACGGCAGGGCGCCGGAACGGGCCGAACCCCGCAGACCGGGCGGACCGGCATCCGCGCCCCGGCCAGCGGCCGCGGCACCCCCGGGCGCCGCCCCAGGACGCGACGCGCGCAGGAACAGGGGGGAACGGCCCACCACACCCGGCTGACCCCGCCGCGAGCGTGCGGAAGGTGGGCCGCCCCCGCACGAGGCGACCCACCCTGGACAGCGCCCGTCTTGCGGGCCGACGTCATCTACCGCCGTGCGAGGTCAGTCACGGTGTCCGTCGCGGTGGCCGCCGCCATGACGCCAGCCGTCACCCCGGTGGCCGCCGCCGTGACGCCGGTCGTCACCGCGGTGGTCACCACGGTGGCGCCGGTCGTCACTGCGGTGGTCTCGGTCGTAGCCCCAGGAGACCTCGTCGACGAACCGGTCGCGGTCGTTGCGCAGGGTCGCGGTGTCGGAGTGGTTGTCCCACACGTACGCCCGCCGGTCCTGGTACACGTCCGACCTGGTGTCACGGCCGATGCCGGTGTGGACGCGGACGGTCGCGCGGCCGTTCAGCCGGTAGTGGTCGAAGGTGTAGGTGTGGCCGTCCTCGTCGGAGAGGGTCCAGCCGTCCAGGTTCACCGCCCGCCGCGAGTCGTTGGTCAGCTCCACCCACTCCCCGTTCAGCGAGCGGTTGGAACGGTCGTCCCGGCCCGGGGAGTCGTACTGCACGTCGCTGATGTAGACCACCGGGCGGTGATGGTGGCCGTGGTGGTGGTCGGCGGCCGACGCCGGCAGCGCCACCGCCCCCACCACCGCAGCAGCCACACCGGCGACGGCGGTCACACGACGGACGGAAGAAGAAACGGACACGAAGGTCCCCCTTCAAGGTGCGCACACCCAACCGAACCCGCGGCATCGAAGCCACGGTTCAGCCCGGTGCGTTGTGCTGGTGCGCAGCCGGTCGGCCGCGCACCCACACCCTGCAGCCCGCGCCTCGCCCTGTGAGGGAAATGCGAAGGGCATTACAGTTTCTGCAAAATTCTGTGACATTCGCCTGCAATGGCCATCGAAGTCTCTTTCACGGCAAGTTGACGGGGGTGTCGGAGGCCACTGCCCTTGAGATTGCTGGCCTCAGACAACGCATCGCCGAGGTCCGCCACCCCACCGCTGCGAGCCGGTTCACCCGAAAGTGAGTAACAGCCTTTCTGGCACGACACCCCGTCGGATACGTGCCGGACTCCGGCCCGGTGGCGGGCTCCAGCAGCGAGCTGCCGCTGGCGTGGTGTCGTCCTCGTTGATTACCGTAAGCACGGGCGGTTCGCCACCGTCCGGCTGCGGACCGAGGTCACCCGCGGCGCCGGCTCCCGCGCCGCAGCCCTGGCCATGGTCCTGAAGCTCGTCGATTCCGCCCAGGTCCCGTGGCGGGCCGTGAACGCGCCCCACCTCGTCGCCCTCGTCCGCGCCGGAGCCCGCTGCGAATGCAGCCAGCTCGTCGAACGCCCCGAGGCGGTTGCGGCATGATCGAGGCCAGCCGATTCCCTGGGGGCCGACGTGGCATGGTCTGAACACGTGGTGGTGCGAGACGACGTCCGGCTTGCCTGCCGGGACTGGGGCGGTCCGGGACAGCCCATCGTGTTGCTGCACGGCCTGGCCGGTCACGCGGGTGAATGGGATGTGCTGGCACGGAGCTTGAACTCCAGATACCGGGTCGTCGCGGTCGACCAGCGCGGGCACGGCGCCAGCGAGCGCCACCCGCAAGACGTCTCCCGCGCCGCCTACGTCGCCGACGTCATCGCCATTGTCGATCAGCTGGCGCTGCGGCGGCCCGTCCTGGTCGGCCAGTCGCTGGGCGGGCACACCGCCATGCTCACCGCCGCCGCACATCCCGAGCGTGTCCGCGCGCTCGTGCTCATCGAGGCCGGACCCGGCGGCCCAAACCCGGACGGCCCCGCAGACATTGGCGGATGGCTCGACTCATGGCCGACACCATTTCCCTCACGCGAAGCGGCAGCCGCATTCCTCGGCGGCGGACCGGTCGGCGTAGGCTGGGCAGCCGGGCTGGAGGAACGCGAGGACGGATGGTGGCCCCGCTTCGACCGGGACGTGATGGTCCGCTTGCTGGCGGAGAACGCCCAACGTTCCTTCCGGCTCGAGTGGGGGCAGGTCACCTGCCCAACCCTGGTCGTCCTGGCCCAATCCAGCTTCATCCCCGCGCAGGAAGCCGACGAGATGCTCCGGCAGCGACCCGCCACCATGGCCATGAGCATCCCCGGCACCGGCCACGACCTGCACCTGGAACAGCCCGAGATCCTGCACTCCGCGCTCGCGGACTTCCTCGAGGGCCTCGCCTGAAACCCCTACGCGGTCACAACGACACCCAGGGCTTCGGCGTAGTCGGCGGGCGTCCATTTCATGATCACATGAGATAACGAGAGGGAGAGTGGGCGGTTCCTGCTCATGTCCATTGCGCCCCGGAGCCCTTGCGTCTCCTCATACCGTCGGGTGGAGCGAGCCGACTGCGCTAGGAGATGATCCCGTGCGTGGCTGAAGAGGCAGGTGCAGACGCGGACGACGCTTGCGCATGGGCTGAGCGACTGGGTTGGGCGTTCGGGCTCATAGCAGAGGATCCCGCTGCGAGAGGTGCAGCGCTCGTCCATCTGGCGGAGGCCCAGAGGAAGGTCGCGGACGCGCTCGCCCGGTCCAACGAGATGTGGCTGCTGACGCGGCCCCTGGGAACGGACGAGCAGTACCAGGAGTCGGCCTTCCTGCAGGCACGCCGGAGGCACCAGCAAGCCCAAAAGCGTTCGCTGCCCGATGGGGTGTGGGGTGGTCCTGTGGACGGGGATCTGGCGGCGTGGCAGGGGCTGCCCTATGTCCTGCTCTTCCTGGAGTGGGAGGCGAGGTACCCGCTGGAGTGGACCCAGCATGCGAAGGCGTGGGGTACGAAGCAGAACCTGATCCGGAAGGTGGCCCGCGCTCGCCACGAGGAGGCGACCAAAACGAAGCTCACTGACCTGGTCGAGATCATCGTCCACCGGGCGTATCGCTGCAAGGACCGCGAATACGTGCGGGTCGCCCGGGCTGTCGACAACGCTGACCTACGGGACAGGCTCGATCGGGCAGCCGATTCGGACAATCCTTGGGCCCGGTGCCACGCCGGGTATGTGCTCTGGCTCCTTGACCGCCCTGACCTGCCGAACACCCGTCATGTCTGGCAGACCTGGGTGGCAGGCGAGGCTGCAGCGTTGCTATGACCGGGCACGATGCGAGGAAGGTTCCCGTGATCATGGAGTGCTCTATGCCCCGTGCCTGGAAGACCGTGCCTGCCGACGCATCCCTGATTCCGCCTGCCCTTGACCTGCTCCGCGAGCACTCCGACGTGGGGCCCGGGGAGGTGCCCGGTCTGCTGGAGTGGCTGGCTCGGGTGCCGGATCCGCGCGGCGTGCGCCATGCCCTGGCCGTCGTCCTCACGCTGACCGGCTGCGCGGTGCTGACCGGCGCCACCTCGCTGCTGGCAGTCGGCGAGTGGATCGCGGACGCCCCGCCCCACGTGCTGGAGCGACTCGGCCTGCGCCCCGATCCGGTACACCGTCCTCGCACGCGCCTGGAGCGCGGGTACCGGCGAGGAGAAGGCCGGGCGGGCGCGGGCGCCGAGGCCGCCGTACGCCCCAAGCCAGTCCGGAAGCCGGCGAGGTGCATACCCGGGCGCGGGGGATCACCACCGGGACGGGACCGCGCGGCGTGGTGCAGCGGCGCGGCCCGCGCAGCCTGAGCGTGGTCGGGCGGGGGCCTCCAAGAAGGTTCAGGCGGCGGCCGGCAGCCGCGGGCCTGCGTCAGCTGACCGCCCCACCCGAGCACCCCGGCACCAGGCCACGGGCCAGACTCAGCTTGCCGGAGACAGCCGGGCGGCCCCAGCGGACGGCCCGGCCGGGACCGCGCACGGGGCGCACGACGAGCAGCCACATGGGCGCGGGCGGCCCGACCGCAAGGCCCAGCGGCACGACGGGGCGCGCGGGCCGGCACAACGCGGCAGCGACACTGCGGCCCGGGCGCGGCCAGGTGCAGGGCACGGGCGGGGGCGGCGGCCGGGCGCGGGGCGCGGGACGGGCATGGCGCGAGCGCGACGTGGCCGCGACAGGACGGCCGGCACGGGGAGTACGGCTACGGGCGCGGGAACTACGGCGGCGGGCGCGAACGCGGCCAGGCCGGGCCGGGCCGGGCAACGGGCGGCCTGCGGACACGGCACCGCACGGCCACCGGGCGCAGCGGACGCGGGGTCAGGACACGCGCGAGCCCCAGCGCGCGGCAGGCGGCTCAGCGCGCGGCCGGGAGGCCGGTGCGGGCACGACGCAGCCCGGCGGTCCGGTCCCATGCGGGGAGGACCGGACGGCGGGCGGCGGTGGCCGCCGGACCTGCCGAGGGCGGCCGCAAGGAAACGGCACGGTGGCGCAGCGGCACGGCGCGGGCGCAGCAACGGCTCGGGCGAGGCCGGGGCCGCGGCGGGCGGACACGCGGCGGGCGGGACGGCGGCCCGGGCGGGACGGGCGGGGCACGGCCACAGGACGCGGGACGGCCGATCGGCCTGGTCTCCGCAGGCCGGCGCAAGCCTCCGGACGGCCAGCGACCAACGCGGCGCGGTGGCCGGCGGAAACAGGAGGGACGGGCCAGGACGAAAGCACGGCACCGGCGGCCGGGCGGACGGTGGCGACAGGACCCGGCAGGCACCCCGAGCCGGCAGCCGATGGTCCGACGGCTCACGGCCGACAGCCGACGACGGGCGACGCGGGCCGCGGCGGGCAGTAGCGGCCGGTGGCCGACGGCGCAGGCGGTGGCGGCCGGACTGCCGAGGGCGACCGGGAAGACGCGGCACGGCGGCGCGGCTCGGGCGCAGCGACGACCCGGGCGGCCGGACAGGCGGCGGGCGGGACGGCGCACGCAGGCCCAAGGCCGGCGGGACGAGACGCCGCAGGCCGGCACAGCGCGGCGGCCCGTCCACGAGCGGGCGGGGAACAGCGCGCCCCGGCGCGGGCGGGCGCGGGCCCGCCAGGCGACCGGGGAACGGCGCGGAGGAGACGGCGACGGGCGCGGAGGCGGCGCGGCCGGGCCGGGCCGGCGGGCGCAGCGGGGGCCGGGCCCGACCAGCGGCCCGGCGAGACGGCCTGGCGCGCGGCCGGGAGGAAGCGGGTCGGCGGCGCGGCACGAGCGCAGCGGCGACCCGGGCGCGGCAGCGGCTCGGGCGGCCGGACAGGCGGCAACGGTACGGCGCACGCAGGCCCAAGACCGGCGGGACGAGACGCCGCAGGCCGGCACAGCGCGGCGGCCCGTCCACGAGCGGACGGGAACACGGCACACCGGCGCGGGCGGGAACGCACGAACACGGCGGGACGAGAGCGGGCCCGCCAGACCGCCGGGGAACGGCGCCGAGGCGCGGAGCGGGTGGGGCAGGCGCGGCGGCGGGCGCAGCATGCGGGGCGGACGGCGGGACGGGCGACGGCCGGCGGCCCGGCCTCCGCAACAGCGGACACGCGGGGAGCAGCACACTGGACGGACGGCGGCCCGGCGCCGCACGGCCGGACACCGAGCCGCCAGGACGCCGTACAGCTCGGCGGCAATCCTCCGAACGGCCAGAGACCGGCGCGGCCGCGGTGGGCGAGACGGCCGGGCGCCACCGACGGACGGCCGGTGCGGGCGGGGCGCGGTGGCCAGGGCGCGCGGCCGGAGGCCGGGGCGGACGGCCGGCGGGAGGTCACCATTTGGGCACGGCGCCGCGCGGCCACAGCACGGCCGGGGTGCGCCGGGGGCAGCGCGGAGGCACAGGAAGTACGGCGGCAGACCCGGGCCCAGGACGGTCGGCGCCCAGGACGACCAGCGGGCGAGGGCGGCTGGCGGGCGGGGGCGGGGCGGGCGGGGCGCGGCCACGGGACAGGAGACGGCAGCAGGCGACCGGAGGCCGGACGCGCGCCAACAGCCCTTGCACTCGCCGGTCACGTCCGCACGTTCGGGACGGCAGACCACCGACGGGCGCCGGAGGCCGGACGCAGACCGCCGCCGGCCGGGCCTGCCCGGCCGGAACCCGCGCAGGCCCGGCCGGCGGCATACGGCCCGACACGGCACGGCGGACGCGGCCACCACTGGGACAGCCGGGCGGCGGCCGGCCAGCGGGCGGGGACAGGCCCCAGAGGGAAGAGGCGACACAGCCCGGCGCAGGCTCAGGGGACGGCCAGGTAGAGGCGGTGACGGGATCGGCACAGCCAGCTCGGCCCACGCAGACGGGACGCGGGCGGGGGCAGAAGGGACGGGCCAGGACCACCAGCGCGGCCGGGCGGCGGCGACCGGGAGACCGGCACCCGGCCGCAGAGCTGCGGCCGGCCTGCCAGCAGTTCGCCGCCCCCAGGACGCCAGGCAGGCAGCGGGACGGCGGACAGGCGGCGGTCAGACGCCGCTCGGCCGGGGCGGTGCACCTGCGGTCGCCCGTACTAAACCGACCCGGCGCGGCCAGGACGCCCGGGCCTTGTACTCCAACCAGATTCACAGCGTGACGGATCTGCGCCGCGCCCTTGACGATGACGAACTGCAATACCTGCCCGGGCAGGGGCTGGGAATCGGTGGACTACAGCGCATTCATGATCGGATGCGCCGCCACCGGTGAGATCAAGCGCCCCTCACACGGCTTCGCAGCGATCAGCAGCTGCGCCGGACTTCTTCAGGTACCGGACGAGGCGTCGGGATTGGCCTCGCGGACGGCCTGCCTCTCGCGACGCTGAGCTCGCACACCGGTGCCCGGCTTGTCCAGCGCCTCCCAGTCGGGTTCCGGCCCGGGATCCTTCGCCGGGACCTTCGTCACCTTCAGGCCAGCGGCCCGCCCGCGCGTGTGCTGCCCGGTGTCGCAGGTCAACAGCCGGACATCGCGTGCGGCAAGCGGCTGGATGGCCACGGCCCGGTCGATGATCTCGTCGTCCGGAATGGGAAGGCGTACATGCCCGGGTGGGTCGAGGACGATTTCTACGGTCACTTCACCGCGCACCTCGCCGTCCTGCGAGACAAGGTCCTCCCGGCGCAGGACCCCGAACGTGGAACCGGCGAGGGTTTCATCCAGAAGGCCGAGCGTGTGGGAGGCACGCCAGCGGGCGCGCTGCTTGCCGGCCTCTTTGAGACCGTCGAGTTCGTCGACAACGACGATCGGGAACAGTAGCCGGATGTGCTCGCCGCTCGGCAGGCCGAGAACCTTGTGCAGATCGACGTCCGCCAACTTGTCGGGATTCTGGATGTAGAAGCTGGAGTCCGCGACCACGAACCACTCCCTGCCGTTCCAGCGGCCTATCTGCGCCTCGAGGGCGGCTTCGGCTTCCTCGAACGCCTGGATGCGTTCGGTGATTTCGAGGTCTACCAGGCCGTTGACGAGTCGCTGCTGGTCGGTGCCGGCGAGCGTGCCGCAGCTGCCGAGGAGGGCCTGATAGCGGCGGGTGAGGACGAGGTGGTCGAGGTCCCTGTCGCTGATCTGGGAGCGCAGCATGCGTGCCGCGTCAGTGGCCCATTCCAGGTATCGCAGAAGCCTGTCGAAGGCGCCCCCGGAAGGGCCTCGGAGGTTCTCGGCTTTGACACGGGTCTCGCGGAGCACGTTGCGGAGGTTCCTGCGGTCAACTCCCGGGCGGGGCGTGATGAGCATGCGTTGATCCTGCCAGGCGGAGACGGACGGTCGCGATATCGGTGCCCACCTCCCGCCGGCACCGGACAGCACGACGTCCCCTCTGCAGCCCGGCAGAGGGCAGGGAGCGGCCTCTGCCCTGAAGAACCTGGCTTTGTCGATGAGAACAGACAGCAGACGTTCACCGCTTCGGGGGTCCTCGAGCTGCGGCTGTGAAGGATGGTCCGTTCACTCCCACCAATCGTTGCCGCTGTGCCAGCGCCGCACCCACTCCTCGAAGCCCCATGCCTGGTCGCCAGGCGCAGGGATGGCGCCGACGTCGGCTACCATCCACACCTCGCCGCGGCGGGGACCGGTGGTCAGCAGGAGCCAGAACGACTGCCCGTCTTCGGACCCGAGAACGATGGATCCCTTGCTGAACACGGCGTCGATCCGCAGGTCCGGGGACTCGGGGTCGACGCTCTCGTCGTCCTCCCAGTTCCAGGCCGCCGCAAGGGGGAAGGGCTCCCCTGGCTGCCGCGGGCCGAGGTCGGGCCACGTGTCGGGCAGCCAGCCGAGCGGCTGGAGACCGCCGTCGCCGGCGGGACCGAGGCTAGACCCATTGCTGATCTCCGCGACGAAGGTCCTGTACGGCTCCGGAAGGACCACGCGGTTCTCCTCCTCCCACTGTGCGACGGCATCGTGGCCGAGCGCTGGTTCGCGCCATTCCGGCGGAAACGCAGCGTGCAGGAACTCGAGTGTGGCTTCGGCAGGACGCTGATCATGTGTGGCTGTCACGGCAGCATGCTGGCAGAAGGGCTGACAGCAGATCGCGGCCCCCACCCCGCAGCTGTGCTGCCCGAAGCCATAAATATCGGATCAAGAAGAGCCAACCGCTCTGCCTCATCGGCGACTCCGGAACCGGCAAGTCCCAGATGCTCATTGCGCTGGGCACCGAGGCCGCGATGCATGGCTACCGTGTCCGCTACACGCTCGCCACCAAGTTGGTGAACGAGCTGGTCGAGGCCGCCGACGAGAAGCGGCTGAACAAGACCATCGCCCGCTACGGCCGCGTCGATCTCCTCTGCATCGATGAACTCGGCTACATGGAACTCGACCGCCACGGCGCCGAACTCCTCTTCCAGGTCCTGACCGAACGCGAGGAGAAGGACAGCGTCGCCATCGCCTCCAACGAGTCCTTCGGCAAAGCGCACTTGTTCCGGTGAACCTGTGCGAGGTGGCGGTGAAGTTTCACAGGTTCGGCCTTGCTGAGACAACGAAGTGGGTCGGTCGTGCCTTAGCTCGCCGCTCTGATGACGTGGTCGATCGCGGTGGCGACGTCCTGGGCGACATGGGTGGGCTGGTAGGAGTCCTGGGCCCACGTCTGTCCGTTCGACACCCACACGCTTCGAAGCCCGAGCGCGTTGGCGCCGGCGATGTCGGCATGCGGGGAATCGCCGATGACCCATGCGCCCATGAGGGGCAGTCCGACGGCATCCGCGGCAGCGTGGAAGATCTCCGGTTCGGGTTTCTTGCGGCCGACCGCCTCGGAGATCACCCAGCCCTGAACAAGCTGGTCCAGTCCGGAATGGCGGATCTTGGCTTCCTGTTGGGCAGTGCGGCCGTTGGTGACGATCACGCAGGTCCAGCCGTCGGCCACTGCTTTGTCCAGGGCCTCGCGAGAGAGGTCGGCCAGTACGACGCGATCGGCAGCGCCACGGTCGAGCAGGGCATGGATGGCCGTGGTGGGCACCGTGTCCCGGTACCGGTCGGTCATGGTCGCGGCGACATCGGGGCGGGCGGTATAGCCGCTGGCGTCGAGAGCCATCACCCACGTGAGGTCGGTGTCGGGCAGGCGATGCTCGGTGAGGAATGCGGTCACGGCGTCCCGGAAGGCGGCGTCGCGGTCGACCAGGGTGTTGTCGAGGTCCAGCATCAGCAACGGCATGATCGGCAGTAGATCACAGGCGATGATCTCGGGGCAGGTGGGTTTCCTGTCCAGGGTCGACGTGGTCGGCGAGGTAGATGAGGGTGGCCTGGGGGTCCATGCCGAAGGCGGCGGCGACGAGCTTGGGGTCCATTGTTCACCAGGTCGACGAGACGGGTGCTGCGGATCATCGCCCGCGACCTGGTCACCTACCCCGAAACCCTCGCCCTGACCGAGACGCTCACGGCCGCCGCCGGTCGCCAGCACGCCGTGTCCGAACAGCACTTGGCCGGCCTGCTGGCCGACGCACTCCGAACGCGCACCGGCGCTGGCCCTGTCGACGAGGTCGAGCCCCTCGCCCGCTGGCTCGCCCGACACACACGTGGCGAACTACAGCGATGGCTGGGGAGCCGGAAAGGCGACGCGAGCGCGGTCCTCCTGCACGTCCCCGCCCTCACCTGGGCCACTCAAACGACACAGGGCGTGAGGCAGCGTGAACTCGGCACTTCGCCTGCGTTCCGTGCGGGCCGGGGCAGGGTGTCGGCGGTCGGTGATACCTGTAGGGCGTGGATGATGCGATATCGGATGCGATAGCCCTCCTGGAGGAAGTCTTTCCTGCCGGTGTCCGGCGCTGTCCTTTGGGCTGGCCAGCGCTTCACGCCTGGGAAGAAGGCCACGGTGTGGTGCTGCCGGAGCCGTATCGCACCTTCGTGGCCGAGATCGCGAACGGCACCGACGACGGCCCGCCGGACGCGGGAGGTCTGCTGCCGGTGGGCGCCAAGCCGCCAAACTGGGCCGTGTGGGAAGCGGAGTACTGGATGAGCCCGGACCCCTTCGACGCCACCGCACCACGGCCGTTCAAAGAGCCTTTCCCGCTGACAGAGGAATGGCAGTGGGAGTACGACTACTACGACCACAGCCTCCACTCATCGCTGCTGCACCAGACCTACACCCACGGCTCGGTACTCCTGGGCAGCGACCAGCCGGGGCAGTACTGGACATTGGTCGTGACCGGCCCACAACGCGGCCAGGTGTGGTGGCTACGCGACGGCTGCGCCGCACCATATGCCGATGACACCCCCTCCCAGCAGGCAGGCGGCGACTTCCTGAGCTGGGCAAGGGACTGGCACACCCAGCAAGGATGGTGGAAAACCGAGTAGCACCCGCTCCCCCCACCTCCCCAAGACCAGCGAAGATGCACACCCATCCAACCCATCTGCACACCCGACCAGCAACACACAAACCCCGCAGGTCACAGACCTGTCCAGCCAGGGCAGTCATCATCACTTGACCAGGAATCCTGAGCAGATACCCATCCCGGCCACTCGATCTACCTGAACACCCGCAGGTCACAGCACCACCCAATAATCATCTACACCTGTCAACGACAGCCCGGCAGGTGAAGCGGGTGCCCGTGGGCGCTGGGGAGCTGCCAGATAGCCGCATGGCGGCGTTGCAGGCCATCGATCCGGGATGGTGCCCGCTGGAGTGGACCGTGGCATGGCAGCGCTACTTCACCCTCGCCCGCATCCACGTCCAGGCTGGGGGCGCGCTCCCCGAGGCAGCCGGCGAACTGGTCGTGCAGGGCGAAGACCCCGGGGCGTGGACGGCGGCGCAGCGGCGCGGGTGGGACAAGCTGTCTCTCACACAGCAGTGGCTCCTGGACAGCACACTCGGACTGGAGCCCGCCGGCCCCGCAGCCCGGCCCGGGAAGCGCACCGCAGGCGACAAGTGGGCGCTCAACCTGCGTGCGACCCGGCAGCAGTTCCATGACCGTGAGGGACACCTGTGCCCGGGGCGGAAGCACATCGAGCGCGTGGACGTCGATGGCGAAGCGGTCGATAAGCTGGGGACGTTCCTGGACAACACCCGGCGGCGGGCCGACAAGCTCACCCCCGAACGACGCGATGCGCTGGACCAGCTGGGCATGCGCTGGTAACCCCAACCGGACGTGGAATCGAGAAGGGGGGTAACAGGTGGTTGACCGGGTACGTCTGGTCCGGGTCAGCGCAGACGCCCCGCGTCTGGTTTGGGAGTTGCACACGCAGACCGAGCGGGTCGCTTACCTCGACGCCCTGGACGGCGACCTCCTGTGGGTGAGCCACATCGGAGTCGATCCGCGCTACCGGCGCCTTGGGCACGCCACCCGGCTGCTGCACGCCGTGCTGGCGCACGCTCCAGCCACACCCGTTGCTCTGACGGCAGCACCCTTTCCCTCCTGGCGTGAGCCAGGACTGCTGCACGACGACCTGCGCACTTGGTACACACGCCACGGCTTTCACCCCGAGCCCAGCTCGCGGGATCCCTACCGCATGATCCGACCCGCCATGTCGCCTGAGGCGGCGCGCGATGGTTGCGGCTGCGGCGAGAAAGAACGCATCCAACTTTGGGCCGGGGAGCGAGGGCGGGCGTGAGCCGCCGGGCATCGCGGTGCTTGCCGACCGACGCGCGACGCGGACAGGACGGCGGTCCGGCCGGCAGCCGGGGCACGGCCCGGCGGGCCGCGGGCACGGACGGCCAACGGCACGCGGACGGGCAGCGGCACGCGGACGGGCAGCGGCACGCGGGCTGGACAACGGCAGGCGGCGGCGCCCGAAAGGGCGGGGGCGGACGGTGGAGGGGCCGGACCATACGCGGCACGGCCTCCCGACACGACACCGCACGCCCCGCCCGGCACAGCGCGGGCGGGACCCGCGCTGTGCCGGGCGGGACAGCGGCACACGGCCCGACCGGCGAGCGCAGACGCGGGCACAGCGGCCGCACGGCGGGGGTCGGGGCGCGGGCAACCGGGCGGGGGGCGGGCAACCCGGCGGCGACCGACCCGGCCGGTCAACGACCCAGGAACGGAGCGAGCGTTGAGGGAGCGGCGAGTCCTGTGGTCTCCACGCTCAGGTACCCCCTCGTCGCGGCCCCGCCGCGGCAGGCGCCTGCCGGCGAGCGCTCCTGATCGAGTCCAGAGCCGTCACCGAGCACAGAGGAGCAGCGCCCGGCCCGGGGCCGCAGCCGGTGCCGTCCGCGGCGGCGGGCGCGCGCGGGGACCACAGATGAGGCCACCGCCCGGCCGGGCCTGTAAAGCTCGCGCGGCTGCGCGGCCGACTGCGGGCGACGAAGAGGCGGCCCCCCTTCCAGTCCTCGCACGACCAGAGGGCCCCCAGGGGCATACCCGTCTCGGCAAGCACCTGCACCGCCCCCCTGAACGGACGTCTTCCCATCCACTACACCGCCCCCCGCATGCGCCAGAACGCGGGCCCGCCTCCTGGCTGGCGGCAGACGCGCAAGGCGGAGAGGACCTCGAACACCGACGTACGGGCAAGGGCGCGGAGGCCGCCATCTCGGCGTCGCCGACACCGATGCCGGTGGGACAGGCGGCCACCTGGCCCGGCTGACGACGGTGGACATGGACCTTCATCGGATGGCCACCGCGCCGCACTTGCGCCAGGTACCTTGCGGAACAACATACCGGTTGCCTAGCATGTACTGCATGGAACAGGGCAGTGCCGGTGATTCGTACCTAGGCAAGGTGGAAAGCCAGCTCCGCAAGGGCGTGCTGGAGTACTGCGTACTGGCCCTGATGCGGGACGAACCCCGCTATGGGGTCGAACTGGTGCAGTCTCTGGAGGCGAGCGGAGCCCTTGCCGCCAGCCAGGGGACCATCTACCCCCTGCTGTCCCGGCTCCGACGCGCCGATCTGGTCACCACCACGTGGAAGGAATCGACGTCCGGGCCGCCCCGCCGTTACTACCGGCTGACCGACGCCGGGCTGGCCGCCCTCGAGGACTTCGCCCGGATCTGGCCCGCTTTTCGCGATGCAGTCGATGACTTCCTCGCCCCGTAACCTCCGTCCCCGATCGAACCGGAACCGTGTTCACCATGAGCCTCAGCACCTCCCCCTCCGTACAGGCCTTCCTTGCCGCTGTCGAACGTGAGACATCGGCACTCCCGGCCGACCGGCGCCAGGAACTGCTCGCCGACCTCGCCGAGCACATCGAGGTCGCCCTCTCCGAACGCCCCGGGCAGGAACAGGCGATCCTGGCCGAGCTCGGCGACCCGCGCACGATCGCAGCCACCGCCCTGGAGTCCGGCCCCACGGCCCCCCAGCGGCCGCAGGCCAAGCGCCCGGGCACTGTCACGGCGCTGCGCGTCCTGCTCTACATCCTCACCGCCGTCGTTGTAATAGCCACGATAGGCACGGCCCTCGGGTACTACCCCGGCCCCGTCTGGCTCCAGACACTTCTGCTTCTGCCCTCGTTGGTCAGCGCCGTCCACGTCTTCTTCCTCCAGCCCGGGCGCAGCGTCCTGCGCGCCACCCTCACGGTGACCGTCGGGATCTACTTCATCGGCGAAGCCACCAACGTGATGCGAGGAGAGCCGGGAGGCGTCCTCGGCGTGCTCCTCTCCGTAGCCGTGCTGACCCTCCTTCATGTACCAAGCAGTCGGGCCTGGTTCGCGGAAACCGCCTCGTAGGCGCATCCGGTGCCCCTGGTGGACCGCCCGTGTGCGAGCAGGCGGACGAGCCCCAGGTGCGGACGGCCGTGCCGCCGTGGTGACGAGGCTGCCAGGGGACGCAGGCGACAGGAAACGACCGACGACGACCGGTACGCCGCCGGGTCAAAAACGATCGGAGCCTGACTGATCACTCCCCGCCGGCCCCGGCCTCCGAGTCGGCACCGCATGGCCAGAACGAACTGCGCGCACCGACCGCGCCGCGCCGGCTCAGCGCGGACGACCACATGCTCACCGCACCGGGGCTGCCGGAAACGTACCGGCTGCAGTTGTTCACCGCGCACGGAACGCGCCCGACCGCGGTGGCGACCAACAGCGGTGGAGATCCTCATTGGACAGCCACCTTCACCTTGTCGAAGGAAGAGTGGTCGTCCACCCTCGAAGTGCGCTGCGAGTGGGACGCTCTTCGGGTTCCGGACGAGGATCCCGACCTTTTTCCCGCATATGTACTGACGTCCGACGAGGCCTATGACCGGAACATCCCAGCCGAATGGGCACTGGCCGCCTGGGCCATCGACCACATGTGGCCGCACGAACCCACGTGACCGCATCGGCGATCACAGCCACGCTCGCCTCTGTCCAGCCGCACTACGACTCCCAGCCTGTGAGCTGATGACGGAATCCGTCATTGAGTCGGTCCGTCAGGATGTCTCCATCAGGGGTCAGGATGTGCGGCTGGTGGGCTCCCATGTCGGCCAGCAGGTCCGATGCGAGAGCGCAGGCCACGACAACTGCCTCCCGCTTGTCGGTAACGATGGCGGCAAGATCACCCGTGATCTGCGCGGGAGCGGTGGGGAACGGGAGGGCCGGGCCGCGTTGGAAGGTGCTTTCGGTCACGACCAGTCGGACGAGCTTGTCACTGCCGTTGTAGCGGTGCAGTGCGGCTGACAGCATCAGGTCGCCGGCCGCTCCGGTCTCTGCTGCCCAGGCCGCGGCTGCTTGCACCAGGGTGACGAGGTCGAGTTCGAATGCGCGCTGGGACATCTGTTGGGGGCCGTCAGCGTCGAACTGATCGTTGTTGAGGCTGATGGTCTGTGCGGCGTAGAAGCTGCCGTCCTGATGGAGTTGTCCGGTGGGGAGGCCTTCGAAGCGGACTTGTCGGCGGCCTACCAGCGGGGGGTGCTGGGGCCGCGCGTTGAGCGTCACTCCGTGGCAGGCGAGGTCGTGGAAGCGGTTGAAGGCAGCGTCGCGATCGGCCCTGGTGGTCAACGGATAGGTGCCGCGTACGGCCGGCACTGCGGCAAGACTGACCCATCCCGGGTAGTAGGTCACCGGAGCGCTGCCGCCGTCCACGGTTGTGGTCAGGTAGTCCGACAGGTAGCCACGGCCTGCGTCGGCAACTTGTCGCAGGCGGTCGATGTCGTCGGAGGCTGCCTGGAAGCGGTCACGGTAGCGCTGGGCGATCTCGGATTCGGCGAGGGTGCGGGTCGTGGTGCCGTGCCGGACGTGGACGCGGAAGTTGTAGTCGTTGCCCGGAGCCGCGACGGCGTGTGGAGCTTGGGTGCTCGGGGGCACGGTGAGGATCCAGTAGATCTTGTCCTCGTGGAGAGTGGACTTCACCGGTCGCACGCCCACGTTCGGGACGACAGGCTGGATCCAGTTGGCGAGTACCGAACGGATCCACTCCTCGCCCCGGCCCGGGACCGGCTCTGTGGGGGCCAGGTCGTGTGCGCGGTCCTTCTTGCCGTCGTCGACGCCGATGACGACCATGCCGCCGGCGGTGTTGGCCATGGCGGACACGTCCTTGGCGAGCTCCTTCTTGCCTGCGTCGGTGCCCTGGTAGAAGTCCTTCTTCCAGTCGAGGTCGACGCTCTCGGGTATCTGGCTGTCGACCGCGCGCTGCAGATCGTCCTCGGTGAGGTGATCGGGGTGCCGCCCCAGGGCGGCGGTGAGCCGGGCCGGCAGAGCCATCGGTACTCCAGGGTCTTCGCACATGCTGCTGACGCCCGTCAGCCAGATCACGCTAACGGGGTGACAAGGCCGCCACCACGTGATTGCGCAAGGCGGGGCAGGCCCGGGCGCGTGTAGCCCGGGGTCTTTCACTGCTGCAGGACCAGCCTGCCGCACTGTGTGGGAAAGGTTCCTACTCCGGGCCGGGGTCGCGCAGCGGGTTGCGGTGGCCGCAGTCCCAGCACTTCACGGTCTCGGGGAGGTTTTCGAACCGGGTGCCGGAAACGCCGAAGGAGCCGTCGATGCGGAACCCGCCGCAGTTCTGGCACGGGGTGGCGTGGAAGGGTCGGTCACAGCGAAGGCAGTCGCCGTCCGCGCTGGTCTGGTCGAGGCGGGTCACCCAGGTGTCTGCGCTGCCGCAATCGCACGCAGAACGCTTCTTGGGTCCTCATGGTTCTGGTGTACAGCAGGTTCCCGGCGGCGTTCCCCCTGCTGTGGTGCAACTGCCGCGGGGAGGCGCGAGGTTGAAGTCTCGGGGTGGTTGGAGCAGAGGACTCCATAAAGCCGGGCCCCGGTGATGTCATGGCTGGGGCCCGTGGTGCCCGAGGCGCGGTCAGTTCTCGCCTGCCGACGTGATGCTGTGCCCTGGGCTTGCTACGCCTGGGCAGGGGTGGGGCCGGGGGCGAATAGGAGGGCATGCAGGGGACGGGTGCGGGTGGGTGCCAGGACTTCGAGCCAGCCGTCGCCATCGGCCAGGCAGTACGGGATGGACCGGTAGTGCTGCCACTTCCAGTTCACCCACCAGCGGGGCTCTTCGAGGCGGCCGGCCATGCGGCTGGGGGTTGGCAAGCGGTAGCCGGAGAGTTCCACGTCGCTGAGGTCGACGTCCTGGTCTTGAAGGTGCTGGAGAGCGGCGAGTGCAGCGCGGCGCAGCGGGCTGTGGTCCACCCAGCGTTCTCGCAGGTCGCAGACGATCTGAGCATCGGCGGGTTCGGCGGGCTGGTCGGGCAGGGTGATGCGGTTGATGGTGATCTGGCCGGCGTCGCGCCAGGTGATCAGGTCGTGGCGGACTGGGCGGGGGATGGCGCGGTCCAGGCCCTCGAATTCTTCGATCATGTCGTCGCGTGGTGCGCGCCCCGCTGAAGGATCCGGTTGGATGGCGTGCAGGATGCTCAGGGCGTGCTGGAGGGTGTCGCCGCGGCGCCACAGTCGCAGCATGGGCACGCCCTGGCTCTCGAGTTGGCGACGCTGGGGGGTGTCGAACTGGAACTGGATGCCGCGGCTGCGGCCGGCCAGCTGCCGTCGCAGCTCGCTGTGGGGGTTGCGGCCTGAGAATCGGAAAGACACTCCCTAGGGGTGGGGTGGTCTGCCCGTGCCCGTCCGGGTGGTGCTCGCGGCAGGAAGGCCGAGCATCGACGTCAGGTCCGTGGCGATGACGTCGGCGACGGTTGGCAGCGCGTCGTTGATGAAGAAGTGGCCGCCGGGCAGGACGCTCTGCCGGAAGACCCCGTGCGTCTCCATCCGCCACGCCCCCATCCGTTCGGGAGAAGCGGGCCCGTCCTCGGCTCCGGAGAACGCCCGGACGGCTACCGGCAGTGTGGGCCGCGTGCGGTAGGGCCAGGTCGCGATCACGGTGAGATCGGCTCGGAGGGTGGGGAGCAGGAGGTCCAGCAGGTCGGGGTCGTCCAGGACGTGCGGTGCCGTGCCGCCGAGTTCGCGGAGGTACTCGACCAGCCGGTCATCGGACTCGTTCCAGGCGGGCACCTCGCGTTGCAGGTAGGGTCCCGGGCTCGCGGCCACGAACAGGCCCACGGGAAGCGGCAGTCCGCGGTCGCGCAGGGCGTGCGTGAGGTTGAACGACACCTGCGCGCCCATGCTGTAGCCGAAGAACGCATAGGGCAGGTCGAGCCGTCGGCAGAGCGCCTCGGCCAGCGCCTCCACCAAGGGTCCCATCCGGTCGTAGGGGCGTTCTGCGATCCGGTTCTCGCGGCCGGGCAGCAGCACCGCTTCGACGGAGACACAGTCGGGCAGATGAACCGGCAGGTCTCGGAACATGCCCGGTCCGCTGCCCGCGGCGTGCAGGCAGAACAGCCGACAGCGCGGATCGTCGCCGGAACTCAGCCGCCGCACCCAGCGGTCCTGACGGGCGACGGTGGAAGCCGTGTCGCTCACCGCGGGTGCCCCGTGGCCGGGGGCAGGAGACCCGCCGAGGACACTGCGGGCGGCGCGAGGGGCGCGGCGGCCCGCTCGGCAACCAGTCGGTGCATGCGGCGCGGTGGTTGCGGCGTGCGGTCGCCGGCGCCGTCGCCCGCGGTGCCGTCGCCGGAGACGTGACGGTCGACGGTGACGTCGTTCCGGCCGGTGCCCCGGTGGACCGCAGCGGCGAAGGAAACGAGGGCGAGCGACGCCGTCACGCGCCGCGATACGGCCCGCCGGCTCATGCGTTCGGTCATGGGCGTCCTTGTCGAGGGAGGGATCAGGGATCTCGGCCGCCGGCCAGGCGGCTGTCGTGCCGTTCGTCACGGCCGCCGACGTTTCCCGGGAACGGGATGCGCCGCACCTTTCGGCGGACCCGAAGACCCGCAGAGCGGAAGTCCGCCCCGTGTCCCCCTGTCCGTCCATGTCCTGCGGTGCCGTCGGAAAGAGGGTCGGTCACCCCGAAGCCGAAGCGCTGGAATTGAGCGCATTCCATGTCAGCGGTCTGTTGGTTTCAGTCGGACCGCCGGGTGAAACGGACCGGGAGGGAGGTGACGCCGTAGAAGGACGTGATGTCGGGAAACCAGGTGACGGCATCCCGGTCGCTCACCCGGTAGTCCGGGATCCGGCTGAGCACCTCTTCCAGCATCACGGTGAACAGGGCCCGCACCAGGGAGGCGCCCAGACAGTAGTGCGAGCCGGCGCCGAAGGCGAGGTGTCCCGAGGTGTCGCGGCCGAGGTCGACGGTGTCGGGGTCGGCGAAGACCGTCTCGTCGCGGTTGGCCGAGGCCCAGCTGACGAAGACCCTCTCGCCCGCCCGCAGCGTACGGCCCCCGAGCTCGATCTCCTCGGCGACGGTGCGGCCGGTGCCCTGTACCGGAGACATCCACCGGAGGTATTCGTCCGCGGCACGCGGGATGAGGGCCGGTTCCGCGATCAGGCGGGCCCTGAGCGACGGATGCTCCTCAAGGTGCAGAAGCGCCGTCGCGGTCAGGGAGGACACCGGGTCGATGCCCAGCAGGATGAGGTACAGCATCGACAGGATGTCCTCGTCGGACACGGGTTCGCCGTCCACCCTGCCCGCCAGGAGAAGCGGGAACAGACTGCGGTCCGCGGGGTCGGTGCCGTGTTCTCGGCGTACGTCCAGCTCCTCCACCAGAGCCATCGTGATGCGCTGCGCGTGGGCGCGTGCCCCGGCGGGATCGTGCGGTGCGGCCAGCAGCGCCTGGTGGACCAGCGAGTCGATCTCGAACCAGCGGTCGTCCGGTAGTCCGAGATCGCGCATGGTGACGATGCCTGGCACCCGCAGCGTCAGCGCGGTGACCAGATCACAGGCGCCCTCGCTGATGACGGCGTCCACGCTCTCCCGGGCCACCTGGCGAAGTTCCGGCATCCGTTCCCGCACCCTGCCCGCGGAGTAGAACGACGACAGCAACTTGCGGAACTTGAGGTTCCGCGGTGTGTCCTCCTCCAGCGGAATCAGCCTGCCGGTCTGTCCCAGAGGCGGAATGGTCACGCCCTGAAGAGTCCCGTCGGCCAGCACGTGCCCGGTGCGGAACACTCCGTCGCGCCCTGCTTCCGAGACCTCCGCATGCCGTGCCACGACCCAGAAGCCACCCCAGGCCCGGCTCCAGGAAACAGGGCATCGCGATCGCAGGCGCGCATAGGAGGGAAAGGGGTCTTCGGCCAAGGCCGGGTCATGACTGTCGAAGTCCTCGGTGCCCGAGTCCGCACCGCCGGCGCGCCCGGCGCCGCCGATGCTCCCGGCCCGCGCGCCGCTGTACGGACACCCGTTGGCGTACGCTCCTCCGACGCTGGAGCCGGAACCGGCAATCCGGCCCGGCCGGTCACGCCGGTACGACTCGAGCTGGTCGTCCACGTTCACCTCTTCCTGCCTCCCCTTGGTCTCAGCGACACGGGCACGGCCAGGGTCCGCCCTCCCCGTCGGGGCATCGACGGCGTCGCGCGGAGTCGGCGCACGCTCGGGAAGGCGGGCCCTGGCGTCCGGTACGGCCGCTGGGGGCCGTCGGCCGTGCCGGCCTCAGGTCCAGCTCACCACCGTCTGGGCGTCGGTGAAGCCCATGATGAAGGACACCGTGGTGCGGTTGCCGCTGTTGGCGTCCACTGCGTGCACGAAGGCCCCGTTGAAGGCGTAGACATCGCCCTCGTGGATGTCCAGGCGCAGTTCCTCGAAGCCGGCCAGGGCCTCGGCCGTGTAGGGCAGGCCGGTCAGCTCGATGCCCAGGGCGCGCCGTGTCGCGTCGTCGGGCCGGATGTTCCAGATCACCAGCCGTCCTCCGGCGGTGTGCTCGATGCACATGTTCACCGCGCAGATGTCGTGCTCCAGCACACGCTGGATCTCGAATCCCGCCTGGCGCGGATCCTTGCACTGTGCCTCGTCCTCGTGCGGGTCGAGGGAGAAGTCGCCCTCTTTGTCCCAGGCGCGGATGAGGGCCGCGGACGCCGAGCGGCCGCCCATCTCCGCGATTCTCAGCGAGGCGCCTTCCTGCCCCAGGGCCTCGTTCACACCCTGCCGGAAGGTGTGCCAGGGCGAGCCGGGAGCGTCGATCACCTCCTGCACGTGGTCGGCCACCTCCGCGGCTTCCCTGAGGTACGTGTCGGCGCTCTTGTTCCAGTGGTAGGCGCCGACGTAGTGCGACGGCTCGCCCTCCCGGTGCTGACGTGCGGGACTCGCCCAGAACCGCTCGGTCAGTTCCTTGCGCGCGGCCGGAGGTATGACGTCCCGGAAGATCACTCCGAGTCGGCGGCCGTGCAGGACGTCCAGGACGAGCCCGTAGTCGAGGTCGCTGCGCTCCTCGAAGCGGAAGAACTCCGGATCGGCCTGTCGTCCGTTCAGCCTTGCCTTGCTCTGCTGCATGGGTGTTCCCTCTTTCACACGTACACGAGTGCTGCCACGGGAGCGCGGGGTCCGGGAACGCGCGTTGCCGGCTCAGGACCGCGGGGCGCGCGGCGTGACGAAGGTGTCCCCGACCACGTAGCCGTCGAGGTCGTGCTGCTCGCCGTAGCGGATGAGGTCGCTGGTGCGGTTGATGAAGCCGCGGCCGGAGAAGTTGAGCGAGGTGTTGCACAGCACGCTGAACCCGGTGACGCCGCGGAAGGCCTCCAGCAAGGAGGCTATGGCCGGGTTCTGCTCACGGGTCACGGTCTGGGCCCGCGCCGTGCCGTCGACGTGTGTCACGGCCTTGAGCGCCTCGGAGCGGACGGTGCTGAAGTAGAGCATATAGGGGTCGGGGACAGAGCCCTCGAACCATTGCCCGGCGTCCTCCTCCAGACAGATCGGGGCGATGGGACGGTATCCTTCCCGCTGCTTGATCTTGTTCAGCCGGGCGGTGGTCTCCGCGCTGAACGGCGCCGCCAGGATCGACCGGTTGCCCAGCGCCCTGGGGCCCATCTCCCACCGGCCGCGGGCCCAGCCGATGATGCCCCCGTCGGCGATGAACCGCGCCACCTCCCCGTAGTCCAGTGGCCGGGTCTCGTAGCGCTCCGGATCGAAGGCGGTGTCCTCCACGAAGTCGTCGCCGGCGTAGACGTCCCACTCCACGGTCGCCATGCCCGTGTAGTGCAGTTGGGCGTCGACGGCAGTGCCCAGCGAGGAGCCGCTGTCGTTCGGGCACGGTGGCACGAAGACCTGCGGGAAGAGGCCGCATTCGGCCCAGCGGCGGTTCCACTCGCAGTTCAGCCCGCAGCCGCCGGAGATCAGCAGCGGCAGTCCCTCGGTGAGATGCTCCGCGGCGTAGGCGTGGAAGCGGTCGAAGATGGCGTCGGAGAACTTGGCCGCCAGGTCCTTGTACTCCTGCGACTCGACTCCGATGTTCCGGAACGGCGTCCAGTCCATCTCGTCCTTGCCCAGGGTCGTGATGATCCGCTCCTGCGCGAGCAGGAAGTCGATGAGTTCCCGCTCCTCCGCGGTTGTCTCGGTGCGCCGGGCGAAGCCCGTGAGGGCCATCTGCTTGCCCGCGTCCTGGAGCCGGAGGACGCCCTTGTTGGCGGTGAACTTCCGGTCGGCCAGGGCGAACAGGTAGGCGTACTTGTTGCCCGGGTCGGACATCACGTGCTGCAGGTGGGTGACGCCACCGGTTTCGTCGATGCGGTAGAAGGAACCGATGTTGCCCTCCCACACCAGGCAGTAGCAGGGCTGCCCCGCAGGGAACGGCGAGAGCCCGTAGGCGGTCATGATGTGCGAGCGCTCATGGGTGGAGGAGAAGACCCGCACGTCCTTGCCGAAGAACCGGCCGGCCCGGTCGGACACCGACCCTTCGCCGACGCCGAAGTAGCCGGTGAGCGAGGGCGGCTCATCGGAGTACGTGCCCTTCACCCAGCCGCCGACGGCCACCACGTCCGGGAGCCGGTCAAGCCGCTCCGCAGCGGCCAGCAGCACCTCCGCGGTGAGCGAGTCGTAGCGCGGGAAGGAGTCCTTCTCCGCCTCCAGCGAGAACAGCAGGCGGCCGTCGTCGATCGCCGAGACCGCGCTGTCGTGTCCTTCCTTGAACGAAAGGATCAACATGCCTCTTCACTCCTTCCGCCGGCTGGTCCTGTGGACGGCCGGTCTGCGGTGACGCCGTCGGCCAAGAGCCGCAGCAGCCTCTCAGGGCCCTCGATGAAGCCGTAGTGGCCGCCGTCGAAGACGACCTGGTCCATGTCGCCGCATGCCGCCCAGCCGGTCATCCGCTCCGGCTCCATCCCGATGTCGCCGCTCCAACCGATCGCGGTGATCGGGCACGGCAGTCTCGGCGGATCGGCCAGGTGGTAGCGGCGATTGACCTCGATGTCACGCCGCAGCACACCCAGGGTCATGCTGACGAACGTGGGCAGCGGAGTGCCGCCCAACTGCACGATCAGCCCGCGCAGCTCCTCGGCCAGTTCCTCGTCGTCCATCTGGAGGTGACGGCCGTACGGACCGTCCTGCGGGGCCACCTCGGAGGAGACGAACAGCCGTTGTGGCGGCCGTGCGCCGCGGCCGACCGCTTGCACGGCGGTCTCGTATGCTGCGAGCGCCGCGCTGCAGTGGCCGAACAGGGCGTAGGGGACGTTCAGATGGGGTTCGAGGACCTCGGAAAGGACGCGGCCCAGTTCCTGGTACGTTTCGAAGGGCTGCTCCCGCAGCCTGTTCTCGCGGCCCGGCAGCTGTACCGGCACGAAGCCGACGCCCTGGTACTCGGACGGCCACTGGCGGTACATGGACGCGCCGCATCCCGAATAGGGCAGCAGGAACACCCGGGCTCGGGTGTCGGGAAGCGGTTCTCTGAGAAACCAGCGTGGGGGTCGGCCGGCGGTCGGCATCGGCTGGTGGACCTCACCTTCGGTTCGGCTGACGGTCGCCCGGCGGCGGGCGGCGGGCGGCCACTGGTCAATAGGCGGCCGGGCGAGCCCGCGGCCGCGTGCGGGCGGTGATCGGCATCTCGGTCCAGCCGTAGATCGTGTTGGAGTACAGGCGTTTGCCCGGGCCGACCGGGACGATGTCGGTGAACCGGCTGAACAGCTCGGAGAAGAAGAGCCGCAGGGTCACCTTGGCAACGGTGTGGCCCACGCAGTAGTGCGGGCCGATGCCGAACGCCAGATGCTTGTTGGGGCGACGGGCGATGTCGAAGGTGAACGGGTCGGGGAAGACGTCCTCGTCGCGGTTGGCGGACGGCAGCCACACGGCGACCGCGTCGCCCGCCGCCACACGGGTGCCGCGCAGGTGCACGTCCCTGGTGGCGTAGCGGATGAAGTGGGTGGTGGGCGTGGCCCAGCGCAGCGCCTCGTCCACTCCGCTGATGATCAGGTCCGGCCGGTCGGCCCAGGCCTGGAGGGTCGGCGTGCCCATGAGTTCCGCGAGGGTGCTCACCGGGACCTGGGCCGTGGTCACGTTGGCGCCGAGCAGCAGGCTGTAGCAGTTGGAGATGACCTCGCCCGCGTTGAGCGGGCGGCCGTCGATCTCCATCCTCAGCAGCAGGCTGATCAGGTCATCGCCCGGGTGCGCGCGCCGCTCGTGGACGATCTCGTGGAAGTAGGCGAACAGGCCGCGGTGGGCCGTGTTGAGCACCCGGTCGATGCCGCGCTCGTCGCGGTAGCGCGGGTCCTCAGGTGCCACGGACGCGGTGGTGAGGTCGACCAGCCGGTCCCAGTCCTCCTCGGGCAGCCCCATCAGCACGCCGGCCACGGCCATCGGCAGCCGGTTCGCGTGGGCCGCGAGGTCGTAGGGGCCTCCGTCGGCCAACGGTGCCAGCAGGTCCGTCACCACCGCGCGGATCTGTTCCCGCCGCTCCATGGTGGGCTTGACGGCCAATGCCCGTTGCAGTGGTTCGCGCAGCGACGTGTGCCGCGGTGGATCCGTCGCCGCCATCTGGTGGCCGCCCGCTGGGTCGCCCCGGCCGAGAAGGTAGAGCAAAGTGCCGCGTTGCGAGGTGAACGTGGCGTGGTCGCGCAGCACCCGGTCGATGTCCGCGTACCGGGTCACCGACCAGTACGGGTGGCCGTCCTTCTCGTGCCGGGCGACGGGTGCCCGGCGCCTCAGCTCGGTCCACGTCTCATGGGGGTCGCGGTCGCGGTAGAGCGCGGGATCGGCCAGGTCGGCGAGGGCTCCCAGGCCGGCTGCGTCCTGGTGCGCCGGGCATCCGGAGGTGACGGACGGGGGCGCCGTGTGGTGCGGTGAGACGGTCACGATCGGCTCTCCCCTCCGGCCAGGGTCTCGTCCACGGCCTCGCTCAGTTCGGCGACGGTGGAGCGCAGATACAGCGCGGTGGCCGGTACCTCGACGCCCAGCTCCTTGTGCATGCGGTCCAGCAGTTCGGCGGCCAGCAGCGAGTGGCCGCCCAGGTCGAAGAAGTCGTCGTCGATCCCGACGGGCGCGATGTCCAGCAGCGCGCTCCACAGTTCGGTGAGGCGCCGCTGGAGCGGCGTGGCGGGAGGAACGTAGGGGTTGGCCACTGCGCGCGGTCGGGGGCCCGCGTTCGTGAGGGCGGAACGGTCCACCTTGCCGTGCGCGGTGACCGGCAGCGTGGTGTGCACCAGGATGGTGTCCGGCACGGCGTAGCCGGGCAGTTCCGCGGCCAGCGACGCGCGCAGCCGTGCGCCCAGCCCCTCGTCCGGGGCGCCGCTCGGAACGACATGGCCGACCAGCCGTCTACGGCCGGCGTCGTCCTGTTCGACCACGACGACCGCCCGGTCGACGCCGGCCTGCCGGGCCAAGGCCGCCTCGACGGCACCCGGCTCCACCCGGTGACCGCGCACCTTGACCTGCCGGTCGATGCGCCCGGCGAACTCCAGGTTGCCGTCCGGCAGCAGCCGGGCCATGTCGCCTGTGCGGTACATGCGCGACCCCGGCGGCCCGAACGGGCAGGGCAGGAAGCGCTCCGCGGTGGCCGCGGGCCGGCCCAGATAGCCGCGGGCCAGGCCCGCACCCCAGGTGTATATCTCGCCGGCGCCACCCACCGTCACCGGGCGCATCGCGTCGTCGAGCACGGCGACCCCGGTGCCGGTGACGGCCGTACCGATGGGAACGGCGTCCGGCGGCGGCCCGCTGGTGGTCCAGCAGGTCGTGAAGGTGGTGTTCTCCGTGGGGCCGTAGCCGTTGGTGAACGTCAGGCCCGGCCAGGCGGCCAGGAGCCGGGCCACGAGAGCGGGCGAGGCGACGTCGCCTCCCGTCACCACGTGCCGGAGACCGGCGAAGAAGGACAACCGGCTCTCGATCAGCTGGTGGAGCAGGCCGGTGGCCAGGTTGACGACGGTCACCCCGTGGCCGGTGACGGTGGCGGTCAGAGCATCGAGGTCGATCGGTCCTCCGCCAGGGTGCACCACCAGGCGACAACCCGCGCAGAGCGCTCCGAAGATCTCCAGCGTCGACGCGTCGAAGGACACGGAGGAGACCTGGAGCACGCTGTCCTCGGGTGTCAGACGCAGCCAGTCCTGCGACACCACCAGACGCAGCACGCCGCGATGGGTCACACCCACGCCCTTGGGCGCGCCGGTGGAGCCTGACGTGTAGCACACGTAGGCCAGGTCGTCGGCCGTGCGTGCCCGGTCTGCGGCTGCGCGGTCGCCCCGCGCGGCGGCCGGGGACACGTCCGGCTGGCCGGTGGGTGAGGACACTGTGGCCGGTGTCAGGGTCTGAACGGTGTCGGGCAGCCGTCCGGTGTGCTCGGGTGCCGCCACGGCCAGACGTGCCCCGGCGTCGGCGACCAGCTCGGCCAGACGCCGGTCCGGGTCGGCGGTGTTGAGCGCCAGATACGCACAGCCCGCCTTCAGCACGCCGAGCAGGGTGACGATCAGGTCCGTCGAACGGTCCATCAGCACGGCGATGACGGCGTCCTCGCCGTGCACCCGGGTGCGCAGGCCGGCGGCGAGCCGCTCAGCGCGGGCATCCAGCTCTCCGTAAGTGAGCGTCTGTCCTTCACAGGTCACCGCAGGCGCGTCCGGCAGGCGGTGCGCGTGGGCGGCGATGCGTTCGTGGAGCAACGCCTCGCGGGCCTCGGGCGCGTGCGGGCCGGAGCGACTGGACACGGAGTGTGACTCCGCCGTGGTGTCGGCCACAGTGCTGTCGATCAACTCCAGACCACCTTTCACCCTCCGAAGAGCGGGTCCGCCGGCGGGTCGACCCGGTGCAGTTCCGGCGGAATCGGCTTCCGTGAAATGACTCTAGGTGCCGCCGGCGGCCTGGTAATCCGTGGAACGATCGAACCCGGTACACATCTTCCGCTGAGCCCTCATCAGCATTCTGTTGGTGCCGTCGCATTGAAGTCGCGAGGGTGGTGATGACAAAGTGCGGAATAGCCTCGGATCCCTTGACCGGTGTATCGCCGGGACCTGAAGCTGATCCCTGGAGCAGGGTCAAACTGGCCTCGTCACCGATTCACCGACCGGTCGGTTCCTGCCGGAACGACCTCCATTCTTGAAAGGTCCCTGAAAGGTAGACCGCATGCCGGTGCAGGAAATACATCGTGCGGACCGGGAGCTCGGGAAGGACCTCCTACGAGCGGCGCGGACGCTGGCTGCCGGCGGCGCCACAGGCGACACTGTGCTGTCCGCTCCTGACGCGGGGCGGCTCCCGCAGAGTCTGGCCGCAGGCCTCGACGAACTCGTCCGGTCTCCCGATCCGCACATCGGTCACCGTGTCGTCAAAGGACTGCTGAACTGCGGTGACCCGGGTCCCACGCCTCTGCACTGGCGGGCGAGCGACCCCCGGCGCAACGCCGGCCTCGACATCGCTCTCGCCCTGATCGCCTCCCGTCTCGGGCGGGTGTTCGGCTGGCGCAACCAGCAGGACGGACGGATCGTCCACAACATCCTCCCCACCCCCGGTCAGGAGCGCCTCCAGGTCGGCGCCGGCAGCGTGGTCCCGCTCGCCTGGCATACCGAGGACGCCTTCCACCCGAACCGGGCCGACGTCCTGCTCCTGGCCTGCGTGCGCAACCCGGACGACGTCGGCAGCAGACTCTCCAGCGCCACCACCGCCTCCCTGACGGCAGCCGACGTCGAACAGCTGCAGCGGCCCCTGGCCGTCGTGCTGCCCGACGACAGCTACGGCGACCGGGACGCGGAGCTGCGCCCGCCGGTCGGGATCGCCACGCTCTGGCACCGCGAGCAGGGCGCTCTCGGCATCCGCTACGACCCCTCTTACACCCATCGGCTCACCGACGACCCGGCCTTCAACGCCGCCTTCGACCGGCTCGGTCATGCTCTGGAGGCCAACGGCCATGTCGTCCCGCTGGAACCGGGCGACCTGCTGATCATCGACAACGACGCCGTGGTACACGGCAGGCTGGCCTTCACGCCCCGGTACGACGGCACGGACCGCTGGCTCAAACGCGTCCTGGTGCGCTCACCACGGCCGCGCCCGGCCCGCGAGCGGCAGGAGCACGGATACGACCAGGAACGGGTGGACGCCCACGCGATATGACCAGGCGGGAGACGGGGGCGGGGGCCGCACAGCTGGCCACGGGCATGTGGCACCCGATGCACCTGCACGGACACACGTTCTCGTTGAAGGGGCTGGAT
>NZ_JBEYRP010000046.1:0-38613 GCF_040704085.1 Streptomyces sp. NPDC047841
ACCGTGGCCGTGTTCAGGGAGACCGGTGCCGGCGGCCCCGTGCCGGTGGATCCGGTGAACGGCCCTCCTGCCGGGGCGGGCGGAGCGGCGGCCCCAGCGGGGGCGCCGACGACGACCTGTTCGCCGTCGACGAGGAAGCGGGCGCGGTTCAGTCCTTCCGTGCTCACGCCCGGCCGGACCCCGCCCGCCGCCCGCAGCGCGTCGGCCACCCGGGCGCCGGCCGGCAGCCGGCGGATCCCCGGCTCACGGACCTTGCCGCTGATGTCCACGACGATCTCCGCGCCCGGTGTCGCCGACGCGCTCACCGCCGGACCGGCGGTCGCTCCCTCACCCTTCTTCGCGAAAGGCGCCTGGGCACGGACCACCTGAGGGGCGCTCACCTGCTGGGGCCGGCCCGCCCAGTAGTGCTGCACGGCGAAGACAGCGGCGGCCACGAGCACCACGGCGAGCGCCACGGCTCCCCGCCGCTCCACCCCGTACCGGGTCTGGAGCCAGACCGGCATCCGCTCGCGCAGCGCCAGCCCGGCCCGCTCCCGCCAGCCCGGGGCCCCGAGCCCCTTCGGTACCGGCTCGGGCTCCTGCACCGGCACCGGCACCGGCACCGGCTCAAGCTCGGGCGACCGCATCGCACCGTCCGGCTCAGGCTCGGCGACAGTCGCTGCCCGCTCCCGGATGCCGCCGGACACCGACGTGACCGCTGTCACCGTCCGCCTGGAGCCCGAACGCGCGCTCAGGCCGGGTGCCAGGCCGGTCACCGTCGCCGTCGGTGTGTCCGCGGTGCCGTCCGGGACCGGCGGCGCGTTCCCCGACTCCCGCCACTGCACGTCCCGTTCGCCGAAGAGGAGTTCCGCTCGGCGGCGCAGTTCCTCCGCCGGTGCGGACGGGCGACGGTGGGCAGGGCGGCGGCCGGTGGAGCGGCGCTGCCGGACCCGGCCGTCGGAGGCGGGGTCACGGCCGGGGCCGCTGGTCGCGGTTGCTGTGCGTGAACGCGATCGAAGTGTCATGCGACGAGGATGGGGCATTCCGCCCGATCGCGATGATCTTGGTGATTTCCCGTGGACGACCGCCACGTTGTGGAAAACTGCGTCACTCACACGGGTGAAGCCGGCCGGCCCTCACATCGGCGGAACAGGCCGTACCCGGAAATCGCCGTCCCGATCGCCGCCCCTGTCAGCGGGGCGAGACGACCGCGCCCAGCAGCCCGGGTCCGGTGTGCGCCCCGATGACCGCTCCGACCTCGCTGACGTGCAGGTCGGCCAGGCCCGGGATGCGCGCCCGCAGCCGGTCGGCGAGCGCGGCGGCACGGTCGGGGGCTGCGAGATGGTGGACGGCGATGTCGACCTCGGCGCCGCCCGCCCGCTCGGCGGCCAGCTCCTCCAGGCGCGCGATCGCCCGGGACGCCGTACGGACCTTCTCGAGCAGGTCGATGCGGCCGCCGTCCAGCTGGAGCAGGGGTTTGACGGCGAGCGCGGAGCCCAGCAGTGCCTGCGCGGCACCGATACGGCCGCCGCGGCGCAGATAGTCGAGGGTGTCGACGTAGAAGAAGGCGGACGTGCCGTCGGCGCGCTTCTCGGCGGCCGTGACGGCTTCGTCCACCGTGCCGCCCGCTTCCGCCGCCTGGGCCGCGGCGAGTGCGCAGAAGCCGAGCGCCATCGCGACCATTCCGGTGTCCACCACCCGCACGGGCACCGGTGCCTCGCGCGCCGCGAGGACCGCCGCGTCGTAGGTGCCGGACAGTTCGGCGGACAGGTGCAGGGAGACGATGCCGCACGCGCCGGACTCGGCGACCTTGCGGTAGGTCTCCGCGAACACCTGGGGGCTGGGGCGGGAGGTGGTGACGGGGCGTCGCCTCTGCAGTGACTGGGCCAGGGAGCGGGTCGAGATCTCGGTGCCCTCTTCCAGGGCCTGGTCGCCGAGAACCACGGTCAGCGGGACCGCGGTGATGCCGTGACGCTCCATCGCCCGGGGCGGCAGGTAGGCCGTTGAATCGGTAACGATCGCGACATGGCGGGACATGAGCTGGAGGTTACCTGGCGTAGTGCTCACTCGGCAGCCCGGCCCCTGTCCCGCGGGCCGGGTCCGGGTCGCTCATGTGGTGCTTTCGGGGCGGGGTTTCTTCTGCCAGCGGGCGGTGGGGCGCCATGACGGCGGGGCGATCGCCTCGGGAGCCGGCCCCTCGGCCGCGGGGGCCCCGGGCGCCTGAGGCCAGGTCTGTTCGGTGGTCCGGCCGTCGGCCGTGGCGGGCGCTTCGGGCCACGGCGGGGGCGCCTGGCCGGGCTCGGCGCGCGTCCAGTGGCGCAGGGCGTCCGCTTCGACGTGGATCTGCGCGCTGAGGGTGCCCAGATCGTCGTCGGCGAAGCGGCGGGCCCGGTCGCGGACGGCCCAGCGCAGGGAGTCCGCGGACTTGGTGATCCGCTCGGTGCGGCTGCGCAGTTCGGGCAGGTGCGCGGTGAGCGTGGCCCGGTCCGGCTCGGACTCCAGACGCTTGAGGTCGGCGTCCAGCTCGTGTCCGTGCGCGCTGAGCCGTTCGAAGAGGCCGAGGGACTCCTTCAGCGACTCGTCCTCGGCCACGCCCGCGTGCAGCGCGTCCTGTGTGGCGCGCATGGACGTGCGCAGCGCGAGCCGCAGCTGGGCGATCTCCCCGGCGGCTCCGGGCTGCGCGAAGGACTTGGCGCGCAGGGTGTGGTCCTCGACGGTGCGGCGGGCCTGTGCGATGGTCCGGTCCACGCCGCGCTTGGCGGCGCCGACCGCCTTGACCGTGGCGTACGCGCCGAGGGCGACGAACAGCAGGAAGAGCAGGGCGAACACGGTCAGCACGACTTCCATGGCGCTCCTCCTCCGGTCGGCACGGCATGAGCCGCTGTGCTCTCCACGGTAAACGCAGCGGGCAGGTGCGGAGTTCCGGAAGAACCCCGAACCTGCCCGTAGGGGACTACCCCGAGCCGGTGATATGACCCCGGTGGTTACGCCGGCACGATGTTGACCAGCTTCGGCGCCCGCACGATCACCTTGCGGATGCCCGCGCCGTCCAGCGCCGCGACGACCTTCTCGTCGGCCAGCGCGACCTTCTCCAGCTCCTCCTCGGAGATGGTGGGCGGCACCTCCAGCCGGGCCTTGACCTTGCCCTTGATCTGCACGACGCAGGTCACGGTCTCGTCCACGACGTATGCCGGGTCGGCCACCGGGAAGTCCCGGTGGACGACCGAGTCGGTGTGGCCCAGCTTGCGCCACAGCTCCTCGGCGATGTGCGGGGCCAGCGGGGCGACCATCAGCACCAGCGGCTCCGCCACGGACCGCGGCACGGCGGTGCCGGCCTTGGTCAGGTGGTTGTTCAGCTCGGTGACCTTGGCGATGGCGGTGTTGAAGCGCAGGCCCTCCAGGTCCTGGCGCACGCCGTCGATCGCCTTGTGCAGGGCGCGCAGGGTCTCCTCGTCGGGCTCGGCGTCGGTGACGGTGACCTCGCCGGTGTTCTCGTCGACGACGTTGCGCCACAGCCGCTGCAGCAGCCGGAACTGGCCGACCACCGCGCGCGTGTCCCACGGCCGGGAGACGTCCAGCGGGCCCATGGCCATCTCGTACAGGCGCAGCGTGTCGGCGCCGTACTCGGCGGCGATCTCGTCCGGGGTCACCGCGTTCTTCAGGGACTTGCCCATCTTGCCCAGCAGCCGGCTGACCTTCTCGCCCTGGTAGTAGTAGGCGCCGTCGCGCTCCTCCACCTCGGCGGCCGGCACCGCGATGCCACGGCTGTCACGGTAGACGTAGGCCTGGATCATGCCCTGGTTGAACAACTTGTGGAACGGCTCCGCGGAGGAGACGTGCCCCAGGTCGTACAGCACCTTGGACCAGAAGCGCGCGTACAGCAGGTGCAGCACGGCGTGCTCGGCGCCGCCGACGTACAGGTCGACACCGCCGTGCGGCCGGCCCTCGCGCGGGCCCATCCAGTACCGCTCGATCTCCGGGTCGACCAGCTTCCGGTCGTTGTGCGGGTCCAGGTAGCGGAACTCGTACCAGCAGGAACCGGCCCAGTTGGGCATGGTGTTGGTCTCGCGGCGGTACTTCCTGGGGCCGTCGCCCAGGTCCAGGGTGACGTTGACCCATTCCTCGTTGCGCGACAGCGGCGTCTCGGGCTTGGTGTCGGCGTCGTCCGGGTCGAAGGTGCGCGGGCTGTAGTCCTCGATCTCGGGCAGCTCCAGCGGCAGCATCGACTCGGGCAGCGCGTGGGCGACGCCGTCCTCGTCGTAGACGATCGGGAAGGGCTCGCCCCAGTAGCGCTGGCGGCTGAACAGCCAGTCGCGCAGCCGGAAGTTGACGGTGCCCTCGCCGATGCCCTCGCGCTCCAGCCACGCGGTGATGCGCGCCTTGGCCTCGGCCACGCCCAGGCCGTTCAGCCGCACGTCGTCGCTGTCGGAGTTGACGATCTTCGCGTCGTAGGAGACGAAGGCGTCGTCCCAGGTGGACGCGTCGGTGCCGCGGTCGTCGGTCGGCTCGACCACGCAGCGGATCGGCAGCTCGAAGGCGCGCGCGAAGGCGAAGTCGCGGCTGTCGTGCGCGGGCACGGCCATGATCGCGCCGGTGCCGTAGCCCATCAGGACGTAGTCGGCGATGAAGACCGGGACCTGCTCGCCGTTGACCGGGTTGGTCGCGTACGCGCCGGTGAAGACGCCCGTCTTGTCCTTGGCTTCGGCCTGCCGCTCGACGTCGGACTTCGAGGCGGCCTGCGCGCGGTAGGCGGCGACGGCCTCGGCCGGGGTGGCGTGGCCGCCGGTCCACACCTCGTGCGTGCCCTCGGGCCACGCCTCGGGGGTGAACTTCTCGACCAGCGGGTGCTCGGGCGCCAGCACCATGTAGGTCGCGCCGAACAGGGTGTCCGGGCGGGTGGTGAAGACGGTGATGCGCTCGCCGTCGATCGGGAAGTCGACGCGGGCGCCCTCGCTGCGGCCGATCCAGTTGCGCTGCTGCAGCTTGATGGCCTCGGGCCAGTCCAGCTCCTCCAGGTCCTCCAGCAGCCGGTCGGCGTAGGCGGTGATGCGCATGTTCCACTGGCGCAGCTTGGCCTTGAAGACCGGGAAGTTGCCGCGCTCGGAGCGGCCGTCGGCGGTGACCTCCTCGTTGGCCAGCACGGTGCCCAGGCCCGGGCACCAGTTGACCGGCGCGTCGGAGGCGTAGGCCAGCCGGTACTCGCCCAGGACGTCGGCGCGCTCGGTGTCGGTCAGCTCGTTCCACGCGCGCGTGGTGCCCGGGATCGCGCGCTCACCGGACTCGAACTGTGCGATCAGCTCGGAGATCGGGCGGGCCTTGCGCGCCTCCTCGTCGTACCAGGAGTTGAAGATCTGCAGGAAGATCCACTGGGTCCACTTGTAGTAGTCCGGGTCGATCGTGGCGAACGACCGGCGCTTGTCGTGGCCCAGGCCCAGCCGGCGCAGCTGGGACTTCATGTTGCTGATGGCGGCCTCGGTGGTGATCCGCGGGTGCTCGCCGGTCGTGACGGCGTGCTGCTCGGCGGGCAGGCCGAAGGCGTCGAAGCCCAGGGTGTGCAGGACGTTGTGGCCGGTCATGCGCTGGAACCGGGCGTAGACGTCGGTGGCGATGTAGCCCAGCGGGTGGCCGACGTGCAGACCCGCACCGGAGGGGTACGGGAACATGTCCATGATGAACTTCTTGGGCTTGGCGACCAGCTCCGGATCTCCCGCCAGGTCGCCCGTGGGGTTCGCCGCCGCGTAGGTGCCGTCCGCGTCCCAGAAGTCCTGCCAGCGTGCCTCGATCTCGGCTGCCATGGCGGCCGTGTAGCGGTGCGGCGCGGCCTCCGCCGACGCGGCGGTGGCAGCGGGGTTCGTCTCGCTCATGATCCTCAAAGCTCCATCGATCGTCTCTGCCTGCGGGCGTGACATCCAAAGAAACGAAAAAACCCCTCGCACAGGAGGGGACGCCGCGCCGATGCCGACCTCACGGGTGGACCGGGGTCGGTACTGATCAGCGCGGCCCGCTAAGCAGAAGGCGTACGGCACGCATGGCGTTAGGGTACCGCAGCCCTTGAGCAAGCCGCGAGGCGCTTCCGTATCCCTGGTGGACATGTCACGAAGCCCGCCGGAACTGAACGAAGGTCAATGATTACTTCGCGTAACGTCCCCTATGGGACACCTCCCCTCAGTCGCATGATCCGTTGATAACAACGCAATAACTCAAATCCCGTACTGATCGGTATGGCGCCACTTAGAGTGCGGCAGCGGGACCGCTTTCCCGAAACTGCTCGGAGTTGCCCCCATGAACCCTCGTCGTAGTACCAGTTCGCTCCCCAAACCGGGCCGCTCGGCCTATGGGGTGGCGTCCGCTGTCGTCCTGCTGCTCATACCCGTGGTCGTGCTGGTCGGAGGCAGCCAGTTCCGCGAGTTCCTGAACTTCGGCGCGGGCGTGCTGTCCCTCGTCTCGCTGAGCTGCTCGGTGATCTGGGGCCTGTTCGCCCAGGACCGGATCTTCCTGAACACGCGGCAGCGGATCATCGGCCAGGCGGTGCACCGGACGACCGCGGTCGCCTCGATCGCGTTCCTGTTGCTGCACATCACCACGAAGATCGCGCTCGGCCACACCAAGCTGATCGCCGCGATCATTCCGTTCTCGCTCGGCGTCACCGGAATCGCCGGCCTGATCGGACTGGGCTCGCTCGCGGGCCTGCTGATGATCTTCGTGGGCATCACCGGCGCCCTGCGCAGCAATTTCGCCACCCCTGCCCCGGTCGCCGCCCGCTGGCGGGCCATGCACATGCTGGCCTACCCGGCCTGGTGCGCCGCGCTCGTCCACGGCCTCTACGCGGGTCGCTCGGCCAAGCCGGTCTTCGTGATCCTCTACAGCCTCTCCCTGCTCGGCGTGATGGGCGCCCTCGCGCTGCGCGCCGCGCCGCGCCCGGTCAAGCGGAAGGTCGCCGACCGGCTGGTGGCCCTGTTCGGCAGCTCGGAGCGGCCCGGGCTCGACGAGCTGGACGCGAGCCGCTCGCGGGTGGCCGAGTCGGCACTGCCCGGCTTCGAGAGCCGGCGCGAGCCGCGCATGGCCTCCGCCGACACGGTGACGTCCCCGCTCTACCAGACCCCGGCCGCCCCCGCCGGCGAGCCCGGCCCCGGCTTCGCGGCGGCCTACCGCACGGTCTCCGCGCCCGGCCGCCCCCAGCAGCCGTACCCGGCCGACCAGACCGCCCGCATGGACGTGCCGGTGGACCTGCGGCCCACGGAGGCCGTCCCGCGCGTGGACGGCCCCTCCAGCACCTCGGGCAGCTGGCCGATCCCGTCCCCGCCGCCGGTCGGCGAGGCCCCGCCGTCCGCGTACGACCCGCTCCAGGACACCGGATACACCATCCCGGTCTACGGCAATCCGGGCACACCGGGATACGGCGGAAGTGACGTGTACGACACCGGTGAGACAAACGGCCTCTACGGCGCGTACAACCCGGGTGACACGTTCAACAGCGGTCCCGCCACCGAAACGCTGCCCGGCTCGTCCTACGAGACACCGGGCTCGGGCGAACCCTGGAACACGCCTTCCGGAGGCTTTAAGTGAACGAGGCCCTGCCCGACGTCCCCGAAGTCCGCGTGGTCGGGCTTCCCCAGCTCACGTCGGGCTTCGACCTTGTGGAGCGGCTCGATCTGGCCATGCACCTGAAGGTGCACGGGCCGCTCGACCCGCTGGGCGGCGAACAGCTCGCCCAGCTCGCCGAACGCATCAACCTCAAGGGCCGCGGCGGCGCCGGCTTCCCCTTCCACAAGAAACTGCGCTCGGTCGCCGAGGCAGCGATCAAGCGCGGGGTGCGGCCGGTCGTCGTGGTCAACGGCAGCGAGGACGAGCCGGCCTGCCGCAAGGACACGGTGCTGATCAACCGCGCGCCGCACCTCATCCTCGACGGCGCGCTGCTGTGCGCCGAGGCGCTCGGCGCGCGCACGCTCGTCATCGGCGTCACCCGGGAGTCCACGCAGCGCTCCATGGAGGCGGCGCTCGCCGAACGGGGACTGAGCAACAGCCGCAGATCGGCGCTGCGCGCGTGGGTGCAGCGCAATCCGGTGCGCATGGTCACCGGCGCCGCCGCCTCGCTGATCCGCTCCGTCGACGGCGGGCCGGCGATCCCGCCCGGCCGCAAGGTCAGCGCCTCGCAGAACGGCGTCGGCGGCGCGCCCACGCTGCTGTCGAACGCGGAGACGTTCGCGCAGCTGGCCATCGCGGCCCGCATCGGCCCGGAGCGCTACGGCAACACCGGTCTGTACGACGAACCGGGCACCGTGATGCTCACGGTGTCCGGCGCGGTGGCCCGCCCCATGGTGATCGAGGTGCCCACGGGCGTGCCGCTGCGCTACGTGCTGCAACTGGCCGGCGCCCCGCCGGTGCCGCAGGGCGTGCTGACCGGCGGCTACCACGGCAAGTGGATCGACGCGGCGACCGTCAACGAGGCGATCGTCTCCCGCAACTCGCTGGACGCGGTGGGCGGTTCGCTGGGCGCGGGCGCGATCCTGCCGATCAGCCAGGAGACGTGCCCGCTGGGCGAGTCGCTGCGGGTCGCGCAGTGGCTGGCCGAGGAGAGCGCGGGCCAGTGCGGGCCCTGCTACCTGGGACTGCCCGCCGCCGCGCGCGGGCTGGAGGACATCCTGAACGGCGGCGGGCCGGCCGCCCTGGAGGCGCTGAAGCAGGTCGCGAAGAACGTGAAGCGGCGCGGTGCCTGTTCGCACCCGGACGGCTCTGCGATGTTCCTGGAGTCGACCATCAAGGCGTTCACCGACGACCTGGCCGCGCACGTCCTCGGGAACGGCTGCGGACGGCCCGTGGAGGGCGTGCTGCCGCTCTTCGAGGGGGGCAGGGCCCCCACGGGCGTGCCGGGCGGCGGAGAGCCCGCGGAGACCGGCGCCAGCCGCCAGAAGATCTACGTCGACTGGACGCTCTGCCGGGGTCACGGGCTGTGCGCGGACATCCTGCCGGAGGTGTTCGAGCTCGGCGCCGACGGCTTCCCGACGGTGGCCCAGGCGCAGGTGCCGCGCTACGCGGAGGCCAAGGCACTGCGCGCGGTGCGCCGCTGCCCGGCACTGGCCCTGCGCATCGAGGAGGACACGCGCGGGCAGGCGCCGTCGCGCAACCTGCCGGTCCTCTCCCAGGGCCGCGGCCGGCGCGCGCTCGGCCGCTGAGCACACGCGAAGGGGGCGGGTCACCGTAACGGGTGGTCCACCCCCTTCGCCCGGTCGCGGTGTCGCAACACGCCGAAGGCGGACCATCCGTCAGGATGGTCCGCCTTCGACTTCTGTGGAGCTAAGGAGAATTGAACTCCTGACCTCCTGCATGCCATGCAGGCGCTCTACCAACTGAGCTATAGCCCCTTGTTCTGTTGTTTCGCCCGGTTCCCCCGGCGACGACGTAAACATTACAGGGAGGAGGGCGCAGCACAAAATCGGTTTCTGCTCCGCACCGATTCGCCCGCTAATGTCGGTTTTCATGGCCATGATCGCGTCGCCTTCAGCCCAGCGCGGGGTCCCCGTCGCGCTGGGCGTGTGCCTGGTGTCCTTCGCGGCCTTCTGGGCCGCTCAGCGGGCCGCGCACGTGTCCATGATCGATCTGATGGTCTACCGCGCGGAGGGCGCCACGGTGCGCGCCGGCGGCGACCTGTACGCGCTGCGCGCGACAGCCGCGCGCCTGCCCACCACCTACCCGCCCTTCGCGGCCCTGCTGTTCACGCCGCTGCCCCTGCTGGACACCGCGCTGCTGCGGGAACTGGCGACGGCCGGGAACCTCGCGCTGCTGGTGCTCTTCGTCCGGCTGTCGCTGAAACTCGTCGGCCACGCGCGCGTGGAGACCGTGTGGTGGGTCGCGGCGTCCGCCGTGTGGTGCGAGCCGGTGTGGACGACGGTGCGCTACGGCCAGATCAACCTGCTGCTGGCCGTCCTGGTGCTGTGGGACCTGACCCGCCGCCCCGCCGGCGGGTTCGACCGCTGGACGGGCATGGGCCTCGGGCTGGCCGCCGCGGTCAAGCTGACACCCGCGCTGTTCCCCCTGTTCCTGCTGGCCACGGGCGTGGTGGCCCGCCTGAGGGGCGGTCAGGGCGAGCCGTGGCTGCGGCACGCGCGCGGGGCGGCCGTCGCGTTCGCCGGGGCGACGCTGCTGGCGGCGGCCGTCCTGCCGTACGACTCCCGGCGGTTCTGGACGCAGGCGCTGTTCCGCGCGAGCCGGGTCGGGCGCGCCGAGGACACCGCCAATCAGGCCCTGCGCGGCGTCCTGGCGCGCCTTCTGCACACGCCCGAGCCGGGAGCGCTCTGGACGGCCTGTGCGGCTGTGGTGGCCGTCCTGGGCCTCGCGGTGGCCGTCCGGGCGGAGTTGCGGGGGCAGCGGGCCTGGGCGGTGTGCGTCTGCGCGGTCACCGCCCTGCTGATCAGCCCGGTCTCCTGGACCCACCACTGGGTGTGGTGCGTGCCGCTGGCGCTGCTGCTGTGGACGCGCGGGCAGCGGGCGGCGGCCCTGGGCGCCGTGCTGGTGTTCTGCTCCTACGCCCCGTGGTGGGTGCCGCACGGGGCCGGGCGGCCGGAACTGCACCAGTCGGCCGCGCAGTTGGCGCTGTCGGCCGTCTACGCGGGCGCGGGCGCGGTGTTCCTCGCGCTGGCCCGGACATCGTTGCCGAAGGCCGGGCCGGGCGAGGTCCGCGTCAAGCCGTGACGAACTGGTAGAACCGCTTGAGCGTGCAGTGCTCCTCCAGGAGGCGGCCGTAGATCGGCTCGCCCTCCAGCTCCCGGTACGTCTCGATCGGGTCGCCTTTTATGATCAGTGCCCGCGCGCATTCCTCGCACCAGTACTGGTAATCGGGATTGATCGGCTCCATGTCCCGCACGATCGGGGTACCGCTCCCGCACCAGTCGCACTTTCGCCTGTGTGCACCCATCGATCAGCTCCAGCTGTGGCCGCAGGCCGTGCACACGTAGGAAATTCCGCCGTTGTCGCCGAGAACCTGCGCCACATGCGCGGAACCGCAGGAAGGGCAGCTCAGCCGGGTGGTCGTGTCCCGTATTAACGCCGCACCGAGGAGGTGGCCGCCCTCCTCAAGGATGCTCGCAGGCATCGCTACTCCCTCCCGTCGGGCCGCGCCCCCTTCCGGCCGTTTGATTCTGCCACGACCGGACCGATACGGTCAGCGACGCCTCAGTACCAGTCCGGACACGGCTCCCGCCGCGGCCGTCGCGGCCAGCGCCCAGGCGCAGACCGAGAACGCCTCCGCCGAGGGATACGGGCGCAGCGCCCCGAACGACTCAAGCCGGTTCAGGAACAGCGTGCCGAAGGCCGCGACGCCGATCAGCTGACCGAGTTGCGCGACCGTCGCCAGCAGACCGCTGGCGTCCGCCGCGTCCTCGGGCCGCACGGTGGCCAGGGCCCCGGTGAGCGTCGGGCTGAAGGCCAGCGCCAGCCCGGCACCCGTGCCCACGTACCCCGCGTACAGGACCGCTCCCCCGTCACCGCCGCCGCGGAAGGCGAGCCCGACGACGGCGACGGACACCGCGGTGAGCGCGAACCCGGCCGGCACGAGGGCCCGCTGCCAGGCGGCCGGCCACTTCCGCCAGGTCAGGCTGACGGCGCCGAAGACGGCCGCGGTCGGCGCGAAACCCAGTCCGGCCCGCAGGGGGCTGTGGCCGAGGCCGCCCTGGACGTGCAGGGTCAGCGCGAACAGGAAGCCGGCGTTGACCGACATCACGGCGAGGACGCGGACGACGGCGAGACCGATGCCGGGATGCCGCAGCACCCGGGGCGTGAGGAGCGGGGCGCCGCCGCGCCGGGCCAGCCGGAATTCGTGGCCGCAGAACAGGGTGAACAGCACGGCGGCCGCGGCCAGCGACAGCCAGGACCACAGCGGCCAGTCCTCCTCCTGCCCGAGCACCAGCGGCACCGTCAGCAGCGACACGGCGGCGCCGAGCAGGACCAGTCCCGGCAGGTCGAGCGCCCGGACCCGCTCGCGCCCGCCGGCCCGGCCCAGCGGCAGGACCCGCCGGCCCAGCACGAGCAGCAGCGCGCCCACCGGCACGTTGACCAGGAACACCGGTCGCCAGCCCATGCCGAACAGGTCGGCGCTGACCAGCAGCCCGCCGGCGACCTGCCCGGCCGCCGCGCCGACGGCCAGGACCGCCGAGTAGGCGCCGAGCGCCCGGGCCCGGGCCTCGCCGGTGAAGGTGCGCTGGATGAGGCTGAGCACCTGCGGGATCATCAGCGCCGAGCCGGCGCCCTGCACCAGCCGGAACACGATCAGCTCGGTCGAGCCCCGCGCCAGTCCGCAGGCGAGCGACGCCGCGGTGAACAGGGCCAGTCCGGCGACGTGGACCCGGCCGTGGCCGAGCCGGTCGCCGAGCCGGGCGCCGGTGACCAGGAGCACGGAGTACGTGATGGTGTAGCCGGCGATGACCAGTTGCAGGTCGGCGCCGGATGCGTGCAGTTCGGAACCGATCGTGGGGGCGGCGACGTTCACGATGAAGACGTCGAGGGCCGCCATGAACAGGGCGGCCAGCAGCACGCCGAGCAGCAGCCGGGGCCGGTTGTCAGTGGCGGGTGCTTCACTGTCCGTGATGGGTGAGGCGGCCCGCCCGACGCCCGGGGCGTCACTGTCAGTGGCGGGTGTTTCACTGAGTGCATGGTTCGGGACGGGCCCGGCGCCCGGACCGGTACGGGATGTCGTCGTCATGGCGTCGAGCGTGACGACGGGCCGGTACCGGTGCCGAGTGCCTGCCGATGCTGGTACTGCCGGCACCTGGCAGGAGCGGTTCCGGGCGCCGACGATGAGACGGGGACGACGGGGGATGACGATGGGGACGAGGACACAGCGGCGCAGGCCCGAACTGGCGGCCTTCCTGCGCGGCAGGCGGGCCCGGGTCACACCGGCCGACGTGGGGATGCCGCCGGGCCTGCGGCGGCGCACTCCCGGGCTGCGCCGGGAGGAGGTCGCCCAGCTCTCGGGCGTGGGCGTGACCTGGTACACGTGGCTGGAGCAGGGCCGGCCGATCAACGCCTCGCCGCAGGTGCTGGACGCGGTCGCGCGGACGCTGCGGCTCGACCCGCCGGAGCGGGAGCACCTGTACCGGCTCGCGGAGGTGCCGTTCGAGCCGGACCCCGAGGGGCTGACCCGGCGGATCAGCCCGGAGGTGCAGGGCATCATCGACGCCCTCGACCCGATGCCGGCGACGGTCTACAACGCGCGGTACGACGTCCTGGCCACCAACGCGGCCTACCGGGGCCTCTTCCTGGTCCCCGAGACCCTCGCGACCGGTGTGCCGAACGTGCTGTGGACGCTGTTCACGCTGCCGGACCCGCTCAGTCCGCTGGTGCACCGGGAGAAGGAGCTGCCGCTGATGGTGGCGACGCTGCGGTCGGCCTACGGCAGACACGTGGGCGAGCAGCCGTGGGAGGAGTACATACGCGGGCTGTCGGCGGCGAGCCCCTGGTTCGCCGAGCTGTGGGCGAGCGGTGAGGTGGTGACTCCCGGCCCCCGGGTGAAGGTGTTCCGCCACGCGGCGGTGGGCGAGATGCGGATGACCTCGCAGTCGCTGTCCATCGACGGGATGCCCGAGTGCCGGATCGTGGTCTACACGCCGGAGGACGAGGAGACGCGGGCGAAGACCGCGGCGCTGCGGGAGCGGAGAGAGCGGCTGTGGCCGCCGGCCCTGAACACCTGACGGCAGCGGAACGCAGAAAATCCCGCCCCCTGCGGGGACGGGATCCTCATCAACCGATCTTTGACAACTCAACAGAGTGCCGATCAGTGGAGCTAAGGAGAATTGAACTCCTGACCTCCTGCATGCCATGCAGGCGCTCTACCAACTGAGCTATAGCCCCTTGCGTTCTTCCCGCTCGGCGGGGCGAACAAGAAGAACTTTAGCCTGTGACCTGCCGGAAAGTGAAATCCGGGGCCGGGGGGCTCGGGACGGTCAGTCGTCGTCGCCGAGGACGGGCTCCGGGAGGGTGCCCGCGTTGTGCTCCAGCAGGCGCCAGCCGCGGGCGCCCTCGCCGAGCACGGACCAGCAGCAGTTGGAGAGCCCGCCGAAGCTCTCCCAGTGCCGGGCCTCCAGGCCGAGGAGCCGGCCGATCGTGGTGCGGATGGTGCCGCCGTGGCTGACGACGACGAGCGTGCCGTCCTGGGGCAGCTTCTCGGCGTGCCGCAGCACGACGGGGGCGGCTCGGTCGGCGACCTCGGTCTCCAGTTCGCCGCCGCCGCGGCGGACCGCCTCGCCGCGCTTCCAGGCGGCGTACTCCTCACCGTGGCGGGCGATGATCTCCTCGTGCGTCAGCCCCTGCCAGACGCCCGCGTAGGTCTCGCGCAGCCCCTCGTCGTGGGTGACTTCGAGGGCGGTGAGGGCGGCCAGCTCGGCGGCCGTGTGCGCGGCCCGCTGCAGGTCGGACGAGACGATCGCGTCGGGCCGCAGGGAGGCGAGCAGCCGGGCGGCGCGACGGGCCTGCCCGATGCCCGTCTCGGTCAGCTCGACGTCCGTGGTGCCCTGGAAGCGGCGCTCCACGTTCCAGGCGGTCTGGCCGTGCCGCCACAGGATGATGCGGCGGCCCCGGCTTTTGCGGTCGGTCACCTCGCCGCTGGCGCTCATCACCAAGCCCCGCCCGGTTCCTGGTCGGCCTCGGCGGCCTGCGCCCTGGCGTGCTCCTCCGCCTTGCCGCGGGTGGCCTTGGCGTCGGCGGGCAGCTCCAGCTCGGGGCAGTCCTTCCACAGCCGCTCCAGGGCGTAGAAGACGCGCTCCTCGCTGTGCTGGACGTGGACGACGATGTCGACGTAGTCGAGCAGGATCCAGCGGGACTCCCGGTCGCCCTCGCGGCGGACCGGCTTGGCCCCGAGGTCCTTCAGGAGGCGCTCCTCGATCTCGTCGACGATGGCCTTGACCTGGCGGTCGTTCGGCGCGGACGCCAGCAGGAAGGCGTCCGTGATCGACAGCACGTCGCTCACGTCGTAGGCGATGACGTCGTGGGCGAGCTTGTCGGCCGCCGCCTGGGCGGCGGTGTGGATGAGCTCAAGGGAACGGTCGGTGGCGGTCACTACATGGCTTTCCGTCGGCGGTCTTTTGTCATCTAGGGTCTCACGGACCGCCCGGCGCCCCCCACGTGATTACGGCATCACGTGGGGTGCCCCCTCTCGCGCTCCCGTCCGGAGGCGCCCGGAGTCAGGAGGAGGACGGTTTGTAGTCGCCGCCGAGGATCACCGAGACGTCGGCGCCGGAGGAGACGCTTCCCTTGGCCACGGAGCCGGCGGGCAGCCCCAGGGTCTTCGCGACCTCGGCGGCGTTCGCCTTGTCGGCGGCGTCCCCGTACAGCACCTTCGAGGCGGCCTGGGTGCCGGAGGCGGTGCCGCCCTCCAGGAAGGTGAAGCCGCCGTTGAGGAGGACCACGCGGGCCTTCTCCGTGTCGTCCTTCACACCGGTGGCGTTCTGGACCGAGACCCGGACCGAGGAGCCGGCGTCGGGGCTCTTGGCGGTGCCGCCGAGGATGTCCTTCACCACGCTGTCGCTGGTCTGCGCGGTGAGCGTGCCGTCGGACCGCACGGGCAGCAGGGCGGTCCTGTAGTCGCCGCTCTTGGCGAGGTCGGCGAGCTTGGCGAGGAAGCCGCCGAGGTCCTTGTCGGTGAGCGGCGGGTCGAGGATCTGCGCGAGGGTCTGCACGGTCGTGGTGGCGGACGACGGGTCGGAGGACATCTTGCGCAGCACGCCCTGCATGACCTGGCCGAACCGCTCGAGCTGCGCGTTCTGGGACTCGCCGGCGGCGCGGTAGGTGGCGTAGGCGACGGCCATCTTGCCGCTGAGGGTCTGGCCCTTGCCCTTGTGGACGAGCGGGGCGGTGCCCTTCTTCTTGGTGCTCGGGTCGGGCACGTCGGTGTCGGTGTCGATCTCGATGTTGCCGACGAGTTCGACGAGGTTCTGCAGGTAGGGGGTGTCGAGGCGCCAGGTGCCCTGGATGCTGGTGCCGAGGACCGTGTCGAGCTGGTCGCGGGTGCCGGAGGCGCCGTCGTCGTCGACGGACTTGGCGAGGGTCGTGGTGGAGCCGTCGTCGTCGGTCAGCGCGAGGGAGTTGGGCAGCAGGACCGTGGTGCCCTGCTTGGTGGTGGTGTTGTCGACCAGCAGCGCCGTGGAGGTGCCGCTCTTGCCGGTGTTGTGCAGGTGGACGACGATCACGTCGCGTTTCTGGGCGGTGACCGGTGTGGCGGTGCCGGTCTTGCCGCCGGACGAGGACAGGCCGGGCAGTTTCCCGGCGAACCAGAGGTAGCCGACACCGCCGACCGCGACGAGGGCGAGGACGACGAGAAGGGCGATGACGCGGCTGCGGGCGCGGCGGCGGGCCTCCTCGCGGCGCTCGGTGCGGTTCTCGGTGAACTTCAGCCAGTCGATGACGTCCTCGGAGTCGCCATCGGGCTCCTCTACGAAGGCGAACTGCTCGGTGCGGTAGTCCGGTTCGTCCGTGGCGGAATCGTCGTCCCCCGGCGTCCGGGAGTCCTGCGGGACGTGGGTGTTGTCCGGGACGTAGGTGTTCTCCGGGACGTGGGTGTTCTCCGCGGGGCCGGCCTGCTGCGGGATGTAGGCGGTCTGCTCGGCGACCCGGGGCTGCTGTCCGCTGCTCGCCGCCTGCCCGTAGGGGTCGTATCCCGTGGTCTCCTGGCTGCCCGTGGCGTACGGGTCGTACGGGGCCTGGGTGCCGTAGGGGTCGTAGGCCTGCGGCTGTGGGAACGAGCCGTAGGAGGGCGCCTGCGGCTGCCCGCCGGTGGCGTAGGGGTCGTAGCCGTAGCCCTGCTGCTGGGCGTACGGGTCGTAGGCCGCCTGCTGGGAGGAGTGCGGAGCCTGCTCTGCCGGGACCTGCCCGTACACGGGCCGGCCGTACTCGTCGTAGCCGACGACTTCGTACGGTCCGCCGCCGTAGCCCGCGTCGCCCGCGTCGTATCGGTCGTTCACCGGTGCCCCTCTCGGCTCACTCGCCGCGGTACAGCTCGCGCTTGTCGATGTAGCGCACGACTCCGTCCGGCACCATGTACCAGATGGGGTCTCCCTTGGCGACTCTCGCACGGCAGTCTGTGGACGAGATGGCGAGGGCGGGCACCTCGACGAGCGAGACCCCGCCTTCCGGCAGGCCCGGGTCGGTGAGGTTGTGGCCGGGGCGGGTGACGCCGATGAAGTGCGCGAGGGAGAACAGTTCCTCCGAGTCGCGCCAGGTCAGCAGCTGGGCGAGGGCGTCGGCGCCGGTGATGAAGAAGAGGTCGGTGTCGGGGTTGAGCGCGCGCAGGTCGCGCAGGGTGTCGACGGTGTAGGTGGGGCCGCCGCGGTCGATGTCGATGCGGCTTACGGAGAACTGGGGGTTCTCCGCGGTCGCGATGACCGTCATCAGGTAGCGGTCCTCGGCCAGGGAGACCTTGCGGTGGGACTTCTGCCACGGCTGGCCGGTGGGGACGAACACCACCTCGTCCAGGTGGAACTGCGCGGCGACCTCACTGGCCGCCACGAGGTGCCCGTGGTGGATCGGGTCGAACGTTCCGCCCATGACGCCCAGGCGCCGTTTGCCCGTGTGGGCGGGGCCGTTGCCCGGTCCGTGCTGCGGGTGCTTCACCGTGTCGTCGGCGGCCACGTGCGCCGGACCGGTAGGCATGTCCTGCTCTCCCATGCGTGCAGACCCTACCGGCCCGGCCTCGGACGTCCGGCCGGGGACGGGTTCCCCGCTCAGCGGTCGCGGTTGAAGCGCGTGGTGATCCACAGCAGCAGGAGCAGGATGAACAGGGCGCCGCCGCCGGTGAGGGCCGGGTTCAGGCTGTTGTGGTTTCCGCCGTGCTGCTCGCCCTCGGCGGCAAGGGTGACCAACTGGGCTGCTGCGCTGTGGAAGCTCATCTTCGGCAGGACCTATCGCGTGTGGGCGGAATAAAGATGTCGGCCCATCGTAAGCGGGCGGCCGTTCGGCGATCACGCCGACTCCGCCGTTGGCACCGGAGGGCGCGGCGGCTCGGGCGGCGGGAGGGCGGGCGATGCCCGGCGGCGGGGAACCTTCGCCGCTCGTCAGTCGTCCTTCCGCTTGTAGCCGCGCAACAGGAACCACGCGGTCAGTACACAGCCGAGGACCATCACGACCAGTACGACGCGGAGCAGGTTTCCTGACCCGTGCTGCTGGACGGCGCTCGTGGCGGCCTCGGTCAGCCAGGCGGCTGCGGGGTGGTGCTCCATGACGTGGACTCCTTCGCGTGTACTGCCCGTCCAAGGTATCTCCGCCTAGGCTGGGCCCTGCCTCGGGGGCACGGTGGGCACTCACATGCATGGGGGAAGACATGTCCGACGACGGCCACCAGCACGCGGGGCACGAGCGGGTGCCGAGCAGGCAGCGCAGGCGCTTTCCCGGGATATCCACGCGCGCGTACGAGCACCCGGCCGACCGCTCGGCCCTGGTCGCGCTGCGCAAGCTGAGCGGGTTCGACACCGTCTTCAAGGCGCTCAGCGGGCTGCTGCCGGAGCGGAGCCTCAGGCTGCTGTTCCTGTCCGACTCGGTGCGGGTCTCCGAGCGGCAGTTCTCGCACCTGCACGACATGCTGCTGGACGCCTGTTACATCCTGGACCTGCCGAACGTCCCGCCGATGTACGTCACGCAGGATCCGCAGCCGACCGCGATGTGCATCGGCCTGGACGAGCCGATCATCGTGGTCAGCACGGGGCTGGTGGAGCTGCTCGACGAGGAGGAGATGCGGGCGGTCGTCGGGCACGAGGTGGGGCACGCGCTGTCCGGGCACTCGGTGTACCGCACCGTCCTGCTGTTCCTGACGAGCCTCGCGCTGAAGGTCGCCTGGATCCCGCTGGGCAGCCTCGCGATCACGGCGATCGTCACGGCCCTGCGGGAGTGGTTCCGCAAGTCGGAGCTGTCCGCCGACCGGGCGGGCCTGCTGGTGGGCCAGGACGTCCGGGCCTCGATGCGGGGGCTGATGAAGATCGCGGGCGGCAACCATCTACACGAGATGAACGTGGACGCGTTCCTGGAGCAGGCCGAGGAGTACGAGTCCGGGGGCGATCTGCGCGACTCGGTGCTGAAGATCCTGAACGTGCTGCCCCGCTCGCACCCGTTCACCACCGTGCGGGCCGCCGAGCTGAAGAAGTGGGCCGAGTCCCGGGACTACCAGCGGATCATGGACGGGCACTACGCACGGCGCAGCGAGGACGGGGACGCCTCCGTCGGCGACTCCTTCCGCGAGTCGGCGGCCAGCTACGCCAGCGATGTGAAGACCTCCAAGGACCCGCTGATGAAGCTGGTCACTGACCTCGCGGGCGGCGCGGGCGACCTGGGCGGCCGGGTCCGGCGGGGCTTCGACGGCTTCCGGAGCCCGCCGCCGGCCAAGGGGGACGCTCCCGAGGCGGGCGAGGCGTAGGCGCCGGGCCCGGCGGGGGGAGCCACGGCCGGAGACGGCCGGCGGGCGAAGCCACGTCCTGGGGCCCGCAGGGGGGAGCCACGGCCGGAGGCGCCGGCAGGAGGGAGCCACGGCCTGGGTGCCGGCGGGGGGAGCAACGGCCGAAGGCGCCGTCCCCCCGCCCGCGCCATCCCCCTCCCCGCGCCCCCGCCCCTCACACCTTCGGCTGGGCCGCGGGGGCCAGCGTTCCGCACAGGGCCGTGGCACTGTCCGTCTCGTAGGGGTTGGTGCCCGCGGGGCCGCCCGAGCGGGCCGTCTGGCCGGCCAGGAGGGGGCGGAGGTAGGCCGAGGCGTCCTCCGCGCAGGCGAGGGGGCCCGCCTGGACGTAGGACACGGCCAGCTGGACCTGGTGGGTGCGCAGGTCGTCGCGGTCGAAGCGGAAGGTCACCTCGCGGCGGACCGTGAAGAGCGAGGCGGGGGCGCCGGCGGCGGCACCGGTGGGGCGCAGGGCGTAGACGAAGGTGTGGTCGGCGGTGACCTCCAGGGTCGCCGGGTCGGCTTCGGCGGCGTGCAGGCTGCCGAAGACGCGAATCCTGTCGTCGGCCAGCTGGGCGCGGGCGGGGTCGATGCGGACCACCCAGCCCGTGGCCGCGTGCCGGCCGTCCGCCGCCGGGTGGTCGATGCTCTGGTCGAACTGTTCGAGCTGGTCGGAGTCGATCAGGGCCCGGACGGGGCGGACCTCGCGTCCGCTGAGCACCTCGGGGTAGAGCGAGGAGCTGACGATGTAGTCCTTGGCGGTGGTGAGGGCGGTCACCACCTGGCTGTCGGAGAAGTGGGCGGTGCCGCGCGAGGCCGGCAGGGGGATGCCCTCGGCGCCGGCCTCGTACGGGGCGGCGGGGCTGTGCGCGTAGAGCCTCTCGGGGTCCGTGGCGCCGGGCACCTTGCCCTGGGGGGCGAGCGGGATGACGGTCGTCCTGAGGGATTCCACGGGGCGCCGGGTCTGCGGGGAGCCGTAGGGGTGGCGGACGCCCATGTAGATCGCGGTGACGAAGGCGACGGCGATCAGCAGGACGAGGACGAGGGCCTGCCGGGTGAGGCCCCGGTGCAGGGGCGGGCGGCGGCGGACGGCGGGGGCGTGGTCGGCCATCCGCTCCTCGGCGGAGAACTCCTGGAGGCGGGCAGCACGGACGAACGACTCGTCGAAGACGACGGATCGGTATTCGTCCTCCGCACCGCCGGGGCCGCCCTCGGGTGTCCCCTCCGGTGGGTCTCCAGGCCCGCCCATACCTTCAGAGTAGGTCTCGTGAGCCCTGGGTAAACGCCCCGCTGCGCGACAACTTCTGACAGGTTCTCACCAAGAACGGACGGGGCGCTCAGGGGGAGGGCGGGATGGCCGAGACGGCCGGCCGGGAGTGCTCGGCGGCGGTACCGGGGGTGGGCGCGCCGCCCTGTTCCAGGCCGGTGGAGGCGGGGGCGGGAACGCGGTCGCGGGTGCCCGAGGAGCTTCCCCGGTAGACGGCGGCGAAGGCCAGGGCGACCATGCCGATGCCCATCACGACGGCGAGGAGCCAGGCCACGGGCCGGTGCCAGCGGACCTGCTTGCCGTAGGCACCGAAGAGGCCGTGGCGGTCGCCGACGACGTAGGTGTCGTCCAGCTCGTCATCGTCATCGTCGTGATCCCGGCCGAAGGCGGTGCCCTCGGGGCCGTAGCCGTCGTCGTAGCGCTCGCCTCGGGCGCGGGCACGGCGGGCCTCGGCCTCGGAGGCCTCGGCTCTGGCCTGGGCCGCGGCCAGGAGGCGCTCCACGGCGGTCGGCTCGTGGAAGGTGGCCGCCTGCACGAAGGCCTCGTCGAAGACCACGGAGGCGAACTCTTCGTCCGACACCCCGTGGTCGTGGTCGTCGTCGGGCTCCCAGCCGTCAGGGAACGGCGTGCCCCCCACGTCCTCCGGCACGGATCCAGAGTAGACCTGGGGGGTCAATTTGGGCAGACGGTATGGAAATTCGTCTGCCTGGTGAGACGCCTCGGGGACCTGGGCCGCGGAGCGGTTCCCGGGACGGGGCGCGGGCGGCGGGCCCGCGGCCGGACGGGTGAACCTCAGCGGCGGACGTGTCCGTCGCCGGTGACGATGTACTTGGTGCTGGTCAGCTCGGGCAGGCCCATCGGGCCGCGCGCGTGCAGCTTCTGGGTGGAGATGCCGATCTCGGCGCCGAAGCCGAACTGGCCGCCGTCGGTGAAGCGGGTGGAGGCGTTCACGGCGACGGTGGTGGAGTCGACCAGCTGGGTGAAGCGGCGGGCGGCCTGCTGGGACGTGGTCACGATGGCCTCGGTGTGGCCGGAGGTCCACAGCCGGATGTGCTCGACGGCCCTGTCCAGGGAGTCCACCACCGCGGCGGCGATGTCGTACGACAGGTACTCCGTCTCCCAGTCCTCGGTGGTCGCCTCGACCACGGTGGCCTTGGAGTCCTTGGCGTAGGCCATGACCCGCTCGTCGGCGTGGACGGTGACGCCGGCCTCGGCGAGGGCGTCCAGGGCGCGCGGCAGGAACTCGGCGGCGATGTCCTGGTGGACCAGGAGGGTCTCGGCGGCGTTGCAGACGCTGACCCGCTGGGCCTTGGAGTTGATCAGGATCTCGACGGCCGTGTCGATGTCGGCCTGGGCGTCGACGTAGACGTGGCAGTTGCCGGTTCCGGTCTCGATCACGGGGACCCTGGACTCGTTGACCACGGTCTGGATCAGGAAGGCGCCGCCGCGCGGGATGAGGACGTCGACCAGGCCGCGGGCGCGCATCAGCTCGCGGACGGAGTCACGGCTCTCCCCGGGCACGAGCTGGACGGCGTCGGCGGGCAGCCCGGCGCCGCCGACGGCGTCGCGGAGCACCCGGACGAGGGCGGAGTTCGACTCGTAGGCGGAGGCCGAGCCGCGCAGCAGGACGGCGTTGCCGGACTTGAGGCAGAGGGCGGCGGCGTCCACGGTGACGTTCGGGCGGGCCTCGTAGATGATGCCGACGACACCCAGCGGGACGCGGACCTGGCGCAGGTCGATGCCGTTGGGCAGGGTGGAGCCGCGGACGACCTCGCCGACCGGGTCGGGCAGCTTCGCGACGTCGCGGACGTCGGAGGCGATGGCGCGGACCCGCTCCGGGGTGAGGGTGAGCCGGTCGACGATGGCCTCGCTGGTGCCGTTCTCCCGCGCCTTGGCCACGTCCTTGGCGTTGGCCTCGACGATCTCGGCGGTCCGGACCTCCAGGGCGTCGGCGATGGCGAGCAGCGCGTCGTCCTTCACGGCGCGCGGGAGCGGCGCGAGGTCGGCGGCGGCGGCCTTGGCCCGGTAGGCGGCCTGGGTGACCGGGGACATCGAGTCGTACGGCGAGAGCGTGGTCATGAGGGAAGGGTAGTGCGCGGGGCGCGGCGGTTCAGCGGTCGTCCCACACCCCGAGACACCCCAAATGGGGTGAACCTTCCCTGGCCGGGGCACGCCCGGAAGCACACCCCGGGCGCGGCGCGCCCACCCGGCGCCCGCACCCGGACGGCCGGCCCGGGCCCGTCCCGCCCCGGCACAGCCCCCGGCACCCGCTCACCCCGGCACAGCGCACGCACCCGGCACCCGCTCACCCCGGCACAGCGCACGCACCCGGCGCCCGCTCGCCCGGACCCGGATCGTCGCGCCCCCGGCCCGTCCGGCCCCGGCTCAGAACGGGTGCACCCCCACCGGTGTCGCCGGGGCGGGGCCGTAGCCCTCGGCGATGCGATGGTGGTAGGTCTCGCGGTCGATGACCTCCAGGCCGACGATCTCCCAGGGCGGCAGGCCGGCGCTCTGCCGGTGCTCGCCCCACAGGCGCAGCGCCACCGCGGCGGCGTCGTGCAGGTCGCGGGCCTCTTCCCAGTACCTGATCTCGGCGTGGTCGGTCGCGTATCTGCTGGTCAGCAGGAACGGGTGGTCGTGGGCGAGCTGTTCGAGGGCCCGCCGCAGCTCGGGCAGGGGGACCTTCTCCCCGGAGACGCTGAGGGTGACGTGCCACAGCCTGGGCAGGTCCTTGGGCTCCTCATAGGTGTCCCCGGCCGCGACGCTCGTCAGAGCACCGCGGGACGCCGCCCCCGGGCGCACTCGTCTCACGACGGCCTCCTTCACGCATCACGCATGGCACGCACGCGCGCACGGCTCGCACGGGCTCGCATGCTCGTATGGCTCGCTCGGCCCCTTGACGGAACCCATCCCCTTCAACGTGTCCCCCAGACAAAGTTGAGCAGGCCCCAGGGCTCCGCGTGGTGGTTTTACGGAACGTCCCCCACCGGGGTCGTTCCGTACGCCCCGTTTTACGAGCGGTTCCGCGGGCCTCAGGTGTGCAGGAGGACCAGGTCGTCCCTGTGCACGACCTCGCGTTCGTACTCCGGGCCCAGCTCGCGTGCCAGCTCCCGGGTCGAACGCCCGATCAGCAGGGGGATCTCCCTGGCGTCGAAGTTGACGAGTCCCCGCGCCACCGCGCGGCCCGCGGTGTCCCGCAGCTCGACGGGATCGCCCGCGCTGAACTCGCCCTCGACGGCGGCGATGCCGGCCGGCAGCAACGACGTGCGCCGCTTGACGACCGCGTCGACCGCGCCGTCGTCCAGGATCAGGGCGCCCTGCGGGGTGGAGGCGTGCTGCAGCCAGAGGAGCCGCTCGGCGGAGCGCTTGCCGGTGGCGTGGAAGTACGTGCCGGTGTCGCCGCCGGCCAGGGCCTCGGCCGCGTGGACGGCGCTGGTCAGCACCACCGGGATGCCGGCGGCGGCGGCGATCCGGGCGGCCTCCACCTTGGTGACCATCCCGCCGGTGCCGACGCCCGCCTTGCCCGCGCTGCCGATCTCGACGCCGGCGAGGTCCTCCGGGCCCCTCACCTCCGCGATCCGGGAGGTGCCGGGCCTGCTGGGGTCGCCGTCGTAGACGCCGTCGACGTCGGAGAGGAGGACCAGCAGGTCGGCGTGGACGAGGTGGGCGACGAGGGCGGCGAGGCGGTCGTTGTCGCCGAAGCGGATCTCGTCGGTGGCGACGGTGTCGTTCTCGTTGACGACCGGGAAGGCACCCATCGCGAGCAGCTGGTCGAGGGTGCGGGAGGCGTTGCGGTGGTGGGCGCGGCGGCTCATGTCGTCGCTGGTGAGCAGGACTTGGCCGACGCGGACGCCGTAGCGGGCGAAGGAGGCGGTGTAGCGGGCGACGAGCAGGCCCTGGCCGACGCTGGCGGCGGCCTGCTGGCGCGCGAGGTCCTTGGGGCGGCGGCGCAGACCGAGCGGGGCGAGGCCGGCGGCGATGGCGCCGGAGGAGACCAGCACGATCTCCTTCTCCCCACCGCTGCGGATCTTGGCGAGGACGTCGACCAGCGCGTCGACGCGGTCGGCGTCCAGGCCGCCCGCGGCGGTGGTCAGCGAGGAGGAGCCCACCTTGACGACGATCCTGCGGGCCTCGCCCACGGCCTGCCTTGCCCTTGCCACCTGCGGTCCGTCTCCTTCACGTGCGCGTTCCGGCACCGTGCTTCCCGGCGTCCTCAATCTACGGGAAGCCGGGTGCGGCGTGCCCGCGCTGCCCAACCGCCGGACAGTCCCGGGCCGGCCCGGCCCGGCCGGGGTCACCGCGATGCGAGGACCCCGCCCCCGGGGACGGCCGCCGAGCCGGGACCACCCCCTCGCCCTCACGGCGTCAACGTCACGTCCGGCCGGTCCGGCGCCATCGCCGTCGCGGTCGCCATCGCCGTCGCCGTCGCGGTCGCCGTCGCCATCGCAGTCGCAGTCGCCATCGCAGTCGCAGTCGCAGTCGCAGTCACCGTCACCGTCACCGTCACCGAAACCGAAACCCTCGCCGGCGCCGTCGAGACCAACTCCCGGACCGCCTCGCCGACGTCGCCCGGCCCGCCGCCCTCGTCCCAACCCGCCGCCTCACGCCTCACCCAGGCCACCGCGTCCCCAACGGGTCTGCCCGCGCGGTGGTTTGGCCGGTGCCGGGCAGGGCGGTACGGCCGCGTTCGCGGCGGTCTGCGACCATGGACCCCATGCGGAGAAGAGGTTCGGCACGGGCAGGGTTGGGCGGGGTCCTCGCTGGGCTGCTGGTGATGTCGGTGGCGGCGTGCGGCAGTTCGGACCACGGGAGTGCCGCGTCGCGGGACAAGTCGGACGACACGCAGCCGCGGAAGACGGCCCTCAAGCGCGTCCCCGGCATCGGGGACCGGCTGTGGCGGCAGGTACCGGCCGGCTCCCGCCAGGTGGTCGCGGTGTACGGCGCGGGGAAGGACTCCCCCGACTCCACCGTCGCCCTCTTCACCAAGCACGGCGCCGTCTGGAAGCAGGAGCGCTCCTGGGCGGCGCACAACGGGCGGAAGGGCTGGACGACGGACCATCACGAGGGCGATCTGCGCAGCCCGGTGGGGGTCTTCACGCTCAGCGACGCGGGCGGCGTCCTCGCCGCCCCGGGGGCCAAGCTGCCGTACACCCGGTCCGCGGCCTTCCAGGCGCCCCACTACTGGAAGAAGGCGTACTGGCACGACTTCGACTACGTCATAGCCATCGACTACAACCGGGTCAAGGGCACCGCGCCCAATGACCCGACCCGGCCGCAGGGCCAGTCGAAGGGCGGCAGCATCTGGCTGCACATGGACCACGGCAGCGGCACGTCGGCGTGTGTGAGCCAGTCGGAGTCGGCGATGCGGTACCTGCTGCGCACCCTCGATCCCCGGCTGCACCCCGTCGTGGTGATGGGCGACAAGGCCGACCTGAAGGCCTGACGGGCGCTCAGACACGCGAGCTCGGGGGGAGCCGGGCCGCGGTCCGCGCCCGGCTTCACCCCCGGCCGCTCGGGCTCGGGCTCAGGCGTGCCGGTGACGCCACCCCAGCCACGCGGACTCGATCATGTCGTCCAGGCCGAGACGGGCCGTCCAGCCCAACTCCGCCCGGATGCGGTCCGCCGACGCGACCACCCTCGCCGGGTCTCCGGGCCGGCGGTCGGTGACCTCGGGCGCCAGCCGCTCGTTGCCGGTCACCTTCAGGATGCGGTCCACCATCTCCCGGACCGAGCTGCCCTCGCCCCGGCCGATGTTGAGGACGAGCGAGGTCCCCTCCGGGGCGTCGCGCAGACGCGCCGCGGCCGCCTGGTGGGCGGAGGCGATGTCCTGGACGTGAATGTAGTCACGTACGCAGGTGCCGTCCGGCGTGGCGTAGTCGTCGCCGAAGATCCGCGGCGCCTCGTTGGCCTCCAGCCGCTCGAACACCATGGGGATGAGGTTGAAGACGCCCGCGTCGGACAGCTCCGGGGCGGCGGCACCGGCCACGTTGAAGTAGCGCAGGGACACGGCGCGGATCCCGTGGGCCCTGGCCGCGGCGGCGATCAGCCACTCGCCGACCAGCTTGGTCTCGCCGTAGGGGCTCATCGGGACGCAGGGGGTGTCCTCGGTGACGAGGTCGACGTCCGGCATGCCGTAGACGGCGGCGGACGAGGAGAAGACGATCCGGCCGACACCGGTGGCCGTCATCGCCTCCAGCAGGGTCTGCAGGCCGGTGACGTTCTCGCGGTAGTAGTGGAGGGGCCGCTCTACCGACTCCCCCACCTGCTTCTTGGCGGCGATGTGCACCACTCCGGTCACGGCGTGGTCACGGATCGTCCGCTCCAGGAGGTCCTGGTCCAGCACGCTGCCCACGACCAGCGGGACGTCGCCGGGCACCCGGTCGGCACTGCCGGTCGACAGGTCGTCGTAGACGACCACGTGCTCGCCGTTCTCCGTCATGGCGCGCACCACATGCGCACCGATGTACCCGGCGCCGCCCGTGACCAGCCAGCTCATTCCCGTGCCTCCTCGGTCTGTGTCGGTAAGAGAGCAGACTCGTTCATGGGCTACGGAAAATCGAATCGGGTGATTTCGGGCAACTGCGGCGAAATCCCTGCGTGGTGAGGCGGGGTGGAATGGCCCGCGGATCGGGGTGGGAGAATGTTCCGAGCAAGTAAAGGTCCGGCGTCCGCGGCTGTTCCGCGCCCCGACCGCCCCGCTACCTTGCTCACGGAAACATCAAGTGAATCCTTTACTCTGATGCGACGGCGCGCTGCGCCGCCGGCGGGCGGAGCGTGCTCTGGCCTCGGCCCACGCTCTCGTGATCAGTCTCGGAACAGGTTGTAAGGATGCCCAGACTCTCTCTTGTCATCCCTGTCTACAAGGTGCAGGGCTACCTCACCGAGTGCCTGGACTCGGTGCTCGGGCAGGACTACACGGACTTCGAGGTCATCGCGGTCGACGACTGCTCACCGGACGGTTCGGGTGCCATTCTCGATGAATACGCGGAGCGGGACCCGCGCATTCACGTGATTCACCTCACGGAGAACGTGGGGCTGGGGCGTGCGCGCAATGCGGGCATGGAGAAGGTTCAGGGCGATTACGTACTTTTCCTGGACAGTGACGACACTCTGACCGACGGCGCCCTGCGGGCGATAGCCGACCGGCTGGAAGCGGCCGGGAACCCCGAGATCCTCGTCTACGACTACGCCCGCAGCTACTGGGACGGCCGGGTCCGCCCCAACCAGCGCGCCGAGCTGCTCCAGCCCGACGGGCCCGAGGCCTTCCCCCTCTCCGAGCGGCCGAAGCTGCTGGACCTGCTGCAGATCGTCTGGAACAAGGCCTACCGCCGGGACTTCGTCCTGCGTCACGAGCTGACCTTCCCGCCCGGCTACTACGAGGACGCCCCCTGGACGTTCTGCTCCATGATCAGTGCCGAGCGCATCGCGGTGCTGAACCGGGTCTGCGTGATGTACCGCCAGCGCCGCGAGGGCGGCAACATCCTGAAGACGGTCAGCCGCAAGCACTTCGACGTCTTCGACCAGTACCGCCGCGTCTTCGACTACCTGGACGCCCACCCCGAGTTCGCGCAGTGGCGCGCACCGCTGTTCCGCAAGATGGCCGACCACTTCCTGACCATCCTGGACCGGCCCGACCGGCTGCCGGCCGACGCGCGGGCGGAGTTCTTCCACCGCGCCTCCGCCGACTACCGCGCCCGGCTCCCCGAGGGCTTCCAGCGCCCGGGCGGCGGCCGCGGCCACAAGTACGCGATGCTGGAGAAGGACGCGTACGCCGCGATGGCCGGTGCCACCGCCGCAGTGAAGCTCCGCAAGGCGGTCAGGACCCGCACCCGTACGGCCGTCAACCGGTCCAAGCGCAGCGCGATGGGCGTCTACTACCAGTCGCAGCTCCGGCTGCCGCTGGACGAGAACCTGGCGCTGTTCTCCGCCTACTGGAGCCGCAGCGTCTCCTGCAACCCGGCCGCCATCGACGCCGAACTGGCCCGGCTCGCCCCGCACATCCGCCGGGTCTGGGCGGTCCGGCCGGACGCCGTGGACCGGGTGCCCGAGGGCGTGCGGTACGTCCGGGTCGGCTCCAAGGAGTACTGGGCCGCGCTCGCACGGGCCAAGTACCTGGTCAACAACGTGAACTTCGCCGACAGCGTGGTCAAGCGCGAGGGCCAGATCCACCTGCAGACCCACCACGGCACCCCGCTGAAGACCATGGGCCTGGACCAGCGCAAGTACCCCGCCTCGACGGACATGGACTTCGACAAGCTCCTGGAGCGCTGCGACCGCTGGGACTTCAGCGTCAGCTCCAACCGCTTCTCCACCGCCGTCTGGGAACGGGTCTACCCGTGCTCCTACGTCTCGCTGGAGACCGGCTACCCCCGCAACGACGTCCTCGTCAACGGCACGTCGGAGGACGTCCGCCGGGCCCGCGCGGCCCTCGGGCTCGCCGACGGCACCCGGGCGTTCCTGTACATGCCCACGCACCGCGAGTACCAGCCCGGCTTCGTGCCGAGCCTCGACCTCGCCCGCCTCGCCGACGAGCTGGGGCCGGACGTGACCCTGCTGGTGCGCGGCCACTACTTCTACGGCGGGTCGGCCCACGTGGCCGAACTGCGCCGCAGCGGGCGGATCGTCGACGTGTCGGCGCACCCCCGGGTCGAGGACCTGTACCTCGCGGCCGACGCGCTGATCACGGACTACTCCTCCGCGATGTTCGACTACGCCGTCCTGGACCGGCCGGTCATCATCTACGCGCCCGACTGGGACATCTACTCCGCCGTGCGCGGCACCTACTTCAACCTGCTCCAGGAGTCACCGGGCGCGGTGGCCACCTCGCAGGCCGAGCTGATCGACCTGCTCCGATCGGACGAGTACCGCGGGCAGGACGCGGCCGCGCGCCGCGACGCCTTCCGCCGTCGGTTCTGCGAGTTCGACGACGGACGGGCCGCCGAGCGCGTGGTGCGCCGCGTCTTCCTCGGCGAGACGGAGCCGCTGCCCTTCGTGCCGTTCGCAGAGCGTTCCCACGCACCGGCCCCCGCCCAGGCGCTCGCAGCCGTCGAGCGGGCCTGACCCCCGAGAAGGAGATCGACAAGCATGGCCCCTCGGCTCAGTGTCATCGTCCCCATGTACGACGTCGAGCACTATCTGCCGGCCTGTCTCGACTCGCTGGCGTCGCAGACGTTCGAGGACTTCGAGGTCCTCATGGTGGACGACGGCTCCCCCGACAGCTCGGCGGCGATAGCCGAGACCTACGCGGAGCGTGACCCGCGGTTCCGGCTGATACGCAAGGAGAACGGAGGGCTGGGGGCCGCCCGCAACACCGGTATCGCCCACCTCGCCCCCGAGTCGGAGTTCCTGACGTTCGTCGACAGCGACGACCTCGTCCCGCCGGACGCCTACCGCCTGATGGTCGGCAGCCTCGACGAGACCGGCTCCGACTTCGCCACCGGCAACGTCTTCCACCTCAAGGGCGAGAAGACCTGGCAGGTCCCGCTGATGCGGATGCTCGCGGGCGAGGCACGCCAGCGCACCCACATCTCCGAGTACGCCAAGCTCGTCGCCGACCGGATCGCCTGCAACAAGGTCTTCCGCCGGACCTTCTGGGAGGAGCACGGCTTCGCCTTCCCCGAGGGCCGCCTGTACGAGGACACCCCCGTCACCATGCGGGCGCACTACCTCGCCGAGGCTGTCGACGTCATCTCCGAGCCCTGCTACTACTGGCGGCTGCGCGAGGGCGAGTCCGCCCCCTCCATCACGCAGCGCCGCACCGACCCGGCCGGTGTGCGCGACCGCGTCACGTCCGTCCTGGAGATCAGCGACTTCCTGGGCAGGCAGTCCGGCGAGACCTTCGCCCGCCTGAAGCAGGAGTACGACACCCGCGTCCTCGTGGACGACCTGCGGCTGTTCCTCAACGTGGTGCCCGACGGCGACGAGGAGTACCGCGCCGAGTTCCTGCGCTCGGCCAACCGCTTCCTGGACCACATCGACCCCAAGGTCGTCATGTCGCTGCCGACGCACCTGCGGGTGCAGTGGCTGCTGGTCCGCAAGCACCAGCTCGACGAGCTGATCACCCTGCTGGCCTCGCAGCGGCGCAAGGAGGCCATCGAGGTCACCGGCCTGGTCCGCAAGTACGCCTCCTTCCCGGCCCTGGCCGACGCCGACCTGGACGTCCCGCGCAAGGCCCTGCGCATCGACCGGGACCTGCGCATGCGCGCCCCGCTCCAGGACGTCCGCTGGTCCGACGGCAAGCTGGTGCTGGGCGGGCACGCCTGGATCGACAAGATCGACCTCCCCTCGAAGCGCTCGTCCGTCAAGGTCCTGCAACTGCGCAAGGACAAGTCCCGCCGCCGCATCGTGCTGCCCACCCGGAACACCGAGTCCCCGGAGCGCACCACGGACTCCGGCCAGGACCGGTACAACTACGACTGGGCCGGCTGGGAGGTCACCATCGACCCGGCGAAGCTGCGCAAGGGCGGTGACTGGCAGGAGGGCCTGTGGCACGTGGGCCTCGGCCTGTACGCCTCCGGCCTGGTGCGCCGTGCCGCCGTGCAGTCCAGCGGCGGCGCCGCCTGCAACTTCCCGCCGTACCTCTGGCTGGACACCGACTTCCGGATGCTGCCGTCGGTCGAGCGCGGTGCGCTCAAGCTGCGCATCGAGAAGGTCCGCGCCCTGATCACCGGCTGGACCCTGGAGGGCGACCGGCTGCGGGTGACCGGTGACATCCGGGTCCCGCTGCACGCCGGCGAGCGGGTGGCGCTGCGGGTGAAGAACCAGAAGGGCGCCGAGGTCCACGAGTACCCGGTCGACGTCACCGAGGAGGGCGGCACGCGCCGGTTCTCGGTCGAGGTCCCGGTGGCCGACGTGGCGCTGGTCTTCAGCGAGGGTGTCGACGCCCTGACCCGGCCCGAGAAGCGCGTCTGGTCCACCGTGCTGGTGGCCACGGACCCCAAGGGCGGTGAGCGCCAGTTCAGCACGGTCCTCCAGGAGGGCCTGGCGGACGGGCGCTACAACCTGCCCGCCTCGCTGGGTGAATACGTCGAGCACGGCGAACTGGCCGTGACCGGCGGGCACAACGGGTACCTGAAGCTGGCCGGCCGCACCCGGCGGGCCGTGATCGACCGGGTCGCCCTGGAGGACGGCCGGATCGTCCTCACCGCGCGCACCGACGCCCGGCTCACCGGTGCCCGGCTGCTGCTCAAGCCCCGGGCGCGGTTCGAGGAGCGCTTCGTGGAGCCGCGCTGGCTCGACGACGGCCGTTTCGAGGTCGCCTTCGACCCCTCCACCCTCGGCGGCAACGGCGATGTGCCGCTGCGCGCGGGCCGCTGGAACCTCTTCCTGCGCCCGGCCGACGGTGAGGGTCCCGACGTGCCGTTCGTCACCGACCGCCTCGCGGCGGCGCAGTTCCCGCTCCGTGCCGAGCTGGGCGGCCGCCGCTACTGGCTGGAGAACCGCTGGGCCGACTTCCCCCAGCTGAACTGCCGTTCGGAGCTGGACGACCTGGAGCGCGGCCCGTACCGCCAGCGGCAGCTGCGCGAGCAGGTGTACGCGCCCCTGCGGCAGCAGCCTTTGAAGGACCAGGTCTTCTACCTCAGCTACAACGGCAAGCAGTTCTCCGACAGCCCGAAGGCGATGTACGAGGAGCTGGTCGCCCGTGGCTCGCAGCTCAAGCACCTGTGGGCCGTGCGCGACGGCCAGGTCCTGCTGCCGGAGGGCGTGGAGCGCGTCCGCATGTGGGGCCGCGAGTGGTACGAGGCGCTGGCCTCCAGCCGCTACATCGTCACCAACGGCCACCTGCCGGACTGGATCGAGCGGCGCCCCGGCCAGGTCATCGTGCAGACGTGGCACGGCACGATGCTGAAGAAGATCGGCCACGACATCGACACGCTGCACTTCGACCGCCGCTACCAGGAGAAGCTGGCCCTGGAGGCGAAGCAGTGGAGCCTGGTGGTGTCCTCCAACCGGTTCAGCACGCCGATCCTCAAGCGCGCCTTCTCCTACGACGGGGAGATCCTGGAGGCGGGCTACCCGCGCAACGACTACCTGTACTCGCCGGAGAAGGACGCCGTCGCGGAGCGGGTGAAGAAGCAGCTCGGCCTGCCGAAGGGCAAGAAGGTCGTGCTGTACGCGCCGACCTGGCGCGACGACCAGGCGCACAGCCAGGGCCAGTACCGGTTCGACCTGCGGATCGACATCGAGGACGCGCAGCGGCGGCTGGGTGACGACCACGTCCTGCTGATCCGCCGCCACTCCAACGTGGTGGACGCGGTGCCGGGTGCCGGCAACGGCTTCGTGTGGGACGTGTCGGAGTACCCGGACATCGCCGAGCTGTACCTGGCGGCCGACATCATGATCACGGACTACTCGTCGGTCATGTTCGACTACGCCCACCTGAAGCGGCCGATGCTCTTCTTCACCTACGACCTGGAGCACTACCGGGACACCCTGCGCGGCTTCTACTTCGACTTCGAGCAGGACTCGCCCGGTCCGCTGGTGTTCACCTCGAAGGAGCTGGTCGACGCGCTCCTGGACATCGACGAGGTGTCCGCCGAGTACCAGGACCGCTTCGACCGCTTCCACCACCTGTTCTGCGACCTGGACGACGGCCACGCCTCGAAGCGGGTCGTGGACCGGATGCTGGAGCAGACCAAGGAGCTCTGAGCGGGCACGGGACAAGGGGCGGGGCCCGGAGGTTCGACCTCCGGGCCCCGCCCTGTGCCGTCCGGGGGGCGCCGGCCGGTCAGCGCCCCCGGCGCAGACGCCGTCCGAGCGCCTTCAGCACACGGGCGGGGGTGTACCGGGCGAGCCGCCGGCTCGGTGCGGACGCCGGCCGGGCGGGGGGCGCGGGCGGCTTCGGCTCCGGCCTGGGGACCAGCGTGGTGAGGGCGGTGAGTTCCTCGACGAGCCCCTGGGAGATCAGCAGGCAGCGCAGCCGGGAGAGCGGCGGCAGCTGGTCCACGAGCGTCTGCGGCATGAAGGCGCTCAGCAGGTCCCCCGCCAGCTTCACGTGCAGGGCGCGGACCTCCTCGGGCAGGTCGGCGAAGCGCCCGTCGAAGCGGCCGAGGATCTCCAGGGTGAGCCACCGGTACAGCAGCTTGTCGCGCCGGGCGCCGGGCGGGACGTGCGACGCCACGACGGTCAGGACGTCCCGCACGTTCGCGTAGAAGGGGGCGGGGTCCGGGACCTCCTGGGTCAGGTGCGGGAAGTCGTCGCGGCGGACCAGGTAGTAGCAGTCGTAGTCGGACACGACGGAGATCGACCGCGCGTGCAGGTAGGCGGGCACCACGAACATCTGTTCCTCGGCCAGCCGCAGGCCCTCCGCGAACCGCAGTCCGTGCTCCTCGACCAGCGAGCGGCGGAACAGCTTGTGCGCGGTGAGGGACCACACGCCCTTGGAGGTGAAGATGTCACCCCCGTCGACGTTCTCCCGGAACGGGGTGACCGGGGCCTTGCGCCCCACGCCCTTGATCTTCCCGAGGACCACGTCGGAGTCGTTGCGCTCGGCGGCGGCGACCAGGCGCTCCAGCGCCTCGGTGCCCAGGTAGTCGTCGGGGTCGGCGAAGAACAGGAACTCGCCCCGGGCCATCCGGACGGCCCGGTTGCGCGGGCCGCCCGGTGCGCCGGAGTTCTCCTGGTGCACCACCCGCACCCGGCCGGGATGGCGTTCGGCCCAGGCGTCGAGCAGCTCGCCGCCGCCGTCGGTGGAACCGTCGTCCACCGTGATGATCTCGATGTGCTCGAACCCGATCGACTGGCCGGCGATGGACCGCAGGCACTGCGGCAGATGGTCGACGGCGTTGTAGACGGGAACGATCACGGACACGACAGGACGCTCGGCGGGCGCGGAGCCCATATGTCTTCCCCCCACGGGACACGACGTGCACGCGGCGGGGAGCGCCGGTCAAACGCTCCCCGTCCGCAACGGTCATGTCACCGTAGCGCCCGCCACACTTCGGCTCCGTGTCACCCGTACGGCGATCGGCGCGAAGTTGTGTAAAGGTGCTGTAACAGCCGAAGCGCCACTCCTCCGCGCCCGAAGCGGCTCGCCCGGAAGGGCTCGAGGCGGCTCGCCTAGAAGGGCTCGAAGTCGTCGAACTCCTGCTGGGAGTCGTCCCGTTCGGCCTGCCGGTCCCTGCGGCGCTGTGCCGCGGGCCGGGGGGCGTCGAAGCGGTGGTCCTCGCCACGGCGGCCGAGCATCTCCGCGCCGGCCATGGCCGTCGGCTCCCAGTCGAAGACGACCGCGTTCTCCTCCGGACCGATGGCGACGCCGTCACCCGTGCGGGCACCCGCCTTCATCAACTCCTGCTCCACACCGAGGCGGTTGAGCCGGTCGGCGAGGTAGCCGACGGCCTCGTCGTTGTTGAAGTCGGTCTGCCGGACCCAGCGCTCGGGCTTCTCGCCGCGCACCCGGAACAGCGGCTCACCGGCGACGTCCTCACGGGTGACGGTGAAGCCCGTGTCGTCCACGGCCTTGGGCCGGATGACGATCCGGGTCGCCTCCTCCTTCGGCTTGGCGGCACGCGCGCCCGCCACCAGCTCACCGAGGGCGAAGGTCAGCTCGCGCAGCCCGATGTGCGCCACCGCCGACACCTCGAAGACGCGGTAGCCGCGGGCCTCCAGGTCGGGGCGGACCATCTCGGCGAGGTCCTTGCCGTCCGGCACGTCCACCTTGTTCAGGACGACGATGCGGGGCCGGTCGCCCAGGCCGCCGTACTGCCGCAGCTCCTCCTCGATGATGTCGAGGTCGGAGGCGGGGTCACGGTCGGACTCCAGGGTCGCGGTGTCCAGCACGTGCACCAGCACGCTGCACCGCTCCACGTGCCGCAGGAACTCCAGGCCGAGGCCGCGGCCCTGGCTGGCGCCGGGGATGAGACCGGGCACGTCGGCGATGGTGTAGACGGTGGAACCGGCGGTCACCACGCCCAGGTTCGGGACCAGCGTGGTGAACGGGTAGTCGGCGATCTTCGGCTTGGCCGCGCTCAGCACGGAGATCAGCGAGGACTTGCCGGCGCTCGGATAGCCGACGAGGGCCACGTCCGCGACGGTCTTCAGCTCCAGGACGACGTCCTGGATGTCACCGGGCTCGCCGAGCAGCGCGAAGCCGGGCGCCTTGCGGCGGGCGGAGGCCAGCGCCGCGTTGCCGAGGCCGCCCCGGCCGCCCTGCGCGGCGATGTACGAGGTGCCGTGGCCGACCAGGTCGGCGAGCACGTTGCCCGCCTTGTCCAGGACGACCGTGCCGTCCGGCACGGGCAGGACCAGGTCCTGGCCGTCCTTGCCGGAGCGGTTGCCGCCCTCGCCGGGCTTGCCGTTGGTGGCCTTGCGGTGCGGGGAGTGGTGGTAGTCGAGCAGCGTCGTGACCGACTGGTCGACCGTCAGGATGACGTCGCCGCCCCGGCCGCCGTTGCCGCCGTCGGGGCCGCCGAGCGGCTTGAACTTCTCACGGTGGACGGAGGCACAGCCGTGGCCCCCGTTACCCGCGGCGACGTGCAGTTCGACGCGGTCCACGAAGGTGGTCATGGTTAAGTGCCTCCAGAAGGAACGTCCGGGTATGTCTTGTGGGTAACACGCGAAAGGCGGACCCGCCTTCCCGACCGGGAAGTGAGGTCCGCCTCGCGAAAGCTTCCGATCAGCCGACTCAGGCGACCGGAACGATGTTCACGACCTTGCGGCCACGGTGGGTGCCGAACTGCACCGAACCGGCCTGCAGGGCGAACAGCGTGTCGTCGCCGCCACGGCCGACGCCGGCGCCCGGGTGGAAGTGCGTGCCGCGCTGGCGGACCAGGATCTCACCCGCGCTCACGACCTGACCGCCGAAGCGCTTCACGCCGAGCCGCTGGGCGTTGGAGTCGCGACCGTTCCGGGTGGACGATGCGCCCTTCTTGTGTGCCATTTCTCCTCAGTCCCTTACTTCGCAGCCGCGGGGATCTCAGTGACCTTGATCGCCGTGTACTGCTGGCGGTGGCCCTGCCGACGGCGGTAGCCGGTCTTGTTCTTGTAGCGCAGAATGTCGATCTTCTGGCCCTTGTGGTGGTCCACGACCTCGGCCTGGACCTTGATGCCGGCCAGCACCCACGGGTCACTGGTCACGGAGTCGCCGTCGACAACGAGCAGGGTCGAGAGCTCGACCGTGTCGCCAACCTTGGCAGTGGAAATCTTGTCAACCTCAACGACGTCGCCGACAGCAACCTTGTGCTGGCGACCACCGCTGCGCACGATGGCGTACACGCGGATCTCACTTTCGCTCGAAGAAACGGCACCCCCGCAGGCCAGTCGCCCGGGAGAACCACGGACGACCTCTCCCGGCCAACCGTGTGCCCGGGAGGAAGAGGTTTACGGGGATGTGGCGTGTTCAGTGGACACGCCGACGGTCAAGGTTACGGGCCCGGGCCGTAGGGGTCAAACCGGGCCCCGGCTCAGCCGGCGACCGCGGCCACGTAGCCGGCGTACGCCTTCCGGATGCCCTCCGCGGACAGCTCCAGGTGCTCCAGGACCGTGTAACGGCCGGGCCGGGTCTGCGGCGCGTACTCCACCGCGCGGACGAACTCGTCGTCGTCGAACCCGATCTCCTCCGCCACCACGGGCAGCCCGTGCCGGCGCAGCGTGCCGGCCATCAGCAGGGCCCGCTCGGTGTCGCCGCGCAGGTGCATGGCGAAGGCGGCCCCCAGTCCCACCTGCTCGCCGTGGCTCGCCGCCCGCTTGGGGTAGAGCAGGTCGAGCGCGTGACTGATCTCATGGCAGGCGCCGGAGGACGGCCGGGTGTGCCCGGCGATCGACATGGCGATGCCCGACAGCACCAGGCCCTCGGACAGCACGGTCAGGAACTCGTCCTCGCCGCATCCGCCCGGGTGCCGCAGCACGGCCTCGCCCGCCTGGCGTGCCATGGCGGCGGCCAGGCCGTCGATCTTCTCCCCGTTGACGCGGTTGGCCAGCTCCCAGTCCGCGACCGCGGAGATGTTGGACAGGGCGTCACCGATGCCGGACCGCACGAACCGCATCGGCGCCTCGCGGATCACGTCCAGATCGATGAGGAGGGCGATGGGCGTCGGCACCCCGTAGGAGCCACGGCCGGCGTCGTTGTCCAGGATGGAGACGGGCGAGCAGATGCCGTCGTGGGAGAGGTTGGTGGCGACGGCGACCATGGGCAGGCCGACGCGCGCCGCGGAGTACTTCGCGCAGTCGATGACCTTGCCGCCGCCGAGACCGACGACCGCGTCGTAGTGACCCGACTTCATCTCGTCGGCCAGCCGGACCGCGTCGTCCAGGGTGCCGCCGCCGACCTCGTACCAGACCGCGCCGGGCAGCGTGGGCGCGAGGCGCTCGCGCAGCCGGGCCCCGGAGCCGCCGCTGACGGCGACGGCGAGCCGCCCGGAGTGCGAGATCCGCTGGTCGGCGAGCACACTCGCCAGGTCGTCCAGGGCACCCGCGCGGATGTCCACGACGACCGGCGAGGGGATCAGCCGGGTCAGTACTGGCACGCGATCACCCGTCCGCGCGCGAGGTCGTCGTGGTTGTCGATCTCGACCCAGCTCACGTCGCCGATGGGCGCCACGTCGACCTTGAAGCCGCGGTCGACCAGCTCCTGGTAGCCGTCCTCGTAGTACAGCTGGGGGTCGCGCTCGAAGGTGGCCCGCAGCGCGTCGGCCAGCTCCTGCGCCGCCTCGCCCTCGATCAGGGTGACGCCGATGTACTCACCGGTCGCCTCCGCCGGGTCCATCAGCTTGGTGATCCTGCGCACACCCTTCTCGGGGTCCACGACGACCTTCATCTCCTCGTCGGCCAGGCTCTTGACCGTGTCCAGGGCGAGGATGATCCGCTTGCCCTCGCCGCGCGCGGCGAGCAGGGTCTTCTCGACGGAGACCGGGTGCACGGTGTCGCCGTTGGCGAGGATCACGCCGTCCTTCAGCGCGTCACGGCCGCACCACAGGGAGTAGGCGTTGTTCCACTCCTCGGCCTTGTCGTTGTCGATGAGGGTCAGCTT